>JBBQCV010000129.1:0-10429 GCA_038319115.1 Burkholderiales bacterium | reverse complement strand
CCGCAAAGCCAATAACGGCGCGGGGGTCAGGCTGAAATTGGCAGTATTTCGCGTGCGTCAGTCGACGATTTTGTCGGTTCGCACGTGGCGGCGCGCGTTCCGCTCAGGTCGCGTTCAGGTGCATGCCGAAATCGAGGTCGAGCAGCGTGCCGGTCATCATCGACGCGCTCGTGACCAGCCAGTGGATGGTCTCGGCCACCTCTTCGGGTTTGCCGATCTGCTTGAGCGGCGAGAGCGCGATCTGGCGCGCCTTGCGCTCGGCAAACGATTCGGGCGCGAGGCGCTCCACGAATCCATGCTCGGTGAGCGCAGGGCAGACCGCGTTGACGCGGATCTCGGGGGCGAGCACGCGCGCGAGAGACAGCGTCAGCGTGTTCGATGCGCCCTTGGAGGCGGCGTAGGCGATCGACGAGCCGCCGCCGGTCACGCCGGCGCGCGAAGTGATGTTGACCACCGCGCCCTTGCCGGTCGCCTTGAGGTGCGGCGCGGCGGCGCGGATCATGAGGAAGGTGCCGATCGTGTTGACCGCGTAGATGCGCTGGAAGTCTTCGACCGACAGCCCGTGCAGGTCCGGCTGCGGCACCATCTTGCTGATGCCGGCGGCATTGACGAGCGCATCGAGCCGGCCGAACGCCTTCACAGCGCGCTCCACCAGCGAAACGCAATCGGCATCCTTCGTCACATCGCCCTCGAGCACCACCGCCTGCTGCCCGGCCTGCTTCGCGCTTGAGGTGACTGCGGAAGCGACTGCGCCCGCGACGTCGCGCTGTGAGGCATCGAAGCAGTTGATCGCCACGTGCCAGCCTTCGTCGATGAAGCGCCGTGCGGTGGCGGCGCCTATGCCGGTGGCTGCGCCAGTGATGAGGATCGCTCGGCGGGGAGAGGCGGGTTGGGTCGTCATGGCTGGGCTCCGATGGGATGCTTCAGGAAAGGCAAGGTCGGGCGCAATGTTGCGGCCCGCGCGTCGAATGCGATGTATCAGGGTGGCGGCCGGGCCTCAGAAACCGAACAGGTCCATGCCCTGGTCCCCGTCGGTCCACTGCATCTCGCCCTCCGACCACGCGTGGAACAGCGCGCCGAAATCGGTTTCGATGCTTACCGTGGCGCCGGGCTCGACGATGACGAAGCAGTTGGCATGGGCCACTGCATCGCCGATTCGGAGGTCGCCAGCGCGCACCCAGAATTCGAGCGGCGCGGTGGTGGTGAAGGCCGGGGTGCGCGCACCGGGAATCATCCCGAGCTGTACATAGCGGTGTTCTCCACTTGCGCGCGAGTAGTCGAAGATCATCTTGCGTGTGACACCTGCCACGCCGGTGGGGAGTGCGTGCAGCGCATCGACGGGCACGTTGATATCGGGTTGCGCCTCCGGGTTGGGGTTGCGGATCGAACCGAAGCGCGGCCCGGTGTGCAGCGCGTACTCCCGGTCGGTGGCTTCGGGATAGATCACCGGCGCTTCCAGCCGCGACACCAGCAGCGAGCGCTGGTAGGCGATGGCGTCGTGCGTCGCCCCCTTCAGGTTGATGCCCGCTTCGTGCAACTGGATCGCGCCCTGGTAGTCAGTAAGGCTGCCATCGAGGACGAAGCTGGTGGCCACGCCCAGGTGCTGGTGCAGCCCGCTCTGCGTGAGGGGCTCGAAACCCACCAGACCGAGGAAGCGTCCCCTTTCGCGGTCTTCGCGCACCGGCTTGAGCGCGAGGCCCGACTTGCCCGCCGTTTGCCAGGCCAGCGATTCAGCGTCGTAGACGCGCACATGCTTCACCTCCGCGGCGCGCGGTGACTGGGTGGTTGCTGGTGCGCTCGCATTCATGGGCAGGCTCCGCTATTTGTCGGGCAGGGCGTACTTCTTTTCGAGCGCGTCGAACACATCCTTGTTGACCGCCTTCTGGCGCTCGGCGAAACCGGCCAGCATTCTCTCGGCCCCTTTGAGCGAGCCCTGCTTGTGCAGGTGGGCGAGGGCTTGCTGCATCCCGGCCAGCGCCGCCTGCAGCGCGGTGTTGGCATACAGCACGCCGCTGAAACCCAGCGCCTTGAGCTCTTCCTGTTCCGGCATGGGCGTCTTGCCGCCGAACACGATGTTGAGGATCGGCAGGCCGGGTACGGCCGTGGGGATCTTGCGGATTTCCTCCAGGCTCACCGGCGCTTCGAGGAAGGTCGCCTCGGCGCCGGCCTCGTGGTACATCGACAGCCGCTCGACCGCGGCCTCGTAGCCTTCGACCGCGCGCGAGTCGGTGCGCGCGATGATGATGAAATTCGGGTCGGTGCGCGCGTCGACCGCGGCCTTGATCTTCTGCACCATCTCGGCCGCGTCGATGACTGCCTTGCCGGAGAAATGCCCGCAGCGTTTGGGAAAGTCCTGGTCCTCGATCTGGATGGCGCTGGCGCCGGAGCGCTCGAGCACACGGATCGTGCGCGCCATGTTGAGCGCGTTGCCGAAGCCGGTGTCGCCGTCGACGATGAGCGGGAGCTGTACCGCGTCTCGGATCGCCGCGACATGGGCGGCGACCTCGGTCAATGTGGTGAGACCAATGTCGGGCATGCCGAGGAAGGTATTGGCGATGCCGGCGCCAGTGATGTAGATGGCGTCGAACCCCGCGTCCTCGATCGCGCGCGCGGCGAGGGCGTTGGCCGCGCCCGGAAGCAGCGTGGCCTGGCGGGATTCGAGCAACCGGCGGAACTGGAGGTTGAGCGCTGGGTTCATGGGTACACGTAGCCTTCGAAAAGTCGGCGGGCAGGTCGCGCAGGTGGAACATCAGGGCCTTGCTGGTGCCGCCGCGCATGAAGACTGCGGGGAGCTTGTTCATGCCCGCGAGTTTACCCGCAAGGCTGAGCCGCGGCGCGCGCGGGGGGCAGGGGTGGTGCGGTGCCTAAAGTGCGCCGGCTGCGAAGGTGTCGCAGTCCTTCGGTTGTCCCGAATCGAGCCCGCGCTTGAACCAGCGCACCCGCTGCTCGGACGTGCCATGGGTGAACGACTCGGGAACCACGCGGCCCTGGGTCTGTTTCTGCAGGCGGTCGTCGCCGATGGCGGTGGCGGCGGCAAGCGCCTCGGCGGCGTCGCCCGGGTCGAGCTGGTTCATCGTGCCGGCGTGATGTCCCCAAACGCCGGCGTAACAGTCGGCCTGCAACTCCATGCGCACGGCACCGCCATTGGCTCCCGAGGACTTCGCGCCCTGGGATTGGTCGCGCTCGAAAGTTCCGGTGAGCTTTTGCACATGGTGGCCGACTTCGTGGGCGATCACATAAGCCTGGGCGAAGTCGCCGGGGGCGCGAAAGCGGGTCTGCAGGTCGCGGAAGAACGCCAGGTCGAGATACAGCTTTTCGTCGTTGGGACAGTAGAACGGGCCCATCGCCGCCTGGCCCATGCCGCAGGCCGAACGCACCTGGCCGTCATACAGGACCATCGTGGGGGGGCGGTACTGCGCGTTGTTCTGCTTGAAGATGCCGCTCCACACCTTTTCGGTGCTGCCGAGAACTTTGGCCGTGAACTGGCCCATTTCATCGCTGGGCGCGCCCTTCGCCACTTCCCGCGCTTCCTTGTGCGGTGTGACCTGCTGGGCGACATTGATTGCGGTGCCCGGGTCGAAACCGAGGAAATAGGCGATGACCGCCACCACGATGCCCCCGAGGCCGAGACCACCGCCCACCCCCATGCCGCGGCGGTCTTCGACGTTGCCGCTTGCTCCCTGTCCGCCGAGTTGCATAGTGTTAGTACAGGCCGACGAAAGACATGATGGCGATGATCACCACCACCAGTCCTACGAGATAAATGATGCTGTTCATTGGGATGCCTTTAGCGTTGGGTAAAGTTGCAATGGCCCCAGTGTCCGGCTTCGGGTCCCGAGGGTCTGTGCGCGACCTAACCATGCTGCGGGCGCAGCTTCTTGGCGTGCTGTCCGCCATTCGCGACACAGGTGTCGGTGCCGCGGTATTCCAATCGCATTGCCGCTTTTCGACTCGCAAGCCAACCGGGCATCCCCGTGTGCCAAAGCGGGCTGTATTCTGTGCGATGGCGCACATACGGCGGTAAGCTGTACGCCTAAATTTCAAAGGGCGGAACCAAGCGCTTTCGCGCGATCCCCGCCCACAACCCCCAACGGAGGCATTCCATGCACTCAAACCAATGGTTTCGCAAGGCCTGCGTGGCAGGCATCAGCGTCGCGGCGCTCGCCGTGACCGGATGCGCCGAGATGAAGTCGATGGCGAACACCCACCACATGGTGAACGTGACCCTCAGTGGCGGCGAGGAAGTGCCACCCGTGGCCACCGCGGCGCGCGGCGCGGGAACGATCAACATCGGCGCGGACAGGAGCGTTAGCGGCAGCGTGACCACGACCGGCGTAGCGGGGGTAGCCGCGCATATTCACACCGGCCCGCGCGGGCAGAATGGCCCGGTGTCGGTCGGCCTGGTGAAAACCGGCGAGAACGTCTGGTCGGTGCCTTCGGGCGCGCGGCTCACCGATCCGCAATACGAAGCCTTCCGCATGGGCAACCTGTACGTGAACGTGCACTCGGCCGCACACAAGGGCGGCGAGATCCGCGGCCAGCTCAATCCCTGATCGACTGACTCAGCCCAGCTTACGGCGCAGCGAATTGCTGAAGACGCGAATGCGCGTGGCGTTGATGCCGAGGTCGCTGCGCCCGACGCGCGACTTGGAGCGCAGGTCCACGCGCGTCGTCCCGTTGCTGTCGGGCACGATGCGCACCACGAAGTCGTCCTCGAAGCCGAACAGCAGCGATCGGTCGGTGGCTTCGATGCGCCCCTGGATCGGTTCGGCATCGATGATTTCGAGCCCCATCGCCGAGGCCACCTGGCGCGAGGCCTCGAACACGCGCGCGGCCTCGGCTTTGATCACCAGAGTCGCGATGTCCGGGTAGCCTTTCGCCTGCATCGCGGCGGTCTCCGGACCGTCGTACGCGGTGGGGTGGTCGGTCTTCTTGCGCATGGTGGCGATGCGCACGAACTGCGGTGGGTTGGCGAGGTCGGTGGTGATGTCGTGAATCGGCGGCACGTTGCGCGCAGCCTCGCGCATGCTCCAAGGGATATAGGCGGTGACGCCCGCGATCGCGAGCGCGATCACCCCGAGGACCACCGCGCCCACGCGCCGCAACGCGATGCCCGCGCCGGCGGCCAGTATCGCCACCACGCAGGTCCCCGTGGCGACCCAGAAAACGTAGGGCAGGGCGCCGATGCCGTCGCGATAGCCCCACAGGTCGAGGCGATAGCCGATGCCCGCGAAGAGGCCCGCAATCGCGTCAGCCACCGCCAGGATAATGGCCAGCACCGCCGCGGACCACGCGAGATTGGATGCGCGCGAGTGGTGTACTTCGCTCAGCTCGTCGTCTTCGGTCAGGACGTTCATGCGGCCTCTTTGGGGCGGTAGCCGTCGCGCAGCGCGCGCTTGAGCACCTTGCCGATTGCACTGCGGGGAAGGGCGTCGACCAGTTCGACGTCGGCGATCCGCTGCACCTTGTTGACCCGCGCGTTGGCCCATTCGCGCAGCGCGCCGGCGCAAAATTCTGCGCCGGGCCTGGCCACCACGAAGGCCACGGGGGTCTCGCCCCAGCGCTCGGAGGGCACGCCGACCACCGCGCAGTCGGCCACCTGCGGGTGCGCAGCGAGCACGGCTTCGAGGTCGCTGGGATAAACGTTAAAGCCGCCCGAGATGATCATGTCCTTCTTGCGGTCCATGAGGACGAGGAAGCCGTCGGCGTCGAAGCGCCCGACATCGCCGGTGCGGATGAAGCGCTTGCCCTCGGGCGAGTACCACTCGGCCTCGGCGGTCTTCGCGGGCTGGTTGTGGTAACCGTTCATCATGCCCGCCGAGTGGCCGACGACCTCGCCCATCCCGCCCGCGGCGACTTCGACGCCGTCCTCGCCGATGAGGCGGATGTCGTGACCTTCCGCCGGCGGCCCGACCGTGTGCAGCTTGTCCGGGTGCTCGTGCGCATTGAGGATGCACGTGCCGCCGCCCTCGGTCATGCCGTAGAACTCCACCAGCCCACCCGGCCAGCGGGCGAGCACATCGGCTTTCAGCGCCGCCTGGAACGGCGCGCTGGTCGAGAATTTAATGCGGTACGAGCCCAGGTCGAACGAATCGAAGGCCGGCAGCGCCATGAGCCGGCGGTACTGCACCGGCACGAGCATGGTGTGCGTGACGCGGTACCGGGCAGCCAGTTCCAGGTAGGCCGCCGCATCGAACTTCGGCATCAGCACCGCCGCGCCGCCATGGCCCAGGGTGGGAAAGAAGCACACCAGCGTGGTATTCGAATACAGCGGCGTGGAAAGCAGCGTGACGCTGGAGGTGTCGTAGCCGTAGGTCGCGGCGCGCTGCACGTGGCTCCAGCGCATCGCGTGCGACTGGACGATGCCTTTGGGCGTGCCCGTGGTGCCGGAGGAATAGATGATGTTGAACGCCCACTGCGGCTCGATGGGCACCTCGCGCGGCCGGGCACCCTGCGGCGCGAGCCATGCGTCGAGCGCTTCGCCTGCGCCGGAGCCATCGAGCGCGATGCGCCGGGCACCGATGCGCGCGGCGACCGGTTCGAGCGACTGCGCAACCGCGGCATCGAGGAAGAACAGTTGCGCACCCGCATCGGCTGCCATGCCGGCCAGTTCCTCGGCGGTGCACGAAGGCGCGAGCGGCGCAACCGCCACCCCGGCACGCAGGGCACCGAGGAACACAGTCGCATACTCGATCGAGGAAGTAGCGCAGATGGCGATGCAGGCCTGCGGTGCGACGGCGTCGAGCTGCAGGGAGGCGGCGACCCGATCCATGAGTTCATCCAGCTCGCCATAGCTCACGCGGCGTTTCCCCTCGATGAGGGCGACGTTGGCCGGATGGCGGGCGGCGTGGCCGCGGATCAGCCCGGGCAGGGTGCCGAATGCAGCTTCGGGCGACGCAGTGGGCTTGGGGGGCTGGGGCATGCGGGCCATTTTACGGGTTTGGCGCAGCGCCCGGTTCCGCCGCGCGGGGCCCGCCGCCTCAGGCGGTGGATTTGGTCGCCGCGGGTCCGAACCGGAACGCCTGCGCGGAGCGCTGGAGCAGGAACACGACAATGGCGAGGTTGAGGAAATTCCAGCCGATGCCGTTCAGGAATGCAGCGTTGTAGGACCCGGTGAGGTCGAAGATCGCCCCGGTCAACCAGCCGCCGATCGCCATGCCGAACACCGTCGCCATAAGCACGAGGCTTACGCGGGCGCCGGCTTCGGAGGCCGGGAAGTAGTCGCGTACGATGAGCGCGTACATCGGCACGATGCCCCCCTGCACGAGGCCGAAGAAAGCCGACACCGCATACAGGCTGGCGAGGCTGTTGAACGGCAGGAACAGCGCCAGCGCGCCGGCCTGCAGCATCGATCCCAGCAGCAACGTGCGCAGCGCGCCGATGCGGTCGGCGATCCAGCCCGAGGCCATGCGGCTGACGATGCCGAATCCGAGCATGAGCGAAAGCATTTCGGCCCCGCGCTGGGCGGCAAATCCGAGGTCGCCGCAGTAGGCGACGATATGCACCTGCGGCATCGACATCGCCACGCAGCAGGAGATGCCGGCGATCACGATGAGCGCCTGCAGCACCGCCGGGCGCAGGCCCAGCGGCATCGCAGCGGTGGGCGGTGCCGGGGCGGCATGCGCCTCGACCGCGCCGATCGGCGCGGGCCGGCGCAACACCCAGGCCAGCGGGATCATGGCGATCAAACAAAACGCCGCGGCGAGCAGGTAGGCGGTGCGCCACCCGAACGCGTCGAACAATGCCTGCATCACCGGCGGCCAGAAGGTGCCGGCGAGGTAGTTGCCGCTTACGCAGATCGCCACAGCCAGCCCGCGCCGTCGGGTGAACCAGTGCGAGATGTCGGCCACCAGCGGGCCGAAAGTGGTCGAAGTCCCCAGCAGCCCGATGACCAAGCCGTGGATGAGCACGAACTGCCACAGGCTCGTCGCGCCCGCTGCCAGCACGAGCCCGCCTGCCAGGCACAGCGCCCCGGCCATGATCGGGCGCATCACGCCGAACCGGTCGGAGAACCGGCCCATGAGCACGCCGCCGATGGTGAACCCGACCATGGTGGCGGTGTAGGGGAGCGAGGCCGCCGCGCGGGTGACGCCGAACTCGGCCTGGATCAGTGGCAGCACCACCGTGACCGAATACATCCCGCATCCGCCCAGGCCCATGAGCAGGACCGCGGCCGCGAGGCGGGCCCACGCGTAGGGGGATTCGACGCCGGACCCGGCTTCGGTGGTCGGTATTGCCTGATCTGGCATATAAACTTGGCGGATAGGCAATCTGCAGGCCGATCCGCGGAAAATAAAGTTACAGAATTATGCCGCGCGCCTGGGTGCCAGCAGTCACTTCGCAGGTGCGGGGGCTGCGGGCGCAGCTGCGCCGCCAGCGGGGGCCGCCGTGTTCGGCACCGCCATGCACACACCGCGCACGTGTTTCTGGAAACCGCCGGGAACCATGACGCGCCGGCTGGCCGTCTCGCACTGCTCGAGGGTCTCGTAGGGGACGCGCACGCTGAAATTCTGCCCGTTGCAAACCTGTCCTGCACCGGTCGGGCCGACACAGCCTTCGATGATCAGGAGGAGAAAATACGAAAGGTTGAGGACCATGGTTCGCTCGCTGTTTTATCGTTCTGCGCTACGGTTCAGCCGCCCATCGCATCGGGTGCACCGGCATGAGGGCGGTCGGCCGCCTCTGCAAGCATCATAAACCACGCCAGTGCGGCACGCCCCGTCACCGGGGGCGAAACGGGCGCGCAGGCACGGCCCAATGCGTGAAACTTTGTCTATTTCTTCGCCCAGGAATCGCGCAGCGTTACGGCGCGGTTGAACACCGGCTCGCCGGGCTTCGAGTCCACGCGGTCGGCCACGAAATAGCCATGGCGCTCGAACTGGAACCGCTCTTCGGGCTGCGCCCCTGCAAGCGCCGGCTCGAGCTGCGCGCGGATGACTTTGCGCGACCCGGGATTGAGGTCCTTGAGGAAATCCCCGTCGGCGCCGGGGTGCGGCGCCTTGAACAGGCGGTCGTACAGCCGGACTTCGGCCGAATGGGAGTGCGCGGCCGACAGCCAGTGGATATTGCCCTTGACCTTGTAGGCGTCGGCCCCCGGGGTGCCTGAGCGGGAGTCCTCGAGATACCTGCAGCGCACGGTGTCCGTGGAGGCGTCGTAGCCGATGCACTCCAGCACGTATGCGTAGCGCAGGCGCACCCGGCTGCCGGGAGCGAGGCGGAAATACCCCTTGGCCGGGACTTCCTGGTAATCCTCGCGCTCGATCCAGAGCTCGCGCGAGAACGGCAGCGCGCGCTTGCCAAGCTCGGGCTTCTGCGGGTGGTTGGGCGCTTCGCACAGTTCTTCGCGGCCCTCGGGGTAATTCTCGATCACCAGCCGCACCGGGTCGAGCACCGCGATGCGGCGCGGCGCCACCTCGTTCAGATGCTCGCGCATGCAATCCTCGAGCACCGACAGGTCGATCCACGAGTCGGCTTTGGCCACCCCGATGCGGTCGCAGAAAAGGCGAAAGCCCTCGGGCGTGTAGCCACGCCGGCGCGCCCCCACCAGCGTCGGCAGGCGCGGGTCGTCCCACCCGTCCACGTGCCCCTCTTCCACGAGCTGGATGAGCTTGCGCTTGGAGAGCACGATGTAGGTGAAATTGAGCCGCGCGAACTCGATCTGCTGCGGCAGCGGCCGGTCGAGCTGGCCGCCCTCGGCCAGGCGCTCGTTGAACCAGTCGTACAGCGGGCGATGATCCTGGAACTCGAGCGTGCATACCGAATGGGTGATGTGCTCGATGGCATCGGAAACCCCATGCGCCCAGTCGTAAGTCGGGTAAATGCGCCACGCGTCGCCGGTGCGATGGTGATGCGCATGCCTGATGCGGTACATCGCCGGGTCGCGCAGGTTGATGTTGGGCGAGGCCATGTCGATCTTTGCGCGCAGCACATGCGCGCCGTCGGGGTGCGTTCCTTTCTTCATCTCGCGCAACAGGCGCAGGTTCTCCTCCACCGGGCGGTCGCGAAACGGGCTGTTGCGGCCGCCTTCGGTGAGCGATCCGCGGCTGGCGCGCACTTCCTCGGCACTCTGGCTGTCGACATAGGCGAGGCCGCGACTCACGAGATGCTCGGCAAACGCGAACAGCCGGTCGAAATAGTCCGAGGCGAAGAACTGGTGGCTGGTGCCGTGCGCGTCCCAGGAAAACCCCAGCCAGTGCACCGCGTCGATGATCGAATCGACGTATTCCTGCTCTTCCCTGGTCGGGTTGGTGTCGTCGAATCGCAGGTGGCACACGCCGCCGAAATCGCGTGCCAGCCCGAAATTCAGGCAGATGCTCTTGGCATGCCCGTAATGGAGGTAGCCGTTAGGCTCGGGCGGGAAACGCGTGCGGATCCTGGCGGGGTCATTTAGGCGCGCGCTGCGCGCCGCATATTTGCCCTCGGCGAGGTC
>JBBQCV010000128.1:0-10508 GCA_038319115.1 Burkholderiales bacterium | reverse complement strand
GAACTGTGGGTCTTCGTGCTCGCCCTCGCGTGGATCGCCGGCTATGTGCGCGGGCGCTTTCGGGCTGGCGCCACTCTGGCGCGTGCACGCACCGTGGTGTGGTGCTCGGCGGGGTGGCTGGCCTACGTCTGGGTGCAGTTGCTCCCGTTGCCCCTGCAGGTGCTGCGCGCGATTTCGCCCGAAGCGGCGCGCTGGCACACCCTTGCAGCCCTCGGCGGGGACATCGCATTTGCCCCCCTGTCGCTGGACTTGTATGCGGGCCTCGATGCGGCCTGCAGGAGCACAGCCTACGTGGCTTTTTTCGTGCTCAGCCTCGTGCTGCTGGCCGATCGCGATCGCCTCCGCGTGGCGGCGTACGTATTGGTCGGGTCGGGAATTTTCCAGGCGCTGTACGGTGCGTTTGCAAGCTTCCATGCGGCCTCGGGAGTCGCGACCGGAACATTCGTGAACCGCAACCACTACGCCGCCTATCTCGTGATGTGCCTGTCGGTCGGCATCGGGATGCTCATTGCCAGCCTGTCGGGCGGCGAAGCGCGCTCCTGGCGGGATGCCTTGCGCAATACCGTCGAGTGGGTGATCACCCCGAGGATGGGCCTGCGCCTGCTGCTGCTCGTCATGGTCATCGCCCTGGTGCTCACCCGTTCGCGTATGGGCAACGCCGCCTTCCTTGCCGCGTTGCTGGGAGCGGGGACGGTGGGACTGGTCCTTTCGCGTCGTGCCACGCGATCCACAATCGTGCTGCTGACAAGCCTCATCCTGCTCGACCTGTGCGTCATCGGTGCGTACTTCGGCGTGGAGAAAGTGGCCGAGAACATCGGCCAGACGCGCTTGCAGACCGAGGACCGTGACGAGGTCTCAGGCTATGCAGTTGCCATGTGGAAGGATTTCCCGGTATTCGGCGCGGGACTGGGGGCTTTCCCCGCCGTGTTCCCGCGCTACAGCGGTGAGGGTACGTCTTTCGCGTACACCCACGCCCACAACGACTACCTGGAATTCGCCGCCGAAACCGGCGTGACCGGCCTCGCGCTGCTGGGGCTGCTGGTGTCGCTGTCGCTTGCCGCTGCGGTGCGCGCCCAGCACCTGCGGCGCGACCCGGTGATGCGCGGCGCGACGTTCGGCGCGATGATGGGGATCATTGCGATCCTGATCCACAGCGCGGTGGAGTTCAACCTCCAGATCCCCGCCAACGCGATTACCTTCATGCTGCTGCTCGCGTTTGCCTGGACGGGCCTGTGCGTGGACGCCGAAGCATGAGCCATCCTGCGCGCCGCAATTTGGCGCGCCGCCTGACTGATCAGGTGCGCCGCTGGAAGGCGTCGGAAAGTCCCGCAGTGGGCAGCCCGGAGGCAGGCACGGGGCCCGATGCCGGCG
This sequence comes from Burkholderiales bacterium, assembly GCA_038319115.1. GTDB lineage: Bacteria > Pseudomonadota > Gammaproteobacteria > Burkholderiales > SG8-39 > SZAS-79. The sequence continues at coordinate 9,137 of JBBQCV010000128.1, read as the reverse complement.
CGGCCGGGTGGCTCTGGTAGCCGTAATTGCGGTAGTAGTAATCGGTGCCGAAGCTGCTGTAGTCGCCGTAGTAGCGGTGGGCCTTTTCCACGTCGAAGTAATTGAGCACCGCGCCAAGCACCGGCGCCCCCACACGCCGCAGGCGGATCAGGCTCTGGCGGGCCATCGGGTAGGGCGTGTGGTCGGCCTTGACCACGAACAACACGGCGGTGGCGAATTTCGACAGCACCATTGAGTCGCTGACGAGTTCCACCGGCGGGCTGTCGATCACGATCACCTCGAACATCGCCCTGAGCGCCTCCATCGCGTCGGCGAAGCGATGGGAGGAAAGCATCTCGAGGGGATTCAGCGGTACCTTCCCCGACTGCAGCACGAACAAGCCGGTGTCGCCCACCGGCCTCACGCAATGTTCGATGCCGAAGTCGCCGGCCACGAATTCGGACAGCCCGGGGTGGTTGGCTTCGAGCATGAGCGCCCGCGCCACCTTGGGCCTGCGCATGTCGGCCTCGATCAGCAGGGTCTTCTTGACCTGGGCGAAAGCGAAAGCCAGGTTGCACGCGACGGTGGTCTTGCCTTCGCCCGGAATCGTCGAGGTCACCAGCACGGTCTTGTGCGGCGAGTCGAGCGTGGAAAGCTGCACGTCGCTGCGGATGGTGCGCACGGCTTCGGAAAAGGTATTCGAGTTGTCGTCCACGACGAGGCGGTCGAGCGGCGCGGCAGGCGTGGACTTCATGCGCGGCAATACGCCCACGGCCTTGATCTCGAGCCGCGATTCGAGGTCGAGGCCGGTCTTGATGCCTTTGTCGAGCAGGGTGAGGAACAGCGCGATCCCTACGCCTGCAAAAAGCGCGGCGAACATGGCGAGGACGATGATGCGGCGGCGGTCGGGGCCCGACGGCCCGCCGGGCGTGCGTGCGAGGTCGACGACGCGCGCGATCGGCTGCTGGATGTCGCCGATGCGCACTTCGTTGGCGCGCTGCACGAAGGCTTCGTACAGGCGCCGGTTCGATTCCACGTTGCGCTCGAGCCGTGTGAGCGGGAACTCGGCGCGGTTGAAAACCTGCGCCTCCGTCGTGGCTCGCGCGTGGGCCTGGGCGATGGCGGCTTCGTTGGCCTTGGCGATCTCGAATTCCTTGGCCACCGATTCGGCCGCCGCGCTGACCTGGCGCTTGACGGCTTCCCGGGCGATCTTGAGGTCGGACTGGACCGCCAGGATCTTCGGGTGCTCCGGCCCGTAGCGTTTCGAGGCCTCGCTCGCCCGGCGTTCGGCCTCGGCTTCGGTTTCCTTCAGGCGCTGCAGCACGACATCCCGCTGCAACACCGGCAGGGATTCCAGGGTTTCACGCGACGGGCTGCGCGTCGCAGCGCTGACCTGGCGATCCAGCATTTCGGCCTCGGAGCGCTTCTTGCGCGCGTCTTCGAGCGAGGCCGCGAGTCCTTCGAGGCGGCGCGCCGCGTCCGACAACGACAAGCCCTTGGTCACCACGATCTTCTGGCTTTCGCGAAACTGCTGCAATTCGCGCTCCGAGTCGGCCAACTGGCCTTTGAGCTTGTCGGCCTGCTCGGTGAGGAACGTCATCGACTGGCGCGCCGCCCCGCTGCGCGATTCGAGGTCGGCGACGATGTAGATCATGGAAAGCGCGTTCGGCACGCGTTCGGCGATAACCGGGTCGGGGGAATCGAAGCTCACGCGCACCAGCTGGGTATTGCGCGAGGGAATGATCGAGATCCCGCCCATGACCTGGCCGACCACGCCTTCCCTGACTTCTTCATCTGTGAGGATGGCGTTGAGTGGCTTGGAGGGCTGCCCCCAAAGTTGTCCGACCCGGCCGAGCAGCGATTCGACCCACCCTGTTTCGGCTTTTTGCTGGCGCGGATCGTACGCCGGGTGCGTGGCCAGGCCGAGGACGCGCACGAGGCGCTCGGCGTAGTCGCGCGAACGCATGATCTCGATCTGGGTCAGGTAATAATCGCGCGATGAGCCGTTGTCGACGGTTTCGTCGTACGTGGCTGGCTTTTTCTTCACCGGGTCGAGCAGCATGGTGGCCGTGCCGCGATAAACGGGCGGCAGGCTGTACGCATACATTGCGGCCAGGAGGCCGACCGACACCACGAGCAGGACGATGCCGAGACGGTAGCGGTTGATCGCGCGCCAGTACCCGAGCAGCTGGTGGGCCTGATTGGGCACGTCCGCCCTGGGCGGCGGCAGGTAGAGGTCTCTGGTTTGCACGGAATTCACCATGCGATGGTACCGTGTTTGCGTATGAAAAGATAAAAGCATTGGCGGTCGAAGGGCTTGATAACGTGCACTATTACCGCATCCTGCGTGAAATTTGACGAAATTGGGCGCGATCCGCCTTCGGTGGCGAAACGCCGGGGCCGCAAGTGCGGCGAAATGTATACTCCCCGCTGGCCGCACCGAGGGCTGTTCCCGCGAGGGATCACCGTCCCGCGCGCCGCCTCTATTTTGCATTGCACAATCCGCGGCCCGGAACGAGGCCGCTGTCTTTTCCAAGGTCCCGCCAAATGAACGCTCCTGCCACCCAGTTCGACCCGGATTCCGCACGTTTCGGTTCTTCCCGCTCGCAGAAAAGGCTCGAGGACGATCGCTTGCTGCGCGGGGAGGGCCGCTACAGCGACGACCTCAATGCCGAGGGGCAGGCGTGGTTGGTGATCGTGCGCTCGCAATACGCACACGCACGCATCGGCGGCATCGATCTCGATGCGGCGCGGGCCGCCCCGGGTGTGCTCGGGGCGTACACGATGGCGGACCTCGCTTCCGATGGCATCGGGCACATCCCGTTCCCGGCGCTGTTCAAGCAGCCCAGCGGCCAGCCCATGGCGGCGCCGCTGCGCACGCCGCTTGCCGACGGCACGGTCTACTACGCGGGCCATCCGGTGGCCGCTGTGGTGGCCGAGACCCGCGCCCAGGCGCAGGACGCAGCCGAAATGGTGATGATCGATTACGTGGAACTGCCGTGCGTGGTCGACCCGTTTCGCGCCATCGAGCCCGGTGCGCCCGAAATCTTCGCCGCCGCGCCGGGCAATATCGCCGCAGAGGCGCGCTACGGCGATGCTGCGGCCTCGGCCGATGCGTTTGCCAAGGCAGCCCACGTCACCGAAATCGAACTGCACAACCAGCGCCTCATCGCCACCGCGCTCGAGCCGCGCAGCGCTATTGCCTCGTACGACAACGACCGCTGGAAGCTGCGCACGCAGACCCAGCAGCCCACCGGCACGCGCGAGTCGCTCGCGGCCGCCTTCAAGACCAAGCCCGAGCAGTTCCGCGTGGTGGTCGGCGACATCGGCGGCGGGTTCGGCATGAAGACCGGGCTGTACCCCGAGGACGCGGTCGCGTGCTTCGCGGCGAGGAAGTTGCGCCGGCCGGTGAAGTGGCGCGCCGACCGCGGGGAGGAGTTCCTCGCTGCCCACGCCGGTCGCGACCAGTGGTTCAAGGCGCGCCTCGCCCTCGATGCCGGCGGCCGGATCCTCGCGCTCAAGATGGAGATGTGGGCCAACTTCGGCGCGGTGCCGGTCGGCTCGACCGCGATGATCCCGCTCGTGCTCGGCCCCAAGGTGCAGACCACCGTCTACCACGTGCCGGTCATCGACTACCACGTTCGCGGGGTGCTCACCAACACCATGGCAAGTGGCGCCTATCGCGGCGCGGGCCGCCCGGAAGCAAACTACCTCATGGAGCGCCTGATCGAAAAGGCCGGGCGCGAGATGCGCATCGACCCGGTCGAGATCCGCCGCCGCAACCTGATCGCGCCGGCGCAGTTCCCCTACCGCACGCTGATGGGCGACGTGTACGACGCGGGCGAATTCGCGCGCATGCTCGAGCGCGTGGTGGCCGAATCCGACTGGGCCGGTTACCCGGCCCGGGCGGCAGCCTCGAAGCGCGCCGGCAAGCTGCGTGGCCGCGGCCTCGCTGTGTACATCGAATGGACCGGCGCGCTGCCCACCGAAACCGTAGACATCCGCGTCGACGCCGACGGCAGTATCACCGTGTTCTCGGGCACGATGGCGATGGGCCAGGGGCTGGAAACCAGCTACATGCAGCTCATCACCGAAGTCCTGCAGATCCCCGCCACCGGCATCCGCATCGTGCAGGGCGACACCGACCAGGCCAACGGCGTTGGCAGCGTGGGTTCGCGCTCGGCATTCGTCGGCGGCTCTGCGGTCGTGTCGGCGGGACGCAAGGTGATCGTTCGCGGCAAGGAACTCGCCGCCGAAGCCCTCGAGGCGGCCACGGCCGACATCGAATTCCGCAACGGCCGTTTCGGCATCGCCGGCACCGACCGCGCGATCGGCTTGGTCGAACTCGCCGGCCGCCAGGCGGACAAATTCATCCGCGTGTCGGCCACCGAGACGCCGTCGGCGCCCTCGTGGCCCAACGGCGCGCAGGTGGCCGAAGTGGAAATCGATCCCGACACCGGCGTGGTGAAGGTCGAGCGCATGACCAGCGTCGATGACATCGGCCGCATCATCAACCACATGATCGTCGAGGGGCAGGTACAGGGCGGCATCGCGCAGGGCATCGGCCAGGCGCTGTTCGAGCAGGCGGTGTATGACGACAGCGGCCAACTGCTGACCGGTTCGCTCATGGACTACTGTATCCCGCGTGCCGACGACCTGCCCGGCATGAAGAATGTGTTCGACGAAAGCGTGCCCTGCAAGACCAATCTGCTCGGGGTCAAGGGGTGCGGTGAGATCGGCACGATAGGCGCGGTGCCCGCGGTGGTCCACGCGGTGCTCGACGCGCTCGAGGAGCGCGGTGTGCGGCATATCGAGCTGCCGCTCACGCCGGAAAAGGTCTGGCGCCTGCTCGGCGAACGTTCCTCCGCAGCGGCGTAGGCGGCCGGCGGTTTCCGGGTCGCGGCATGCCCAGCATCGACGGGTGATTGCGCGATGGTGGCCGTGCCTGCAAGCGGGATCCGGATGCACCACGACGCAAACCGCGCGCTGGGGTACGCGGTCGGCGCTTCGCTGCTCGTCCATGCGCTGATTTTTTTCGCCATGCCGGGACTGTTCGAGCGCGCAAGGAACCGCCAGGCGGCGCTCCCCGCGACTCTAGTGGCCCGCCTCGTCCAGCCGCGGCCTGCCCCCGAGCCTGCCCCGCTCCCGAAGGCGGAGCCCGCTCCCACTGTGGCGCCCAAGGCTGTTCCGCCGCCACCAGCGGCGCGGGCGGCGCCGACTCAGCCCTTGCGGGCGCCGGAACCACTGCAGCCGCCAGCGCAGCCCACCCCAGTGGCGGCCAGCGTTCCCGAAGCACCGCGCGTCGCCCCGCCAACATCCGCGCCGCCCGTTGCAGCTGCACCCCAGCCGGCACCCATCGCGAGGGTGGAGCCCTCGCCAGCGCCGTCCTCGAACACAGGAAACGATGCGGCAGACCCGGCCACTCTGGGCCAGTACCGCATCGCCATCATCAGTGCGGCGAAGCGTTACAAGCGCTACCCGCGTGTCGCGCTCGACAACAACTGGGAAGGCCAGGCTGAGATCAGGCTGATGATTGGCGCCGACGGCAATATCGTGTCGATCTCGATCCGAACGCGCTCCGGCTACGAGGCGCTGGACCAGCAGGCACTGGAAATGATCCGCAAGGCCAAGCCGCTTACGCCGATCCCGCCGGCCCTGCGCGGCAGGGCCTTCACGATCGACGTGCCGGTGGTGTTCAGCCTGAAGGAGGAGACGGGCTGAAGGCCACTACGTGATCCACATCGAGGCGGATACCGATGCGTTCGCCGAGCGTGTGGTTGTGGTGGCTGGGCACGAGCGCAAGCACCTTGCGCCCGCTCTCGAGTTTGAGCGTGTACATGATCTCCGCGCCGCGAAAAGCCTTGTGGACCACCTCGGCCTGCATCGGCGAGGCGTCGTCGTGAATGATGTCGTCGGGCCGCAGCAGCACGTCTGCGTGGCAGCCCCTGCCGCACATGTCGCAGCCGATATGGCAATCATGGGGGATCGAGCCGTTGAGCACGCCGAGCTCGATCTCCACCTGGTGGTCGCTCAGCACTTTCGCCGGCAGGAACACGCCCTGGCCGACGAAATCGGCGACAAAGCGGCTGGCCGGGCGGTGATAGAGGTTGTAGGCCGTGTCCCACTGCTCTATGCGCCCGTCGCGCATGACGCCAATTTCGTCGGCCATGGCAAACGCCTCGTGCTGGTCGTGCGTGACCATTACGGATGTGGTTCCGCTCGCGGCGAGGATCTCGCGCACTTCAAGCGACAGTCGCTCGCGCAGGTCGACGTCGAGGTTGGAGAAAGGCTCATCCAGCAAGAGCAGCTCTGGGCGCGGAGCGAGGGCGCGGGCCAGCGCCACACGCTGCTGCTGGCCGCCGGAAATTTCGTGGGGAAAGGCGGTGAGCGACCCGGCCAGTCCCACCATCTGCGCGAGCTCGTCGACGCGCGCGCGCCGCTTATCGGATTCGATGCCGTGGAGGCCGAAACCGATGTTGGCGGCGATGTCCAGGTGGGGGAACAGCGCGTAGTCCTGGAATACCATCCCGATGCGGCGCTTTTCCGGCGGCACGAGCAAGCCGTTGCGCGAGACGACTTCACCCGCCAGGCGGATCTCGCCCGAGGTGACCGGCTCGAATCCCGCAATGCAGCGCAGCAGCGTGGTCTTGCCGCATCCACTGGGGCCGAGAATGCAGCCGATGCGGCCGCGATCGAGCGAGAACGTCAGGTCGCGCACGACTTCCTGCCGGCCGTAGGCCTGCGTGAGGCTGCGGACTTCGATGACGGGGTCGGGGCGGGGTGGGTTCACAGAATGATAATAATTCCCATCTTCCTCGCCCGCGTCAAGCGCGGCTGCTAAGATCTCCCGGATTTTCAAGGATCTGTTGCCTTAGCCATGGAACTACCGCTCCCCGTTTCCGGCCCTGTTCCCGCTTCGGCACGGGCCACGCAGGCGCACCCGCGATGGTCGCTGCTCGAAATGGTCGCCGGACTCATTGCCCTCGGAGTCGCACTGCCCCTGGGGGTCGTGGTGCTCAACCTGTTGGTGCCCCGCGCCGAGACCTGGGCCCACCTCGCCTCGACCGTTTTGCCCGGGTACCTGTGGAACACCCTCGTGCTGGCTGTTGGTGTCGGGATCGGCGTCACCGTGGTCGGCGTTACGGTGGCATGGCTGACCACGATGTGCCGCTTTCCCGGCCGGCGGTTATTCGAGTGGGCGCTGATCCTGCCGATCGCCATGCCTGCCTATGTCATGGCTTACGTCTATACCGACTTCCTGCAGTTTGCCGGTCCGCTGCAGACGGGATTACGCGCATGGCTGGGGCCGGGGCGGGACTTCTCGCTGCCGGAAATCCGCTCGCTGGGGGGCGCGATACTGGTCCTCGTTGCCGTGCTCTACCCCTACGTGTACCTGCTTTCGCGCGCTGCCTTCCTCGAACAGTCGGGTTCGAGCTTCGAGACCGCGCGCGTGCTGGGACAGGGGCCGTGGCGCGTGTGGTTCACCGTGGCGCTGCCGCTCGCGCGGCCTGCCATTGCTGCCGGTGTCGGGCTCGCGATGATGGAGACCCTCGCCGACTACGGCACCGTGGCGTACTTTGGCGTGGACACGTTCTCCACCGGCGTTTTTCGCGCGTGGTTTTCGCTCGGCGACCCGGTCGCCGCGGCGCAGATCGGCGCGTTACTTCTGGTCGGCGTGGGCTGCGTGCTCGCGCTTGAGCGCGCACTGCGTGGCCGCTCTGCGTTTCACGCCGGCCCGCGCAGGCCGCCGCCGCCGCACGTGCTGCGCGGGGCCCGGGCCCTCGGCGCAGTGGTCGCATGCGCGCTGCCGGCGCTGGTCGGCTTCGTGGTGCCGCTGGTGCTCCTGGGCCAGCTGGCGATGCAGGAAACGGCGCCGGGTTTCGGGGAGCGCTTTGCGGGGCTCGCGGCAAACAGCTTTTTCCTCGCCAGCGTTACCGCGCTCCTTGCCGTGGCGGGGGCGCTTGTGATTGCTTATGCCGCGCGCCTTCGCCCCGGCGCGATTGCTGCCGCAGCCAACCGGACCGCGGCCCTGGGGTACGCGATTCCCGGCGTGGTCATCGCCGTGGGCGTACTCGTGCCGGTGACCCTGTTCGATCGCTGGGTGGCGCAATGGCTGGCCGCGCACTTCGGGATCGCGCCGCAACTCTGGCTCAGCGGGACGGTAGCCGCTCTCGTTTACGCTTACCTGGTGCGCTTCATGTCGGTCTCGCTGCAGACCGTCGATGCCGGCCTAGCCAAGATCAGGCGCAGCATGGACGACGCCGCGCGCAGCCTCGGGCTGCGGCCGGCGCAGGCGCTGGTCCGCGTGCACGCGCCGCTGCTCGCGCGCAGCCTGCTGGCCGCAGCATTGATGGTGTTCGTGGACGTGATCAAGGAGTTGCCGGCCACGCTTGCATTGCGGCCGTTCAATTTCGACACGCTGGCGGTGCAGACCTACAACCTCGCCAAGGACGAGCGCCTTGCCGAGGCCTCCGTGGCGGCGCTCGCGATCCTCGCGGTCGGCTTGATCCCGGTGCTTATCCTGGCGCGCACGATGGCGCGTCGCTGAAAGCCGATCGCGCCGAGGCGGGCCGGGTGCCCGTCTCGGCGCATTGCCGGGGTCAGCGCCAGCCGGCGCGGTCGTACACTTTCTGCGCGGTCGGCTGGTTCTTGCCGAAGGCGCTCACGTTGATCTCGTCGGCCTTGAATTTTCCGAGCGAGGCGAGCTCACGGTTATCGACGCTCACCGAACGCACGGCGGTGAACTCATTGTTGCCGTCGGCGAAATAGCGCTGTGCACCGTCGCTGGCGAGGTACTCGAGGAACTTGACCGCTGCGTCGCGGTTGCGCGCCGATTTCAGCATGCCGGCGCCGGAAATGTTCACGTGGGTTCCTCGCCCGTCCTGATTGGGCCAGATCATGCCGACTTTCTCGATGGCCTGGCGCTCGTCGGGCTTGGTCGACTTCAACAGGCGCACGTAGTAGTAGGTGTTGGTGATGCTGAGCACGCATTCGCCGGCCGCGATGGCCTTGATCTGGTCGGTGTCGCCGCCTTTGGGAGCGCGCGCGAAGTTGGCGACCACGCCCTTGGCCCATGCCTCGGCCCTGGCTTCGCCGAGGTGGTCGATGAGCGAGCTCATGAGCGAAAGGTTGTACATGTTGGACGACGAGCGCATGCA
>JBBQCV010000127.1:0-10517 GCA_038319115.1 Burkholderiales bacterium | reverse complement strand
CCTCATCGGCAACGGCGACGCCCATCTCAAAAACTGGTCGGTGATCTATCGCGACAAACTCACGCCCCGGCTGGCGCCGGCCTACGACCTGGTGTCGACGATCCAATACGTCGCGCATGACAGCCTTGCGCTCAATCTGGGTGGGGAAAAGCGTTTCGAATCCATCGACCAAACCCATTTCGACCGCCTCGCCCGCCGGATGGACGCGCCACCGAAATTTGTGCTCGGCGTCGTCAAAGAGACCATGGCAACCGCCCGCCGCGAATGGCCCAGAATCATTCGCGATATCGGCTTGCCGGAAAACATGCAGGAGCGCCTTGAACGCCATTGGGGCGGGCTTTCGGGGCTGCTGCGGATGAAGCTCTAAAGCAATTGCGCCTACGCCAGCCCCGCGTATCACGCGGAGTGGCGGCGCCTTTCGACATTTGGCGGAAGCCCGCTCTGCGGCTTTCATTTCCGCCGAGTGGCTTCCGGCGCGGGGCCTGCGTGGACCTCGCTATACTTCGTTCCATGCAGAATCAATTTTCCTGGAGCGACGAGTACCTGCTCGGTTACACCGCGATGGACGACACGCATCGCGAGTTCGTCACCATCGTCAACGACCTGCTCAGTTGCGACGATGCCGCGGTCGAAAGTCACCTGCAGGCGTTCGCGCGGCACGCCGAGGCGCATTTCAAGGAAGAAGACAACTGGATGGAGCGCACCGGCTTTCCGCCGCGCGACTGCCACGTCGATGAGCACGCGGCGGTCCTCAAGTCTGTCTACCAGGTGCTTGAGGTGGTCAAGGAGGGCGATTTCGCCGAGGGCCGGCGTCTCGCGGCGGCGCTGGCCGACTGGTTCCCGGGGCACGCCTTCCACCTCGATTCGGCCCTGGCGCAGTGGATGGTCAAGCAAAGCCACGGCGGCAAGCCGGTGGTGATCCGGCGCAACGTCGTGCCGCGCGACAAGGCTTAGGTCAGTTCGCCGGTTTCGCCGCCAGCGCGAAATCGATAAACCCGCGCTCCACGTCGAGGCCCTTGAGCTTCACCTGCAGGCGGTCGCCAACGTCGAGCCCCTTGAGCTTGCCGAACAGCCGGCCTTCCGCGGCCGGGTGCGACACGCGCACCCAGGTGCCCTTGTCCGAGGCGCCCGTCACCACCGCATCGAACACATCGCCGATGCGCGTCGCGAGGAGCATCGCGGCCGCGGACTTGCGCACCAGGCGCTCGACCTTGTCCGCATTGGCTTCCTGCGCGCTGCAGTGCTCGGCCAGCGCCTTGAGTTCCGCGCCGGAGTAGGGCGGCGCCTCGCCTGCGAGCGCGGCCTTGACCAGCCGTTGCCCGATGAGATCGGGGAAGCGCCGGTTCGGCGCGGTCGAGTGCGCGTAGTCCTGCACGGCGAGGCCGAAGTGCCCGGGCGCCTTGTCGCCGGGAAGGTCGGCGGCGTATTCACCGCGGCCGATCAGCTTGATCACCGCCAGCGACAGGTCGGCGAAATGGCCCGGATCGGCGTCCCGCTGTTTGCGCAGGAAGGCATCGAGCGATTTCGAATCGGGCTGCGGCCCGAGCCGATCGCCCTTGGTCGCGGCCAGCTCGCAGATGCGGTCCCAGCGCTCGGGCGAGCGCAACACGCGCCGCAGCGAAGGCGAATGGTGCGCATCGAGAAAGCGCGCGGTGGCGCGATTGGCGCCCACCATGAATTCCTCGATGAGTTCCTTGGCGCGGTTGGGTGGGTCGATCGCGAGGTCGGTGGAAAGCTGCTCGGGCAGCATCGGAAAAACGCCCGCGGCGGTGTAGACCGAGGTCGGGTTGGCCTGCGCGTGTTCGTCGATCGGCGTGCCCTTCTTGACCAGCGCGTCGACGTCGGCCACCGCGACGAGCACGGTCTGCGCGCCGCTGGGCGACGTGCCGGCCACAGAGAGCTGGTCGAGGTCGCGCGAATCGTCGTTGTCGATGGAGCCCCACGGCAGGGCGCGCAGGTCGCGCACACCCGTGGAGGGTTGCGGCAGCGCCGTGTCGAGCCCGGCCAGCTGGGCTATCGCGGCCGCCGGGATCTCCGGCACGAGGCCGCGCGCGCGCATCGCTTCGCGCGCAATGCCGGCGAGGCGTTGCCGGCCGCCGCTGGACGTTGGATTCAATGCAACCTCCTGCCTGCGAGTCGATCCGCGAGGGCGCCGGCTGTGTGCCAACTACTTCGCGGGCACCGTCGTCTTCAGTTCGCGCACCACGGCGCCGCTCTTCACGCTGCCGGTCTTGGTGCCTTCGTTCATGCGGCGCACGCATTCGTCGCGGTCCTTGGCGGGCTGGTTGTCACAGCGGGCGAGGCGGTTCTTGTCGAACTGGGCCTGCTCATTGGTGAGCCCGCCGCGCTTGGCTTCCTGGGCGGCGGCGCCGGCTTCGCGCAGGCAGGTCGCGCGGTCCTCGCCGGTTTGCTTCATGCATTCGGCGCGGTCACGCGCATAGGTCGATTGCGTTGCGGAGGCCTTGGCGGACTCCGCGGCCAAGGTCGGCATTGCGCACGAAAGGGCCACCGCAGCACACAGAAAACGGACTTTGGACATGGGATTCACCTTTGAAAAGTGACGACCACTGTGCCCGCTTCGTCCATGGGAGTCGGTGCGCCCGCGAACATTGTGTCAGGTGGCGGGCGTGCTTGACGCCAATGTAGAAGTGGTTGGCTGTGCGCCGACGAGCGAATAGCTGGTGCTTCGCCCTCCGCCGGTGTCTTTGGCCAATAGGCTCCGCTTCACGAGATCGTCGATGTCGCGTAACGCGGTGTCCTGCGAACATTTACCTATTGCGGCCCACTTCGATGAGGTCAGCTTTCCCTCGAAGCCGTCGAAAAGGCGATTCAGCACCTTTCTCTGCCGCTCGTTGAACGGTTCGCCCGCATGCGCCTCCCAAAAGTGCGCCTTCGTGAGGGCGCCTGTGAGGACTGACTCCGGACGCTCGAAAGCGCGGCCGAGGCAGCCCAGGAACCACTCGAGCCAGCCCATGATGTCGAGGTCGCCCTTCTGGGTGTTTTCCAAAATGCCGTAGTAGGCCGCGCGTTCCGTGCGTATCTGCGCCGACATGCTGTAGAAGCGCTGCGCACTTTCTTCTGACCGCGCAAGTGTCATGTCCGCAATCGCGCGGGCAATGCGCCCGTTGCCGTCCTCGAAAGGGTGGATCGTTACGAACCACAAGTGCGCGATCGCGGCTTTCAGGACATCGTCAAGCGGTTCGTTCGCGTTATACCAGGCGAGAAATGCGTGCATTTCCTGTGGCAGCCTGTCGGCTGGAGGCGCTTCGTAATGAACGCGAGTACGGCCTATCGGCCCGGATATGACCTGCATGGGATCAGCCTCGGCCGTTCGCCACGCGCCCACTGTAATGCGCTGCATTCCACTATGCCCTGTTGGAAACAAGGCCCCATGCCAGCCGTGGATTCTTTCGGCGGTCAGCGGTGCGGCGTAGTTCTGCGTGGCATCCAGCGTCATCGCGACCACGCCTTCGACATTGCGCTCGGCCGGCGCCGTTGCGCCAATGTCGATCCCAAGCCGGCGCGCGATGGATGAGCGAACCTGGTTCTTGTCCAGGATCTCCCCTTCGATCTCGCTGGATTTGACTACCTCCTCGGTCAGGGATTGGAGCGTCGCCTCGGACCTCAGCGCAAAGCCGAGCGATTCCATGCGTCCAATCAAGCGTCCCTGACGATGGCGCACCTCGGCCAACAGGGCGGCGAGTTCTTCCAGGTTCCACAGGAACCTGGGCCAATCTGCAAGCTGGTGGATGTAGGTCGCGGTCATAATCTCCGTATCCGTGCGGAGATTATGAGCCTCGTCGCCGGGCCCGGCAAGGCTATTCTCCGCACTTATGCGGAGAATAGGCGCCTTATTCTCCGCAAACGGGGCTCACGCGCTGGCAGATGTTGCCCCACCCACCCGCAACCGCCACGCCGTCCAGATCGACACCCCCGCGATTCCCGCGCACACGGCGGCGACCATGAAAGGCACGGTATAGCTCCCCGTGACGTCGAACTGCCACCCGGCGAGCCACGGACCGGTCGCGCTGCCCAGGGCGCTGAACAACATGCCCGCGCCGACGATCGAGCCGAAGTGTTCGCCACTGAAGCGGTCGGCCGAGAGGGCCGGCGTCAGCGCGGCGGTGACCGAGTAGCCCAGCCCCAGCAGCACCGCATAACCGTAGGCGCCCCACACGCTCGTCGATGCGCCGACCAGCAGCAGCGCGCCGATGCTGGCCACCAGGATCACGATGCCGCCGACGTAGACGAACTCGCGGTCGATGCGGTCCGACAGCCAGCCGCCGCCGATCTTGCCCACCACGCTCGCGGCGCCGACCATGCCGACCACCGAGGCGGCGACCATCGCGGCGAGGCCATGGTCGACGAGGAACGCGACTTGGTGCACGTGCATGGTCTGCGTGCTCAGGCTGCCGAAAAAGTAGGCGGTCATGATCAGCCAGAAGGGCGCCGCGCGAGCGGCTTCGGAAATCCGCAGCGAATGCGTGGCCGGCCGCGCCGTGTTGCCCACGGTGCTGCCCGCGGTCTTGCCTGCCGCCGTGTTTCCCCTGGGTGACGCCGTCACCGGGCGGGTCGGCTCAGAGCGCCCGAGGTAGAGCGCGCAGGGCACGATGACCGCGGTGCAGGTCACGCCGAGGATCTGGAACGCACTGCGCCATCCCAGTGTCTCGATCAGCAACTGTGCAAGCGGCACCACCAGCACCATGCCGATGCCCACGCCGGCACTGACGATGCCCAGCGCGAGACCCAGTCGGTCGTGAAAGCGCCGCTGCACCTCGATCACCGCAGGTACCCAGCCGCAGGTGGCCACGGCCACAGCGGTGAGCACCCCGAAGAGGAAGTACAGTCCTTGTGGCGAGGCGATCTGGCTGTCGGCCCACAACGCCAGCCCCAAGGCGACACCGCCGATGGCCATGAGCCGCGTGGGCCGCAAGCGATCGCACAACATGCCCACCAGCGGGTTGGCGATGCCGTGGACCAACGTGAACACCGAGAACGCGCCGGCCAGCACCGAGCGGCTCCAGCCGAATTCCTGCAACAGCACCACCATGAACACGCTGTAGGCGTACCAGATGCCGTAGGTGAGCGCGAGCACGAACCCGAGCGCGACGAGGTTGGGAATGCGGCTGCGGTCGATCAAAACGGGGTCAATGCCATAGCTAGGCCTTCCACATGCGCGTGTCATAGCTGTAGTCGTGCCTGGACACCACGCGGATGCGCTTTACGTCGGGGTGCGCCGGATTAACGAGGATGTTGAACTCGCCACGCGTAAGAGCCGATGGCACTTTGAGCGCGGCCGATCGACCGCTATCGAGCCATTCGGAGCCGAGGTCGGCCGTGGCGGGCACGGGCGGAGTCGAGTGCCAGTCCGGCGGCAGCGATGCGGCTGGCAAGGTGTCGACAACCGCGTCGGGGACTTCGATTTTCACCGCGACGAGAGCGATTGCCTTGCTCAGCACGGCGAAGTGGACGAAGAACTCGAGACTCGCCAGTGACAGCGATTGCGCGCAGTACACGACCCTGCTCCCCTTGTGGTGCCACCGACCGCCGACCAGAAGCCCCCCCGCGCCGGCCAGCGGATCGCCGGCATGTTTCTTCTTCGCCACACGATGGACGAACATCAGGCGAGATAGCCGTGTTCCATTTGAAGGAGCAGATCCTCCACCTGCTTTGCACCAACATCAGTGCTCAGGAGGTCCTGCGGAATCTCGTTGGCGAGGGCCGACTGCGCGCGGGACAGCCACGCCTTTGCGTTGTCGCCCCCTTCGAGCACCTCCTCGGCCAGGGCCATGACGTTCGCCGTCCGCACCAGTCGATCGGAGTACACCGCGTCGAGAAGGCTCTCCGGGGCGTCCTGCCAGCGGATGAAGGTTTTCTCGCTCACGCCAAGCGTGCGGCACATGTACAGGTTGCTCAGGCCGGTGTGTTCCTTGAAGTAAACGGCGCATTGCACCGGGAGGCCGGATACGATCGATCGATGCAGTTCGAGCGTGGATTTCCACACTGGTTTGCCGACCGCTTTTCTCCCGCCAAGGTTTTGGTAGATCAAAGCAAGCCCAGCCATCATCGACTCCTGCAACAGACATTTGCCAGTATTATAGCTGAACTACGTCCACCCTGAACTACGTCGAGACCTCGACCGCAGCTACCCCCTCGCTTCCGGTCCGCTTCGCAGCCGATATCTGGCAGTATTTCGCCCGGAAACCTAACAGATACGAGGCGGTGGGGCGAAAATTGGCAGGATTAGGCGACCTGCCGGACGGGTCTACGGGGGGGAGGGTGCGGAGCTGCTTGGGGGCCGGCTTGGGCACGCCCCTGACCTTGGTGAGGTGGGTCGCGATCGCCGCTTCGAGCTCGTCGAGGTCGACCGGCTTCCTGAGGAACTGGTCGCAGCCGGCGTACTCGGCCATGGCGGCGTATTCGGTTTCGCCGTATCCGGTGATGCACACGATCGGTACCTTGCGGTGCAGTTTCGAATGCCGGATCAGCAGGGCGACATCCAGCCCCGACATCTTCGGCAGCTCGAGGTCGAGCAGCACGAGGTGCGGCCGGAAGCGGTCCATCGCTTCGAGCCCTTCCGCGCCGTTCGCGGCGGTCGACGTGCGATAGCCCCATGCCTTGCACACCTCCGCGGTCGTGTGCGCGGTTGCCGCGTGGTCTTCTACTATGAGGATGCGTGCCGCCATAACGAATGTTGCCGCGCGGCCACCGGCCGGTGCAATAGGTGTTGAGGCTTGAGTTGTGTAGGACTGTAGGAAAAGCAACCGCGGCAAAAACAGCCGCAGTAAAACTGCGGAGCGCGGTTTAACCCCCGAGCTGCGTGAACACGCGGTTGAGGTCGGCCAGTTGCGCCGGTTTCATGAGGAAATCGTCCATGCCCGCATCGGCCGCCTGCTGCTCGAACTTGCGCTGCGCGAAGCCCGACAGCGCCACGATGACCGCCGCGCGCCCCGCATCGTCGCGGCGCAACTGGCGCGCGGCTTCATACCCGTCGATCCCCGGCAGGCCGATGTCCATGAACACGAAATTCGGCAGGTATTCGGGCACCACCTGAATGGCGGTCTCGCCATCGGTGACGAGCTGCACCTCGAATCCCATCTGCACGAACACGTCCCGCAGGGTTTCCCCCGCGGGCCGGTCATCCTCGACGATCAGGACCCGCCGTCCTGCTCCGACTGCGTCCATACCCCACCCCCTTCCGATATAGGCCACCCTGCGCGCAGCCGGTGCGCCGACGGTGTTTAACTTACACCTGCCGGATCGCGCCGTCGGTGAGGTCGGCTACTTAGCGGACACTTTCGCCGATCGCCCATTGGCGATAGCTGAGGGGACTTGGGCCTTTTGTTCGTTGACAATTACTCCATGGTTGTTGTCAAATAGACAACATGTTGCACGCCTACGAACCCGTCCAGGCGCTCTGCGGGCGCGGTGCGCGCTTTCGCCTCGTCAAGACGCTGTTTGAATCGCCCGGCACGGCTTTCCATCTGCGCGGACTGGCCGGGGCGGCCGGGGTGGACCCAAGCCAGGCGCACAAGCTCCTGCGTGAACTGGTGTCCGGCGGGATAAGCGAAGAGGTACCGGGCACGCCGTCTAGAAAATATCGCGCGGCGATGGGCCACCCCCTGACGGATGCGCTTGCGGCGATTTTCGGTGCCGCCGCGCCCGCTGACGCAGCCGCCGATGAAGTCGAACTGGGCCGGGCGCCGGTGCTGCGGTCGCTCCTCTGGACCGGCCGCGAGCGCGCGCGCATCCCCGCCCGTGAGGCCTTCAGGCACTACGAAAACAACTGGCGCCTGGTGCGCGATGCACCGATGGGGGCGGGCGAGAAAAAGCTGCTCGAGCGCCTTGCCCGGGATTACGGGCGCGGACTGATCAATGGTTGAAGTCCCCAAGGTCGAGTTTCACCGCGCCGTCCATCAACGTGTCGCAACCGTGTTGTCGCGCATGGACGCGGATTTTCTCGCCGAGGCCGCGTGCTTCTTCGGCGGTGGGACCCAGCTCGCCATGGCCCACGGCGAATACCGTGAATCGCGCGACATCGATTTTCTCGTCTCCTCGGCGCAGGGCCTGCGCATGCTGCGCGAAACCGTCACCGAGCGCTCCCTCGGCAGGATTTTCAAGGGCAGGATATTTCTCGAGCGCGAGGTCAGGGCCGGGCGCGATGCGATCCGCACATTCATCAAGGAGTCCGAATCCGCGGCGCCGATCAAGTTCGAGATCGTGGTCGAGGCGCGCCTCGACCTGCAGGGCGGCCTGGACCCGATGCTGGGCGTGCCGGTGCTCGGCCTGCGCCACGCGATCGCCGAAAAGCTGCTCGCCAATGCCGACCAGGGCCGGGCGAAAGAGCATCGCGCGCGTGACGTGATCGACCTCGCCTTCATCAGCCTGCAGGCCGCCGCGGAGGATTTCGAGACCGGCGTCGCCATCGCGCAGGTCCCGTACGGCCACGTGATCCTGCGCGAGCTCGACGCGGTGATCCGGACACTCACGCTCGACGCCGCTTATCGTGCGGAATGCGCGGCGGACCTGTTGATCGAGGATCCGGCGGCGCTGCGCAAAGGCCTGGCGCGGCTGCAGGAACTCAGGCGCGCCGCGGGCAGGAAGGCGGCGCTGCCCCGGGCTTCACGACAATAAGGCGAACGTGCATGAGCTTCGCATGACCTTCGCATGACCTTCGCATGAGCCAGCGCTGGCTGGTGCTTGCGGTGCTCGCGTTCGCGCGCATCGCGATGGGCTTCCAGTTCCAGGCGGTCGCGTCGGTTTCGCCTTTTCTCGTCGGTGAATTCGGCATCGACTACGCCTCGGTCGGCACGCTGATCGGGCTGTACCTGCTGCCGGGCATCGTGCTGGCGCTGCCCGGCGGGTACCTCGGCCGGCGCTTCGGCGAGAAGCGCATGGTGATCGGCGGCCTCGCGCTGATGGCAGTGGGCGGCGTGGTCAGCGCGCTGGGCACTTCATACGCGATGCTGGTGGCCGGGCGTTTCATCACCGGCGTGGGCGTGGTGCTCCAGTTCGTGCTCATGACCAAGATGCTGGCCGACTGGTTCAAGGAACGTGAACTGGTGCTCGCCATGGCGCTGTACCTCAACGGCTGGCCGGTCGGCATCGGCCTCGCGCTGGTGACCCAGCCGGGGCTCGCGGCGGCCACATCGTGGCGCACGGTGTTCTTCGCCACCGCGGTGCTCGCCGCGGTCACCTGTGGCGTGCTCGCCTGGCTGTACCGCAGCCCGAAGGCCACGGCCGAGAGCACCCAGGTAGGGCTGGTGCGCGGCCTGTCGATGCGCGAGTTCGTGCTGGTGAGTTTCGCCGGGATGATCTGGACCTTCGTCAATGCCGGCTGGGTGGTGGCGGTAAGTTTTGCGCCGGGGTACCTGCGCACCAAGGGCATGGAGCTCGGCGAGGCGGCCGCGATCACCAGCCTCTCCACGTGGCTCGCGGTCATCGGCGTGCCGCTGGGCGGCTACCTTGCATCGCGCTGGCGCCATCCCAACGCGATGATCGTCGCGTCCACCGTGATCGGCGCGTTGGCGATCTTCGCCATCCCTTTCACCAGTGCCTATGTGGTGTGCTTCTCGGTGATCGGACTCATCATGTTCCTGCCCGCCGGGGTCATGGCGGCGCTGCCCATCGAGGTGCTGCGCCCGGAGAACCGCGCCACGGGCCTCGGCCTGTTCTATACGTGGTGGTACGCCGGGGTGGCCGGGCTGCCGCCGGTGGGCGGCTGGACCTACGACGTGAGCGGCGCGCCCGCCGCGCCCCTCTACTATGCCGGGGTGCTGGTGTTGCTGACGCTGGCCGCGCTCGCCGGGTTCCGGATCACCCAGCGCGCGCCAGCGGCCGCAACGTTGGTACGATGAATGCTTTACACCCGGGCACACCCAACCCTGCAAGCCCAAAGGAGACTGCGATGACGCCAGGCGTCCCAGGAGAGCACATCGCGTGAGCACCAAGCTGACCCTGACCCGCGAAAGCATCCTCGACGGAAGCCTGCGGGCCTCGGCCAAGGCACTCCTCGGGCCGGGGACGGTGTTCATGACTGACGAGGAGCGCACGCGCCAGATCGGCGCCATGCTGGCGAAGACGCCACGGCCCGACCGCGTGTGGGTATTCGGGTTCGGCTCGCTCATCTGGAACCCGGCGTTTCATTTCGCCGAGCGGCGCACGGCGCTCGTGCACGGGTTCCATCGCCAGTTCTGCCTGTGGGCCAAGGCCGGGCGCGGCAGCCCGCAGAGCCCCGGCCTCATGTTGGCTCTTGAGCGGGGCGGAAGCTGCCACGGGGTGGCTTACCGCATTGCGCCCGACGTGGTCGAGGCCGAGCTCGATGTGGTGTGGCGGCGCGAGATGCTCACCGGCGCTTATCGCGCGGTGTGGGTGACGGCGCACACCCCCGGTGGGATCGAGAACGCGATCGCCTTCGCCGCCAACCATGCGCACGAGCGCTATGTGCGTGGGCTGGACACCGACGAGACCGCGCGGCTGCTGGCCACCGGCTGCGGGCCGCTGGGCACCTGCTGCGA
>JBBQCV010000126.1:0-10616 GCA_038319115.1 Burkholderiales bacterium | reverse complement strand
GGTTCCCATGGACCAACCCGCGAGCGACCTGGCCGGCAGGAAGTGCATGCCGTGCGAAGGTGGCGCCCTGCCCTACACCGAGGCGCAGGCCAGGGAAATGCTCGCCGGCCTCAAGGGCTGGATCATCGAGGGCAACGTCCTTGTCAAGGTCTACCCCTTCACGAATTACTACCAGACGATGGCTTTCGTGAACGCGCTGGCGTGGATCTCGCACCGCGAGGACCACCACCCCGACCTGACCGTGGCCTATAACAAGTGCCGGATCGAATACAGCACCCATGCGGTGGGCGGCCTGTCGGAGAACGACTTCATCTGCGCCGCCAAGTGCGACGCGCTGTGGAAGCTGTGAGCCGCGCGGGCGCGGCCGCTGCGGCCGCTACGGCCAACTCCGGCCGGGCGTGACCGAGGCCCGGTTCCACGGCACGGTCGTCGCCGGCTTCGGGCGCGAATGCCTCGCGCGCACCGCTGAAGGCGAGCTGCTGCGCTGCCAGGTGCGCGGGCGCCAGATGCAGCCGGTGTGCGGCGACCGCGTCCACCTCGCACGCACGTCGGCCGACCAGGCCGTGGTCGAAGCCGTCGGCCCACGCACCAATGAGTTCGCGCGCGCGGCGTACTTCCGCCGCAAGGTGCTGGCGGCCAACCTGTCCCAGCTCGTGATCCTGGTGGCCTGCGAGCCGTCGTTTTCCGACGAGTTGATCTGCCGCATGCTGATCGTGGCCGAGCACGCCGGGCTGCCTTCGGTGATCGTGCTGAACAAGGTCGACCTCATCGAGCAGCGCACGCGTGCGCTTTCGATGCTCGCGCCATTCCGCGGGCTGGGTTACCCGCTGGTGGAACTCGCCGGCAAGCTCGACATCGAGCCGCTGCGGCCCTACCTCGCCGGATTCAGGAGCCTGTTCACCGGCCAGTCGGGAATGGGCAAGTCGACCCTGGTGAAAGCGCTCGTGCCGGATGCCGAAGTGCTGATCCGCGAGATCTCGGCTTTCCTCGACGCGGGCAAGCAGTCGACCACCGGCTCGCGGCTCTACGAGGTTTCCCCCGGCAGCGAGATCATCGATTCGCCCGGGGTGGCGGAGTTCGGGCTGGGGGGCATGGACTACCTCAACATCGCTGCTGGGTTTCGCGAATTCACGCCGTATCGCGGCGCATGCCGGTTCCAGAACTGCCGTCACCTGAACGAGCCCGGATGCGCGTTGCAGCAGGCGGCTGCCGACGGCACCGTGCACCCGCGTCGCCTTGCGCTCTACCAGCGGATCGTGCTCGCGGAGGAAGCCGGCGGGGCGCGCAAATGAGGCGCGTATTCGCGTCCCTCAGCGTCGCCGAGGTCCACCACGCCAAGAACCTGCTCGATTCGGTCGGTATCCGCACCGTCGTGCGCAACGAAATGCTCGCTGCGGCGATCGGCCAGCTGCCGTTCACCGACTGCCAGCCCGAGCTGTGGATCGTCGATACCGCCGAGGGCGAGCGCGCCCGCCAGGTGCTGGAGGAAGGGATCCTCGCACCGACGCAGAAAGCCGACGTGTGGCATTGCGGCTGCGGCGAGATCCAGGAGGCGCAGTTCACGCAGTGCTGGAAATGCGGGGACTACCGGCAGCGCTAGCCCGTCGCGGGCTGTGCACCGTTCATCCGAAGATACGCGAAGCCGTCAGGATCGCGAGCAGGAAGACCCACACTACAAGCGAGCGCCACAAGAGCCCCACCGTGCCGTCGAGGAAAGGCTCTTCGGCGGGTTCGCCCAGGCCGAGTTCGGGCCGCACCTCCACGCCGCCATCGGCCCCGTCCAGCGGCATGCCGAGACGCACCCCCAGGGCCCCTGCGCCGGCAGCGAGGACGATGCCGAGGTTGCGGTCCGTCCACGTCGCCGCCTGCGTGCGCCAGCAGTAGATCGCGTCCTCGAAGTCGCCGACGATCGCAAAACCGATGGCCGTCAGCCGCACCACCGGCCACTCCATGGCGTTGTTCACGCGCGCGGAGAATGTCCCGAACGCGCCGTGCAACTCCCAGTGCCGCGAGAGGAAGCCGGCCAGCCGGTAAAGGATCGCGCCGCTCGGGCCGGGCAGGACCATGAACCAGAACAGGACTGCGAAAACGTGGTGATGGGAAGCGGCGAGGGCCTCCTCGATTGCAAGCCGCACCACCTCCTCCTTGGTGCGGTGCTGGGCGGACTCGCCGCGCCAGGTGCCGATCAGCTCGCGCGCGCGGTCGAGATCGCCGGTCCTGACCGCGACCTGGATCGCGGTGAAGTAGTGGCTGAACTGGCGAAAGCCCAGCGTCACGTACAGGGCGGCGATGTTAAGCCCGAAGGCGAGGAGCGGGTGCAGCCAGAACAACGCGTAGTAGAGCGCAAGCGAACCCAGCACGATCGGCCCCACGGCGATCATCCACGCGATGCGGCCGTGGCGCGATTCGCCCGCGTTGAATGTGTTCTCGAGCCAGCTGGACCAGCGTGCGAGCAGGGCGTGGTAGGCCCTGCGCTCCACCAGCGGCCGCCACTGCTCGAGCAGCAATGCGGCGATGATCGCGATGACGCTCATGGAAGCCGGGAAATAGATGCGGGAGTAACTGCGAAGGCGCAAGATAGCACATGCCCCCGCCGCACCAACGGCCTGCGGCACTCCGGGGCCGCATCGGGCCTGCGGCTCCCACGCCGCATTTTCGACCCCCGCCCCAGCGCGGCAGCCTAGTCCTGCGAAAGGTAGCGCGCGAGGTTGACGAGCATCCCTGCGGTCGCGCCCCAGATATACCGCTCGCCGTAAGGAATGGCGAAGAAATGCCGCTCCTCGCCTTCGAACTGGCGCGAGTGGCGCTGCAGGTTGCGCTCATCGAGCAGGAAGGCGAGCGGCACCTCGAACACCTCGGCCACCTCGTTGGCGTCAGGCTGCAGCTCGAACGGCGGCATCACGATGCCGACCACCGGGGTGACGCGGTACCCGGTGCGCGTATGGTATTCGGGCAGCTGACCGAGGACCTCGATGCGCCCGGGCAACAGGCCAACCTCCTCCCACGTTTCGCGCAACGCAGTGGCCTCGGCCCCCGCGTCATCCGGCTCGGCGCGCCCGCCGGGAAAGCTGATCTGGCCGGAATGGTTCTTGAGGTGGGCGGTGCGCTGGGTGAAGAGCACGGTGGGCACGGGCGAGCGCGCGACCACCGGGACGAGCACCGAAGCCGCATGCAGGTTGTCCGCGCCGGGCCGCGTGCCCTGGTCGCCGTAGATGGATTCGCCTGCCGGGCGCGCCTCGGCGAAGCGGCGCCGCAGCCATTCGACGCTCACCTGTGCGTGCTTGCCGCTCACGCGCGGGGTCCGCTCGGGAAGGTACCAACGAAAACGCCGTGACCCGGGGGCCACGGCGCGGGGGAACGATTCACGATGAAAGTTACTTGATGGCCTGCAGCTTGTCGTAGACGTCCTTGGGCCACGGCAGGGCGCTGCCATCGGGCTGGCGGCCTTCGCGGTAATACTTCTGCACCGCCGCGATGAACGGCTTGCGATCGACGCGCACCACGGTCTTGCCGCGCTTTTCGAACTCGCCCACCAGCTTCTGCTCGCTGGCGATGATCTCGCCAGTGGCGCGCGCTGCGGCCTCGCGGAACACATCCGTGAATGCCTTCTTGTCCGCCTCCGACAGCTTCGCCCACAGCGGCGCGCCGACGATGGTGAGCAGCGCGTCGGTGATGTGCGCGGTCAGGTTGATGTGGGTCTGCACTTCGTAAAACTTTTTGGCGTCGATCGTGGGCAGCGGGTTCT
Organism: Burkholderiales bacterium; assembly: GCA_038319115.1. GTDB lineage: Bacteria > Pseudomonadota > Gammaproteobacteria > Burkholderiales > SG8-39 > SZAS-79. Next base: position 6,871 of record JBBQCV010000126.1, on the reverse strand, counting down.
CCTGCGCGTCGACGGTCTTGTTCTGCAGCGCAAGGTAGACCTCGGCGAAGGCGATCGGCGTCGGGTTGGCGCCCACGGCGCGCGGGAACAGCGTGTACAGCGGCGCGTCGGGCACGCGGATCTTGAGCCCCTTCATGTCCTCGGGCTTGTTGAGGGCCTTGTTCGAGGTCGTCTGGCGGTTGCCGTAGTAGGTGATGGCGACCACCTTGTTGCCGCTGGTCGCCTTCGCGTAGCCGTCGGCCAGTTCCCCGAACAGATTCGAAGTGGAGAATTTCTTCCAGTGGTCGAAATCGCGGAACACGAACGGCGCACCGCCGATCGAGATCGGGCCGTAGCTGCGCCCGGCGAACAACTGGCCGGTGTAGATGATGTCGACCGTACCCAGGGTGAGGCCCTGATTGATGTCGGTCTCCTTGCCCAGGGAAGAAGCGGGGAACACTTCCATCGCGTAGCGGTTGGCCGTGCGCTTGCCGATCTCGCCGGCGGCCCACAATGCTGCCGTGTGGTAGGGCTCGCTCGTCTCGTAGACATGCGCGAACTTGAGCTTCTGCTGCGCAAGTACGCCCTGTGCCGCAAACAAGGCCGCAACCGCGGCGACGGCGGTTATTCCGATTCTCATGGGTCCTCCTCCCTGGGTAATGCGTTGGTGTTGCCGGATGGCGAAAAGCGCGCCGATTCTACAATGCCCCGCCCTCAGGGCACGAGGATCACCGAACCGGTGGTCTTGCGGCCTTCGAGGTCACGGTGCGCCTGTTGCACATCGGCCAGCTTGTAAGTGGCGCTTACTTCGACCTTCACCTTGCCCGAGCCCACGATGTCGAACAGGGACTTTGCGGTTTCCTCGAGGTCCGCGCGCGTGGCGGTGTAGTTGACCAGAGTAGGGCGCGTGAGGAACAGCGACCCCTTCTGCGCCAGGATGCCGATGTTGACTGGCGCGACCGCGCCTGAGGCGTTGCCGAACGAGACCATCATGCCGCGCGGCTGCAGGCAGTCCAGCGACCCCTCCCAGGTGCTTTTTCCCACCGAGTCGTACACCACCGGTACGCCCTTGCCGCCGGTGATCTCCTTGACGCGCTGGGTGAAATTCTCGGTCGAATAGTTGATCACGTGGGCGCAGCCGAGCTTCTTCGCGAGCGCCGCCTTCTCCTCCGAGCCGACCGTGCCGATGACCGTGACCCCCATCGCCTTGAGCCACTGGCAGGCGATCTGCCCGACCCCGCCCACCGCCGCGTGCCACAGGACCGTGTCGCCGGCCTTGGCCTTGAAGGTGCGATGGATGAGGTACTGCACCGTCATCCCCTTGAGCATCATGCAGGCCGCCTGCTGGTCGGTGATCGACGCGGGCAGGCGCACCAGGCGGTCGGCCGCATACAGGCGTGCCTCGGCGTACGAGCCGACCGGGTTGCCGGTATAGGCAACGCGGTCACCGACCTTGACCTCGGTCACGCCCGTCCCGATCGCCTCGACCACGCCGGCGCCTTCCGAGCCCAGGCCCGAGGGCATGGGCATCGGGTACAGGCCCGAGCGGTGGTAGGTGTCGATGAAATTCACCCCGATCGCGGTCTGGCGGATGCGCGCCTGGCCTGCCGCGGGCTCGCCCACCGCGACGTCTTCCAGTTGCATGACCTCGGGACCGCCTGTCTTGTGGAACCTGATTGCCTTCGCCATGTTGCCTCCTCGAATTGCGTGGATTGTGGATCAGTGGAAAAGTGTGAGCACGCCGGTGTAGCCATACAGCCGGTCGTGCGAAATTTCGCCGTTGCAGAAGAAGCCCACCAGCGGCACTTCGCCGATCGTATCGCGGATCAGCTCGAGCTCGGCCCCGCGACGCCCGAACAGGTGCTCGCCGCGGCCGATGCACGAGAAATACAGTGCCCCACGCGGCGCAGGAACCTCGGCCTTCAGTTCCGCGAGCACGCGCTCGAGGTCCTCGCGCGCGGTCCGCGGGTCGCGCCTGCAAAACAAGAGCGGCGTGCCGGGCTCGAGCAGCTCGCCCACTGCGATGAGCTTGTTCTTCGGGTCGATGCCCACGATGTTGCGCACCACGTAGTCGGCGGTGTCCGAACCCTGCACGGGAAACCCGGCGTGCATGAGCTGGGCCGCGCGTCGCAGGTCGCCCGCCAGCGAGCCGCCGAGGGCCGCCTCGAACACATCCAGAGCGGGCCGGCCATCGAGCTCGATCACGATGTTCTCCTCGCAGCGGGTCACCACGTGGCGCCCTGGCAGCGGGGTGCATCCTTGCGTGTGCCGGGTGGCGACCGGGACGTCGGAGGCGAGCACCACCCCCGAGAGACCGCCCCTGAGCACGTCGTTGGCCACCTGCACCGTCTGCGACTGGCCGCTCGACAGCCCGCCCACGAGGTAGCCGCTTTCCACGCGCGCGGCCATGTCGGTCACGAGGTCGGCCATGTCCGGGGTCTGCGGATCGCCATGGACCACGCCGAAGTGCGCGGCCGCCGCGCCGGTGGGCGTTTTGTCACCCGGCTGCGGCGCCTTGCGCAGACCCGAAAACAGGCCGTAGCTCCCGACCGGCAAGTCCGCCACCATGAGCGCGAGCGCGGGCTCGCCGAGGTATTCGCAGCCAGTGGCGACCACCCCGAGGCCGACCGTCCCCACCCAGTCGCGCACGCCGGTGAGTTCACGCAGCGTCTCGACCATTTCAGCCGCACCGGGCATCAGGGGCTCGGTGAAATACATGAACCCCAGCCCGCCCGCGGGCTTGCCGATGACCGCCGCGCAACGCGCGACGCACTCCTGCCAATCGGCGCCGGAAGAATGCGCGAACCGGAATCCGCCGTTCATTTGCCTCCTTTGCGATCCTTGCCCGGCTTCGCACCCGGCTCCGGCTTGGCGGGTGCGGCGCCAGCCTGCATCATCGCCCACGGCCACAGCATCGGGTTGGCCATGGGGTTGGCGGCGGGGTCGGCAGGCCCCGGCGCCGATTCGGGCGCAGCCTTGCCGCCCTCCGCGGCGGCGGCCGCCATGCCCGCCGCGCCCGCGGCCGCGCTCCGCGAAAAACTGGCAAAGGCGTTCGCCGCGTCAGTGGCGGCGCCCGCGTTGGCCTTCATTGCAGTGAGCGCCATCTTCTGCACTTCGAGTCCCTGGATCGCCATCTTCACCATGTTGAGGTTCATGCCCAGCCACGTTTCCACCGACTCGAGGTCGGCAATGCGCTTGTCGACTTCGGCGGGGTCGAGCGTGGGCATCGCCATTCCCGGAACCGGAAGGCCAAGCGGCGCCCACAGGCGCCTGAACATCTCGAACGGGTCCTGCCCGCTGCCACCGCTGTCGGCCATGTCCGGCTCCTCTGGCGCATCGCGCCGTGAAAAAGCACCTGCAACTTCCGCTACGGTTTGCCGGCGAAGAATTCGCTGACTTCACCCTCGCGCGCGATCGTGTCCTGGTAGCCCAGGTCGATCAGCGCGCGGCAAAAGGATTCCTCGAACAGCAGGTAGCTCGCAAGGTTTGATCCCGACCGGTTGAGCGCGCCCGTGGGCCGCAGCAGGATGCGCACCGAGCGCGGCAGCTCATGCAGGAAGCGCGCGGCGATGCGCTCGATCGGCTGGCTGGGCGAGATGAACAGCACCTTGATGGGGCGCAGCGGCAGCTTGCCGTCGGCGAGGCGCTCGGGCGGGATCAGCCGCACCGTCCGGTTGATTCGCTCCAGCCGCTCGAGGTCGACCGACAAGCTGTCGAGGAAGATGCTGTTGAGCGCATGGCCCGCGATCTGGGCGAGCGAGGGATAGATGCTGGAGCGGCTGCGCGCCGTGTCGAGTGTCTGCCGCCCGGTGCCCACCACGAGCACGCGGTCCGCGCCCAGGTGCAGCGCCGGGCTGATCGGTGCGATCTGGCGCATCGAGCCGTCTCCGAAATACTCGCGATGGACCTTGACCGCGGGAAAGATGAACGGCAGCGACGCGCTCGCAAGCAGGTATTCGAGCTTGAGCGTGACTGCTGCGCCGATGCGCTGGTTTCTCTCCCAGCCCTCGGTGCCCGAGCCCCCCTGGAAGAACGACACGCTCTGGCCAGAGGTGTAGCCCGACGCGGTGACCGAGACGGCATACAGCGCTCCGCTGTCGATGTTTTCCTGGATGCGCTCGAACGGCAGGGTGCGCGCCAGCATGTCGGCCAGCGGCGAGTTGTCCAGCAGCGACACCGGGTTGCGACGCGAAATCAGCATCAGCGAGCCGAGCCATTTGGCGCCGCTGCGCATGATGCTCGGAAAGTCGGCCCGGTATACCTGGTCGACGTGCATGTTTTCCCAGTTCTCGAGCAGGTTGCCGACCGCGCGCGTGAAGTGGTCCGAGTAAGCGGCCAGGGTGGCGGCGTTGATCGCGCCGGCAGAGGTGCCGACGAGGATCGGGAAGGGGTTCTTGACCGGGTTGCCAAGGATGTCGCGCACCGCCTTGACCACGCCGACCTGGTAGGCGGCGCGGGCTCCGCCACCGGTAAGCACCAGACCGGCGCGCGAGACAGGGCGCAGCTCGGTAACGTTGCTGTCGCTGCCGGCGCTGCTCATCGTCGCTCGCCGCGAGCCCCGCTCAAAACAGGTTCTGCTCGGCGCCGCGGGGAGCGTTTGCGTCGACTACGGCGAGCGCGGTCATGTTGACCATCCTGCGCACCGACGCCGACGGCGTCACGATGTGCACCGAGCGCGCCGCGCCGAGCAGGATCGGCCCTATCGTCACCCCGTCGCCGGCCGCGGTCTTGAGCAGGTTGAACGCGATGTTGGCCGAATCCAGGGTCGGCATGATGAGCAGGTTCGCCTCGCCGTTGAGGCGCGAGTTGGGGAACACGCGCGTGCGGATCTCCGCCGACAGCGCGGCGTCGCCGTGCATTTCGCCCTCCACTTCGAGCTCGGGGGCGGCTTCGCGAAGCATCGCGAGCGCTTCCTGCATCTTGCGCGACGAAGGCATGTCGAGCGATCCGAAATTCGATGCCGACAGGAGCGCCACCTTGGGCACGATGCCGAAGCGGCGCACTTCCTCGGCCGCGAGGATCGTCATCTCGGCGATGTTCTCCGCGCTGGGGTCGGGCGTTACATAGGTGTCGCAGATGAACACCGTGCGATCGTGCAGCATGAGGGCGTTCATGGCCGCGTAATGCTTGACCCCCGGCCGCAATCCGATCACCTGGTCGACGAACTGCAGGTGCATGGCGTGGGTGCCGAACGTGCCGCACAGCATGCCGTCGGCTTCGCCCTTGTACATCATCATCGCGCCGATAAGGGTGTGGCTGCGGCGCATCTCGATCTTGGCGTAATCCTCCGAGACGCCCTTGCGCTCGGCGAGCCGGTGGTAGGTCGACCAGTAGTCGCGGTAGCGCGGGTCGCTCTCTGGGTTGATGAGCGAATAGTCCCGGCCCGCTTTGATGCGCAGGCCGAACTGCTCCAGGCGGTGCTCGATCACCGAGGGGCGGCCGATGAGGATCGGCACGGCCAGGCCCTCGTCGACAACGACCTGCACGCCGCGCAGCACGCGCTCGTCTTCCCCTTCGGCGTACACGATGCGCTTGGGCGCTGCCTTGGCTGCCGCGAACAGCGGCTTCATGATGAGGCCTGAGTGGTACACGAACTGCGACAGCGAACTACAATACGCGCCGATGTCCTCGATCGGCCGCGTGGCCACGCCGCTGTCCATGGCCGCCTGGGCTACCGCGGGCGCGATCTTGGCGATCAGGCGCGGATCGAACGGGCGCGGGATGAGGTACTCGGGGCCGAACTTGAGGTCCTGTCCGCCGTAGGCCAGGGCGACGATGTCGGAAGCCTCGGCCTGGGCGAGCTCGGCGATTGCGCGCACCGCGGCCAGCTCCATTTCGGCGGTGATGCTCGTCGCGCCCACGTCGAGCGCCCCGCGGAAGATGAACGGGAAGCACAGGACGTTGTTGACCTGGTTGGGGTAATCGGAACGGCCGGTGGCCATGATCGCGTCGGGGCGCACTTCCTTCACCAGCTCCGGGCGGATCTCAGGCTCCGGGTTGGCGAGGGCGAGGATCAGCGGCCGCGGTGCCATGCGGCTCACCATATCCGGCTTCAGCACCCCGCCGGCCGACAGCCCGAGGAACACATCGGCCCCGTCGATGATTTCGGCCAGGGTCCTCGCCTTGACGTCCTTCGCGTAGACCTCCTTGTCCGGGTCCATGAGCGCCTTGCGGCCGGTGTAGACCACGCCCTCGATGTCGGTCACGTAGATATTGGCAACCGACATCCCCAGCTTGACCAGCAGGTCGAGGCACGAGAGCGCCGCCGCGCCGGCGCCGGAGGTAACCAGCTTGACCTTGCCGATCTCCTTGCCCCCGACCATCAGGCCGTTGATGATCGCCGCGCACACGGTGATGGCAGTCCCGTGCTGGTCGTCATGGAACACCGGGATCTTCATGCGCTCGCGCAACTTGCGCTCAATATAGAAGCACTCGGGCGCCTTGATGTCCTCGAGGTTGATCCCGCCGAAGGTCGGCTCCAGCGCAGCGATCATGTCGACCAGCTTGTCCGGGTCGAGTTCGTTGACCTCGATGTCGAAAACGTCGATGCCGGCGAACTTCTTGAACAGCACCGCCTTGCCTTCCATGACCGGCTTGGCCGCCAGCGGGCCGATGGCCCCGAGTCCGAGCACCGCGGTGCCGTTGGTGATCACGCCGATCAGGTTGCCGCGCGAAGTGAGGTTGATGGCCTCGCGCGGGTCGCGGACGATTTCCAGGCACGCGGCGGCCACCCCCGGCGTATATGCAAGGGCGAGATCGCGCTGGTTGGTGAGCTGCTTGGTGGGCAGGATCGAGATCTTCCCCGGGCGCGGCAGGCGGTGATATTCCAGCGCGCTCTTCTTGATCTCGTCTTCCACTTCGTCTCCTTGCGGCCGGCCGGTCGGCGGCGGGG
>JBBQCV010000125.1:0-10668 GCA_038319115.1 Burkholderiales bacterium | reverse complement strand
CCTCGAGGACTGGATGCGCGACTTCCCGCGCGAGGCGCAACTGCATTGCCACCTGAGCTGGCACCTCGCGTTGTGGCACCTGGAGGCAGGCAACATCGATGCGGCGAGGCGCATCTATGCAAGCGCGGTGCGCCCCGGCGGTTCGTGGGGCCCCCCGATCAATACGCTTTCCGATTCGGCCTCGTTCCTGTGGCGCTCGCAGCTCGCCGGCCATCGCAACGACGCGGCGGCCTGGGGCGAGGTGCGCGACTATGCGCTCAAGGAGTTCCCCCGCGCCGGGGTGACGTTTGCCGATGTGCACAGCGCGGTCGCGTTCGCAGCATCGGCGGACCGCGACGCGCTGCAGGCACTGGTGGCTCAGCTGCGCGAGCGCGAATCGGCGGGCAAGCTGGCCGCCGGCCCGATCGTGCCGGCGCTGGCCGAGGCGTTCGGCGCGTATGCCGGGCGCGAATGGAATGCCGCCGCAGCATGGATCGAACCCGTGCTCACCCAACACGAACGCATCGGCGGCAGCCGCGCGCAACGCGACCTGATCGAGTGCACCCTGATCGCAGCGCTCGCCAATGCGGGGCGCGATGCCGACGCCCGCCGGCTGGCGGTTCGCGGCGCGCGGACCCGCAGTGTGAAGGCGGCAGCGTGAGGGTCATGTCATGAACGGGCTTGCGTTCGCCACGAGGGCGGTGTGATGCAGAACGCCGCCGGCTATCCGCTCCATCCCGAGGAGATGCAGCGCAGGCTCGCGGTCATGCGCGAGGCCTACCGCGCGAAGGCGCCGGAAAAGATCGCCGAGATCGAAGCCCTGTGGCTGGAAGCGTGCTCCGCGGGCGTTTCCGCGTCGGGGCGCGATGCGCTGGTGCTCGCCGTGCATTCCATGGTGGGCAGCGCGCCGACGCTGGGTTGCGAGGCGCTCGGCGCTGCGGCCAAGGCGCTCGAAGGGGCCCTGCGCGCGGCCTTCGCAAGCGAAACGATGGCGCCGGCCGGCGCGACCGAAATCGGGAGGCTGATCGCGGTACTGCGCCAGTCGATCGCCTGAGTACCGCGGTGTCCGTGCCCCGGCCGCGTAATTCGGCGCGCACCATCACCCTGTCGCTGTGGGCCGCGGTGGCATTCCTTGGCCTGGTCGGCGCCGCCGCGCTGTGGAGCATCGACTCGCTGCGCGAGCAGGCGCGCGTCTCCGAGCGGGCCGAGAGCATGCTCGAAGCCGCCAGCGTGCTGCGCACGCGCATGAGTGCCGCGCAGTCGGCGCTCATGCTCTACGTGGCCACGGGCGACGAAAAGGAGGTCCCCGGGCTCAACCAGGCGCTCGGCGCCGCGCGGCGCGGCCTCGAGGCGTTCGAAATCACCCTCGATCCCGAAGAGCGCGCCGCCAGCAGTGACAAGCTGCGCGAATTCTTCGACGACCAGTTTGCGCGCATGGAAGAGGTCAGTCGCCTGCGCGGCCAACAGGGCTTCGGTGCGGCGCTCGAGGTCGTGCGCTCCGACGCCTACCAGGGCCGCATCGCATTGCGCGAGGACTTCATCGCCGAGCTGACGCATCGGCGAGCCGACGCTCTCGCCGGCGTTCGCGGGCGCACGCAGACGCTCGGCAGCGTCGCCCTCATCCTCGTGGTAGGCGCGGGCATCGTGGCCAGCGCGGTCCTGCTCTTCGCCAACCACCTCGCGCGGCGCTACCGGCGCCAGCGCGACGATTCCGGCGCGCGGCTGCGCGACAGCGAGCAGTTCCTGCGTACGATCACCGACAACATCCCTGCCATGGTGAGCTACCTCGACCATGAGGAGCGCTACCGCTACCACAACAAGATCATGCTCGACTGGATGGCGGTCGAGGAGGGCGACGTCTACGGCCACACGCTGCGCGAGGTGATCGGCGAGCAGGCCTACGCCGTGACCGGGCCGTATATCAAGCGGGTGCTGGCGGGCGAACTCGTGAGCTGGGAGCGCGAGCAGACCGGCGCGCGCGGCGACCATCGCGACCTGCACATCGTGTGCATCCCAGACCGCGATGGCAGTGGGAGCGTAGTCGGGCTGTACGCCTTCCTCACCGACGTGAGCGAGGAAAAGCGCCTCGCCCGGCTCAAGAACGAGTTCGTCTCGACCGTGAGCCACGAGCTGCGCACGCCGCTCACCTCGATCCGCGGTTCGCTCGGGCTTATCGAAGGCGGCATGGCGGGGGTGCTGCCCGACAAGGCGAAGAACCTCGTGTCGGTCGCCAAGAACAACTGCGAGCGCCTGATCCGGCTCATCAACGACATCCTCGACATCGAGAAGATCGAGGCGGGCAAGATCGACTTCGACATGAAGCCGCTCGAGCTCATGAGCCTCGTGACCCAGTCGCTGACCGACAACGAAGGGTATGCGCGCTCGCACCAGTGCAGCCTGGTGCTCGCGGCGCAAGTGCCCGACGCGACCGTCACGGGCGACCGCGACCGGCTGCTGCAGGTCATCGCCAACCTGCTGTCGAACGCCGCCAAGTACTCCCCGCCGGGGGCGAGCGTGAAGGTGGCCGTCGAGCGCGACGGCGAGCGCATCAAGGTCTCTGTCACCGACGTCGGGCCGGGAATCCCTCGCGCGTTCCGCGGGCGCATCTTCCAGAAATTCTCCCAGGCCGACTCCTCCGATACGCGCAAGAAGGGCGGCTCGGGCCTGGGCCTGTCGATCTCGCGGGCCATCGTCGAGTATCACGGCGGCACCATAGGCTTCGACACGGTGACGGCCGAGGAGGCCGCCGACGCGGTCACCGGCACCACGTTCTGGTTCGACCTGCCGGCCACGCGCGTGTACCGGGCCGACGAGGATTCGGCGCGCCGGCTCATCGCCGACCTCGCGGCGCGGCACGGCGGCCCGCGCGACGCCCGTCCCGCCGTGCTGCACGTAGAGGACGATGCCGGCCTGCGCTCGGTGGTGGCGATGATGCTCGAGCCGTTCGCGCGCACCGAGGCCGCAACGACGCTGGCCGAGGCGCTCGCCAAAGTGGCGAGCGAGCGCTACGACCTCGTGCTGCTCGACATCTCGCTGCCCGACGGGTCGGGGTGGGATCTGTTCGACAAAATGCGCGAAGCGAGCCAGCACCCGCCGGTGATCGTGTTCTCCGGCTCCAACGTGGGCCATGAGCGTATGGCCGATGTGGATGGCGCCCTGCTCAAGGCGCAGGCGAGCGAAGACCAGCTGGTGGCCATGATCCGACAGGCGCTGCTGGGCGAAGCGCCCGAATCTCCCCGGAGCAAGGCATGAGCCGCGAACTGAAGCGCATCCTCTACGTCGAAGACGAAGAGGACATCCGCATGGTCGGTGAGATGTCGCTCGTCGATGTCGGCGGTTTCGAGGTCAGGGCCTGCCCGGGCGGTGCCGAGGCGCTCGCGATGGCGCCGGGATTCGCGCCGGACCTGTTCCTGCTCGACGTAATGATGCCCGGCATGAACGGGCCTTCGGTGCTCAAGGCGCTGCGCAACCTGCCCGGCATGCAGGATGTACCGGCCCTGTTCATGACCGCCAAGATCATGCCCGCCGAGATCGCGGAACTCAAAGCGGCCGGCGCGCTGGAGGTGATTCCCAAGCCGTTCGATCCCATGACGCTGCCGGCGGAGATCCGCGCCATCTGGACGCGGGTGGCATAGCGGTCCACGCCGCGCCTGCGGGGCTCGCGTTCGCCGCAGCGCGGCCGGCCTCGGTCATAATCGGCGCTCCCAAGGGGCGATCCGACGCCCTCGCAACAACCCAATAGAAGGGACAGGGGACTTCCATGGACGTGCGTGCGGCAGTGGCATTCAAGGCGGGCTCGCCTTTGAGCATCGAAACCGTGCGGCTCGAAGGGCCGCGCGCAGGGGAAGTCCTGGTCGAGGTCAAGGCCACGGGCATCTGCCACACCGACGAATTCACGCGCTCGGGCGCCGACCCGGAGGGGCTGTTCCCGGCAATCCTCGGCCACGAGGGCGCCGGCATCGTGGTCGACGTGGGGCCGGGTGTCAGCAGCCTGAAGAAAGGCGACCACGTGATCCCGCTCTACACGCCCGAGTGCCGCCAGTGCAAGTCGTGCCTGTCGCGCAAGACCAACCTGTGCACCGCGATCCGCGGCACGCAGGGCAAGGGCGTGATGCCCGATGGCAGCAGCCGGTTTTCGCTCGACGGCAAGCCGGTGTACCACTACATGGGCTGCTCGACCTTCGCCAACTTCACCGTGCTGCCCGAAATCGCGCTGGCGAAGATCCGCGAGGACGCGCCGTTCGACAAGGTCTGCTACATCGGCTGCGGCGTTACCACCGGCATCGGGGCGGTCATCAACACCGCCAAGGTCGAGGTGGGCGCCAATGTGGTGGTATTCGGCCTGGGCGGCATCGGCCTCAACGTGGTGCAAGGCGCGCGCATGGCCGGGGCCAACATGATCGTCGGCGTGGACCTCAACCCGGCGCGCAAGGCGCTGGCGGAAAAGTTCGGCATGACCCACTTCGTCAACCCCAAGGACGCGGGCGCCGACCTCGTCGCCCACCTGGTCGAACTCACGGGCGGCGGCGCGGACTACAGTTTCGAGTGCATCGGCAACGTCGAGGTCATGCGCCAGGCGCTCGAATGCTGCCATCGCGGCTGGGGTGTCTCGGTGATCATCGGCGTGGCGGGCGCGGGGCAGGAGATCAAGACGCGGCCGTTCCAGCTCGTCACCGGGCGGGTGTGGAAGGGCACGGCGTTCGGCGGCGCGCGCGGCCGCACCGACGTGCCTAAGATCGTCGACTGGTACATGGAAGGCAAGATCAACATCGACGACCTCATCACCCACGTGATGCCGCTGGAGAAGATCAACGACGGCTTCGACCTCATGCACAGCGGCGAGTCGATCCGCAGCTTGGTGGTCTACTGATCGAGCACCTGGCGCGTGCATTGCACTAGAATGTGTACAAACCAACACGGAGCCAGACATGGCCGAATCCACCACGATTTCCGTTCGCCTGGAACCGGCCGTGAAACAACGCCTGGAACAGCTTGCGGAGGCCACGCATCGCAGCAAATCCTTCCTTGCCGCTGAGGCAATTCGCGCTTTCGTCGAACTCAACGAATGGCAAGTCCAGGAGATTCAGGCCGCCCTGAAGGAAGCCGATGCAGGCGATTTCGCCAAGCCTGCGGACGTCGATAAAGTACGGCGCAAGTGGCAAAAGGCCTGAAGAGTCCGCAGATCGTCTGGTTGCGCAGCGCGTTGCGCAACCTCGACGAGGAAGCGTCCCACATAGCCGAAGACGACCCGAAGGCCGCCCGCCTGGTCGTTCAACGCATCATGCATGCGGTCGATTTGCTTGCCGACCAACCAGCGCTCGGAAAGCCCGGACGAGTGCCAGGCACACGCGAGCTGCTTGTCGCAAGAACCCGTTATCTGATCCCCTACCGCCTGCGCGCGAATCGCATAGAAATCTTGCGTGTCTTTCATACCTCGCGCAAGCCGCCGGTGAAGTGGTAGTTCGCGGGTTCGGGTTACCGGCTTCCCAAGCCGGTAGGCACGCAGTTGGCGAAGAAGTCGATGGCGGCAAGGCGTAGAATTCGCGTCTGCTTTTTCCCCTTTTGTTCCCACTTCCAGGATTCCCCCATGACCATTTCCATGTACCAGGCGAGCGTGCCGCGCTTTGCCAACATCCTCGGCAACCTGTCCACCATCCTCGACAAGGCGCAGGCCCATGTCGATGCCAAAAAGCTCGACGCCACGGCGCTGACCGGCTACCGCCTGTTTCCCGACATGTTCCCGATGAGCCGGCAAGTGCAGATCGCCTGCGACACGGCCAAGGGCGTGGTGGCCCGCCTCGCGGGAGTGGAGATCCCCAAGGACGAGGACACCGAGAAGACGCTGGCCGAGCTGAAGGCGCGCATCGCCAAGACCATCGCGTTCATCCAGTCGGTGCCCCAGGCGCAGATCGACGGCACCGAGGACAAGGCCATCGTCACCAAGCGCGGCGACAAGGAGACCCATTACAAGGGCATGCAGTTCCTGCTCGGGCATGCGGTGCCGAATTTCTATTTCCACGTCGCCACGACCTACAACATGCTGCGCCAGAACGGCGTCGAGATCGGCAAGCGCGACTTTCTCGGCCAGCCCTGACCGGAGGACCGATGAGCGCGAACTATGACGTCGTAGTGGTGGGCGCGGGCAACGCAGCGTTTTGCGCGGCCCTCGCGGCGCAGGAAAAAGGCGCCAAGGTGCTGGTGCTCGAGCGTGCGACGGAGGACGAGTCGGGCGGCAACTCGCGCTTTACGGCGGGCCTCATGCGCGTCGTGTACAACGGCGTGGACGACCTCAAGCGCGCCATCCCCGACCTCACTGACGAGGAGGTGGCGCGCACCGATTTCGGCACCTACACGCAGGACCAGTTCCTCGACGACATGGCGCGCGTCACCGAGTACCGCTGCGACCCCGACCTCACCGAGATCCTGGTCAAGCGCAGCATGGACACGGTGGCGTGGATGCGTTCCAAGGGCGTGCGCTTCACCGCCGCGTGGGGCCGCCAGGCGTTCAACATCGGCGGGCGGTTCAAGTTCTGGGGCGGGCTCACGGTCGAGGCCGTGGGCGGCGGGCCGGGGCTGGTGGAGAACCTCACCAACGCGGCGAAGAAGAACGGCATCGACGTCTGGTACGAGGCGCGCGTCACTGCGCTGGTATCGGACGACGACGGCGTCAAGGGCGTCAAGGTCAAGCACAAAGGCAAGACCACGGAGGTGCGCGCAAAGTCGGTGGTCCTTGCGGCAGGGGGCTTCCAGGCGAACCCGGAAATGCGTGCCCGCTATCTCGGGCCGGGCTGGGAGCTGGCCAAGGTGCGGGGCACACGCTTCAACACCGGCGACGTGATCCGCATGGCGCTCGACATCGGCGCTGCGCCCACCGGCAACTGGTCGGGCTGCCACGCGGTCGCGTGGGAGCGCAACGCCCCCGAGTTCGGCGATCTCGCCGTGGGCGACCAGTTCCAGAAGCACTCCTACCCGTGGGGCGTGTACCTCAACGCCGAAGGCCGGCGCTTCGTCGATGAAGGCGCCGATTTCCGCAACTACACCTATGCCAAGTACGGCCGCGTGATCCTCAACCAGCCCGGCCAGTTTGCCTGGCAGGTGTTCGACGCCAAGATGAAACCGCAGCTGCGCGACGAATACCGCATCAAGCAGGTCACCAAGGTGACAGCCAACTCGCTCGAAGAGCTGGTGAAGAAGCTCGACGACGTGAACGCCGAAGTGGCGCTCAAGGAATTGCAGGCCTACAACGCCGCGGTGCAGACCGCGATCCCGTTCAACCCGAACATCAAGGATGGCCGCGGCACCGAAGGACTGGCCATCCCCAAGTCGAACTGGGCCAACACGCTGGATACGCCGCCGTACGAGGCGTATGCGGTGACTTGCGGGATCACCTTCACCTTCGGCGGATTGCGCATCAATACCGACGCGCAAGTGATGTCCACCGACGGCCAGCCGATCCCGGGGCTGTATGCCGCCGGCGAGTTGGTCGGCGGGATCTTCTACTTCAATTATCCCGGTGGCACAGGGCTCACCAACGGCGCGGTATTCGGCAGGATTGCGGGCACCAGCGCGGGTGGCGCATCGATGGGCGCCGCGCGCTAGATCCGCGGCCGGCGCGCGACCGATGAAGATCACGGTCCTCGGCGCCGGCCCGGCGGGCCTGTTATTCGCGCTGCTTGCCAGGCGGCGCAACCCGGCCTGGGACATCCACGTGGTCGAGCAGAACCCGGCCGATGCGACCTTCGGCTTCGGCGTAGTGTTCTCGCAGGGGGCACTCGCCTTTCTCGAGCGCGACGCCCCCGGGCTGCACGCGCAGCTCGCAGGGCGCATGGAAAGCTGGCCCATGCAGCGCATCGTGCATCGCGGCGAGGAAATCGACATCGATGGCAACGGCTTCTCCGCCATCCAGCGCCTCGCGCTGAACCGGTTCCTGCACGCCCTGTGCCGGGAAGCCGGCGTGCGCCTCGAATTCTCGCGCAGCGTGACTGCGCTTTCCGAGCTCGGCGCCGCCGACCTCATCGTCGGCGCGGACGGAGCCCATTCGCTCGTGCGCCGCAGCCTGGAGGCGCAGTTCAAGCCCACGGTGGAGTGGCTGGAGAACCGTTTCGCCTGGTACGGCACCGCGCAGGTTTTCGAGTGCCTCACGCTCACGTTCCGTGACACCCCCGACGGTGCTTTCGTCGCGCACCATTACCGCTACGCGCCGGACATGAGCACTTTCCTGGTGGAGTGCGACGCGGCCACGTGGCGCCGCGCGGGCCTGGACACGATGGATGAGGCGGCCTCGCGCGCCTACTGCGAAAAGGTGTTCGCCCCCGACCTCGGCGGCCACGCGCTGGTGTCGAACAAGTCGGTGTGGCGGCAGTTCCCGCTCCTCGCCAACCGCCACTGGGCCGCGCGCACGCCCGAGGGCATCCCGGCGGTGTTGATTGGGGACGCGCTGCGAACGATGCATTTTTCCATCGGCTCGGGCACGCGCGCCGCGTTCGAGGACGCGATCGCGCTTGACCGGGCGATTGGCGAAGCGGGCGAGACAGTCGACGCGGCGCTCGCGGCCTTCGAGCGGGAGCGCCGGCCGGTGGTCGACAAGCTGCATGCCGCCGCGAACGCGTCTTCGTACTGGTACGAGCGCTTCGCGCAGAAGATGCGGCTCGCTCCTTGGGACCTCGCCTACGATTACATGACGCGGAGCGGCCGCATGACCGACGAGCGCCTGCGCCAGATGGCGCCGCAATTCATGGCCGCGCGCGGCGGAGATTAGGCTGGCTGCGAATCTCCACCGACCAGGCTGGCGCCGGCGCGGAACCGCGTAATACTGCCAACTTTCTGCCAACCCCCGCGTGTTTACTAGGTTTCCGGGAGAAATGTTGCCATAGCTTCGGCAATCACTGCAATCCTAACGCTCATAAGTTGCGTCCGAAATAGTCCTGTGCGGCGGCCCACGCCGCAGCCTGCAACGTCGCCGCCAGTTCCTTGTCCAGCCCGGTTGTGTATGCGAGGCCCACCGGCGACTTGCGGTACAGCGCAGCGTAGGACGCGCATGCGGCGAGATAGGTACCCGCCACGCTCGGGTGGCGCTTGTCGGTCTGGTACAGCTCGATTCCCGGACGCATGGCGATCGCCTTCGCAAACGCGAAGCCGGCGGGAATCACGAGGATGTCGTTGGCGTTCCCGGCGCGCGTGTACTGCTCGGCGAGCTGGGCGGTCATCTCGGGCTTGTCCTTGTAGGCCCACGACATGAACAGCACCGGCCGCACGCCGGCGCGGGCAAGCGTCTGGGAATTCTTGCGCACGGTGTCATGGAATACCGCCTGCAGCTGCGGATGGATGGGGCACTGGCTGCAGTCCATCATGATCGCGGTGTCGTACTGGCGGCCGGGCTGGTTGAAGCGGATCTCGTTGTCGCCGACGAACGAATAGCGGCCCAGGCCGTTGGGGCGAAGCAGCGAATCCATGTCGTGCCAGTCGAGGCCCGATCCGCTGACGGTGACCGAAGTGCCGCGCACGCGCGACGCCGGACCCGCCGAGGCCACCAGGCGCGAGAAGTGGTTGTGCAGGCTGTTGTTGTAGTAGAAAAAGCTGTTGCCCACCCATAGGACGGATTGGGGCGCGGCGCCCGGGTCGACGCGGGTCGGGCGGGTCTGCGCGTGGGACGCGAATGCAAGTACGAGCGCAAGCAGCAAGGCAGCGGCGGGCGCAAGGCGGCGCTGGAAGGGCAGGGGGCGCATCGTGTCTCCTCAACTTGGGGCTGCGGGGCGAAAAAGCGAGAGTGTGCCGAAAACTGCGCGCTTGCGGGCGATAATCGGCGCGAGGAGTGGCTTGCAACCGGAGGACTGGATGACGCTTGAATTCTGCTCGGTGGCGCGCGAAGGGCGCCTGACTGTCGTGACCCTTAACCGGCCGGAGGCGATGAATGCGCTGCACTCGGCGGCGCATTTCGAGCTGGCGCGGGTGTTCGATGACTTTTCCGCCGACCCGGAGCAGTGGGTGGCCATCGTCACCGGTGCGGGGCCGAAAGCGTTTTGCGCCGGCAGCGACCTCAAGGTGATCGCCTCCGGCGCCTCCAACGAGCGCCCGCCCAGCGGGTTCTGCGGACTCACCGCGCGCTTCGACCTCGACAAGCCCCTCATCGCCGCAGTCAACGGGGTGGCGATGGGCGGCGGGTTCGAGATCGCGCTCGCCTGCGACCTCATCATCGCGTCCGACAATGCCGTGTTCGCGCTGCCCGAGCCGCGTGTCGGCCTCGCTGCGTTCGCCGGCGGTGTGCAGCGCCTGCCGCGCCAGATCGGCCTCAAGGCGGCGATGGGCATCATCCTCACCGGTCGGCGTGTCGAAGCACGCGAGGCGCTGGCGCTTGGAATAGTCAACGAAGTCGTCCCGCAGCCCGGGTTGATGCACGCGGCACGCAAGTGGGCCAGGTGGATCCTCGAGTGCAGCCCGATGGCGGTGCGCGCGTCCAAGGCCGCCGCAATGCGCGGGCTGGCCGAGCCGACAGTCGAGGCCGCGCTGGGCGCGCTGGGCGATTACTCGACTGTGAAGGAATGGAAAGCCTCGGACGATTACGTCGAGGGGCCGCGCGCGTTTGCCGCCAAGCGCAAGCCGCAGTGGAAGGGGCGCTAGGGCGGCCAGCACGCGAGCCCCTGCTACAGGCCGAAAATCTTCATGAGCGAATCGGTGAAGCCTTCGAGGCCG
>JBBQCV010000124.1:0-10834 GCA_038319115.1 Burkholderiales bacterium | reverse complement strand
AGGATCTTCGACAGGAACTGCTGGGCGCGCTCCGAGCGCGGCGTGCCAAAGAACTCGTCCTTGGTGGCATCCTCGACGATGCGACCTTCGTCCATGAAGATCACGCGGTGGGCCACCTTGCGCGCGAAGCCCATTTCGTGGGTCACGCACATCATGGTCATGCCTTCCTGCGCGAGCAACACCATGACGTCGAGCACCTCGTTGATCATCTCGGGGTCGAGCGCCGAGGTGGGCTCGTCGAACAGCATCGCGATCGGGTCCATCGACAGGGCGCGCGCGATGGCGACCCGCTGCTGCTGTCCGCCCGAGAGTTGGCCCGGAAACTTGTCCTTGTGGGCGAGCAGCCCCACGCGGTCGAGCATCTTCAGGCCGCGCTCGGTGGCTTCGTCCTCGCTGCGCCCGAGGACCTTGATTTGCCCGAGGGTGAGGTTCTCGCGCACGCTCAGGTGCGGGAACAGTTCGAAGTTCTGGAACACCATGCCGATGCGCGCGCGCAGCTTGGACAGGTTGGTTTTCGGGTCGCCCACCGAAATACCTTCGACCGTGATCTCGCCCTTCTGGAACGGCTCCAGCGCGTTCACGCACTTGATGAGGGTGGACTTGCCCGAGCCCGAAGGCCCGCAGACCACCACCACCTCGCCCTTTTTCACCTCGGTCGAGCAGTCGGTCAGCACCTGGAAGGTGCCGTACCACTTGTTTACTTTCTTCATGGAGATCATTGCGTGCTCCGTTGCCCGGCTAGCGGATGATGGCGATTCGGTTCTGCAGCCGCTTCACCACGCTCGACAGCCCGAAGGACATGATGAAGTAGACGACCGCGACGAAGGTGTACATCTCCACCAGCCGGTAGTCCCGGTTCGCCACCTTGGAGGCCGCGCCGAGGAAATCGGTGGCCGATATCACGTACACGAGCGAGGTGTCCTGGAACAGGATGATGGTCTGGGTGAGCAGCACCGGGAGCATGTTGCGGAAAGCCTGCGGAAGCACGACGCTCGCCATGGTGTGGCGGTAGTTCAGGCCCAGCGCGTAGCCGGCCGATACCTGGCCGCGCGGGATCGACTGGATGCCCGCGCGCATGATCTCGCAGTAGTAGGCGGCCTCGAACATGGTGAAGGTGATGAGCGCCGACATGAACGACCCGACCTTCACCGGAGTGCTCGAGCCGATGATCCAGGCGCCGATATAGGGCACGAGGAAGAAGAACCAGAAGATCACCAGTACAAGCGGCAGCGAGCGCATGAGGTTCACGTAGCCCCCGGCCAGCGCGGACATGCCCCGGAACTTGGACAGGCGCATGAGAGCAAGCACCGTGCCGAAGAAGATCCCGCCCACCATCGACAGGGCCGTAAGGGTCAGGGTAAACGTCATCCCGTCGCGGAACAGGTAGCCCGCCGAGCGCTGGATGACGTCGAAGTCGTAGCCCGCGAACATGGCCTAGCGCCCCATCCTCAGTGCCCGCCGGCGCTGGGCGCCTGGCCGATGAAGCCCGGCACACGCACCTTCTTCTCCAGCGCGCGCATGCCGAATACCACGACCATGTTGATGAGCAGGTACAGCACGGTGGCCGCGGCGAAGGCCTCGAACACCTTGAAGCTGAACTCCTGCATGGCGCGCGCCCGACCGGTCAGTTCGAGCAGTCCGATGGTGAGCGCCACCGAGGAATTCTTGATCACGTTCATGAATTCCGACGTGAGGGTGGGCATGACGATGCGGAAGGCCATTGGCAGCAGTACATAGCGGTAGGTTTGCCACATCGTGAGCCCGAGCGCGGTGCCCGCCATCCCCTGGCCGCGCGACAGCGAGTTGATTCCCGCGCGGACCTGCTCGGCCACTCGCACCGAGGTGTAGATGCCCAGGCACAGCACGGCCGGGATGTACGAGCCCCACGGCGGGGGCACCTGCTTGATCCAGTCGCCGAGGCCTTTGGGCAGCAGTTCCGGCATGACGAAGAACCACAGGAACATCTGCACGATCAACGGCACGTTGCGGAAGATCTCCACGTACGCGTTGGCGATGCGCACCACCCACGGCATGGGCGTGGTGCGCAGGGTGCCCACGACCGAGCCGATCGCGAGGGCGATCACCCAGGCCGCGAGGGCGGTGGCCAGGGTCCAGCCCAGGCCGACGACGAGGTAATGGAGGTAGGTGCCCGTGCCGCCCGGCTCGGGCGCAAGGAACACCCGCCAGTCCCAGTTGTAATTCAACTGCGGCTCACGCGGGCGTCAGGGTTGGCGCACCGGGGAGCCGCAGCGTGTGGCCGGATCCGCGCCTATTCGTACGCCTTGGGGTCGCCCGAGGCAGTCGGGTTGGCGACCACCTTCTTGAACGCCGGTCCCATCGGGAGCATGAGGTTGATGCCCTTGGGCGGGACGGGCTTCTCGAACCACTTGCTGTAGATCGCGTTGATCTGGCCGGACTTGTACACGTCGGTCATGGCCTTGTCGGCCACCGCCTTGAACGCCTTGTCGTCCTTGCGCACCATGATGCCGTACGGCTCCACCGACAGGCCGGCCGCCGAGATCTCGTAATCGCCGGGGCTGCGCGCCGATGCGGCGAGGCTGGCGAGCAGGATGTCATCCATCACGAACGCCACCGCGCGCCCGGTCTCCACCATCTGGAACGCTTCCGGGTGGCCGTTGGCCGAGATGATGTTCATGCCCAGGTTCTGCGCGGCGTTGATCTCGGTGATCTGCTTGATGTTGGTGGTGCCGGCAGTCGAGACGATGGTCTTGCCCTTGAGGTCGGCGAGCGACTTGATGTTGGACGACTTCTTGGCGATCCAGCGGTTGGCCGTCACGAAGTGCGTGATGGTGAACCAGACCTGCTCCTGGCGCGGAATGTTATTGGTGGTCGAGCCGCACTCGAGGTCGATCGTGCCGTTGGCCATGAGCGGGATGCGGTTGGCCGAGGTGACGAGCTGGTACTTGACGTCGAGCTTGGGCATCTTGAGGTCGGCTTTCACTGCGTCGACGATCTTCATGCACAGGTCCATGGCGTAGCCGATGGGTTGCTGCTTGTCGTCGTAGTAGGAGAACGGCACCGACGCGTCGCGGTGGCCGACGGTGATGCTGCCACTGTCCTTGATCTTTTTGAGCGTGCCATCCTGCGCAGTTGCAGACAACGCGAAAGTCGCGGCCACGAGGGCCAGCATGAAACGGATCATCGAATTCTCCCAAGGGTTTCACGAGTGTGATAGACCATTCTCAGTATGTCTTCCCGGCCTGTCAAGCGAGGCCTAGAATCGAAAACCTCCCATGGCCAGCGGCGAAAGAATCGAGCACGACCTCCTGGGCGACCGCGCCGTGCCGGCCGGGGCGTATTACGGCGTGCACACCCTGCGCGCGGCGGGTCAGCCCAGGTGTTGCGCGTGCGCCGCGATGATGTCGGCCACGCAGGCGGTGAGCTTCTTGGCGTAGCCGATGTGCAGGAATTCGTTCGGGCCGTGCGCGTTGGAGTGCGGACCGAGCACGCCGGTGATGAGGAACTGCGCCTGCGGGAACTTCTGCCCGAGCATGGCCATGAAAGGGATGGTTCCGCCTTCGCCCATCCACATCGCGGGCTTGCCGTAGTGGCGGCTGGAAGCCGCGTCGATCGCCGCTTCCAGCCACGGCGCCGTGGCCGGCGCGTGCCATCCCGTAGCGGACTGGCCATAGTCGAAGGAAACCTTGGCGCCGCACGGCGGATCGGTTTCGAGAAGGGCCTTGAGCGCGCGCGCCGCGGCCTCGCCTTCGAGCGTCGGCGGGATGCGCAGCGAAAGCACCAGCTGCGTCTGCGGCCGCAGGACGTTGCCGGCATTGGCCGGCGGGGGCAGGCCGGCTGCGCCGGTGACCGAAAGCATGGGCCGCCAGGTGCGGTTGAGCACCAGCTCGGCGAGATCGGTGTGCATCGGCCGGGTGCCGCCTGCGAACGGAAATTTGGCGAAAATCGATTCGCCCAGCACCGCGGCGGCTTTGCGGGCCTGCGCCATGCGTTCGGGCGGGATCACGGCCCGGAACGCCGCGTCTTTCACTTCGCCGGTGTCCGCCGCGTCGATGCGCTCGAGGAGCTGGCGCGCGATGCGGAAACTCGAAGGCACCACGCCGCTCGCGTCGCCCGAATGGACCCCTTCGGTCAGGACCTCCACGGTGAGAACGCCGTTCACCAGGCCGCGCAGCGAAGTCGTGCCCCATAGCTGGTCGTAGTTGCCGCAGCCCGAATCGAGGCCCAGCACCAGCGCCGGAGGCCCGATGCGCGGCGCCAGCAGGTCGAGATAGGCGGGCAGGTCGTAGCTGCCGCTTTCCTCGCACGATTCGATCAGCATCGCGATGCGGGCGTGGGCGCGGCCGCCGGCCTTGAGTTCGCGCAGCGCGGCGAGGGCGCAGAACACCGCGTAGCCGTCGTCTGCGCCGCCGCGCCCGTAGAGCTTGCCGTCCTCGATGACCGGTTCCCACGGTCCCAAGCCCGCGCGCCAGCCGGTCATTTCGGGTTGCTTGTCGAGGTGGCCGTACACCAGCACCGTCTCGCGCGGGTCGCCCTCGACCTCGACGTACAGGACCGGCGTGCGCCCCTCGAGCCGCACCACCTCCACCTTCATGCCGGGAAGCGCATTGGCCTCGCACCAGCGCGCGGCGAACAGCACCGCCGACTCGATGTGGCCGTGCGCCTGCCACGCCGGGTCGAAGTGGGGTGACTTGGCCGGGATGCGAATGTACTCGGTGATCGCGGGAACGATCGAGCGGTCCCAGAAAGCGTCGATGCCGCCCATCGCCGCGGAGGTGGCATCGGCCGGCTGCGTGGGCGAAACGGCGGCGTTTAGATCGGGGGGATTCATGCGCGCAATTATAATGGCGCGCCTCTTCCGACCGACCTTTCCGACCGGACATGCGATGACCGCAGCCAGACCGATGTGGGCGCCTTCCCAGCCGGCGATCAAATCCGCGCTGGTCACCCAGTTCGCGCGCTATTGCGTGCATCGCTTCGGCCTCGATTTCAATACCTACCCCGAGTTCTATCGCTGGACGTGCGATGCGAGCGAGGACTTCTGGAGCGCGCTGTGGGACTGGTGCGGCGTGCGCGGCGCGAAGGGTGAGCGCATCCTGCTCGACGGCCACCGGATGCCGGGGGCGCAGTGGTTCCCCGACGCGCGCCTCAACTTCGCCGAGAACCTGCTGCGTCGGCGTGACGCGGGTGATGCGCTGGTGTTCTGGGACGAAACCGGCCCGCGCAGCCGGCTCTCGTATGCCGAGCTTCACTCCCTGGTCTCGCGTGCCGCGCAGGCGATGCGCGCAGCCGGCCTGCGCCCGGGGGATCGGGTGGCGGCCTTTATCCCGAACATGCCCGAAACATGCGTGCTCGCCCTGGCCGCGATCTCCATCGGCGCGGTCTGGTCCTCGTGCTCGCCCGATTTCGGCACCGACGGCGTGCTCGACCGCTTCGGCCAGACCGAACCCAGGCTGTTGTTTTGCGCCGACGGCTACCTTTACAACGGCAAGGCGCACGATTCGATCGCCCGCGTGGCCGAGATCGCCGCCAAACTGCCCTCGGTGCGGCAGGTGGTGGTGGTGCCCAACCTGTCGCTCGCACCGGATATCTCGGCGATCCGCGGCGCGCAGCGCATTGCCGATTGGGTCGCGCCCTTTGCCGCCGGCGAGATCGACTATGCGCAGCTGCCCTTCGACCACCCGCTCTACATCCTGTTCACCTCGGGCACCACGGGCAAGCCCAAGTGCATCGTGCACGGCGCCGGCGGCTCGCTGCTGTCGGGCCTCAAGATGTACAAGCTGCACTTCGACACGCGGCCGGACGACCGTTTCTACTACTACACGACGTGCAACTGGGTGGTGTGGAACCTGCTGTTCGCCGGGTTGTGCGCGGAGGCGGCGGTGATGCTGTACGACGGGTCGCCCTTCGCCCGTGACGGCGCGGTCACGTTCGACTTCTGCGCGGCGGAGCGCTTTACCCAGTACGGCACCTCGGCCAAGTTCATCGACGCCATCGCCAAGCGCGGCCTCAAGCCGCGTGCGACCCACGATCTCACTTCGGTGCGCATGATCGTCTCCACCGGCTCGCCGCTGGTGCCCGAGAGCTACGATTACGTCTATCGCGACGTCAAGCGCGACGTCTGCCTCGCATCGATTTCGGGGGGCACCGACATCATGGCGGGCTTCGCCGATGCCAACCCGGTGCTGCCGGTGTATCGCGGCGAGCTGCAGTGCCGTGGCCTGGGCATGGACGTGCGCGTCTACGACGAGTCCGGCCGTGAACTCGTCGGGGAGAAGGGCGAGCTGGTGTGCGTCAAGCCCTTTCCCTCCATGCCGGTGGGATTCTGGAACGACCCGGACGGCAAGCGCTATCACGCCGCGTATTTCGAGCGCTATCCGAACGTGTGGTGCCACGGCGACTGGTGCGAGCTCACCGGGCGCGGCACGATGGTCGTTTACGGCCGCTCCGACGCCACGCTCAATCCCGGCGGGGTGCGCATCGGGACGGCGGAGATCTACGCCCAGGTGGAGAAGGTCGACGCTGTCGAGGAGGCCGTGGCCATCGGCCAGCTCTGGCCGCCGGCCAAGCCGACCGACACGCGGGTGGTGCTGTTCGTGCGCCTGCGCCCGGGACTGCGCCTCGACGCAACGCTCGAGGACACCATCCGGCGCCAGATCCGGGCCAACACCACGCCGCGCCACGTGCCGGCGAAGATCGTGCAGGTGCCCGACATCCCCCGCACGCGCAACGGCAAGGTAGTGGAGCTGGCGGTGAAGTCGGTGGTGCACGGCATGCCGGTGCGCCACACCGATGCGCTGGCCAATCCGGAAGCCCTCAAGCTGTTCGAGGATATGCCTGAACTGGCAAGCTGACTGGCTTTACAGCCGCGCGCTGATTAGATCCGAATAACTTAAAGTTACACTTTCCCAACCGCGTCCCGAGGCAGGGAGAAGGGCAAGCACGCCTTGATCCTAATGGAGCGTCGCCTTGCGCCCTTCGTAAATTCCTTGCAGGAGGCGCAGCGAACCGAGGCTGACGGCGTGGTGGCTGAGCGCGTGCCCCAGGTCCTCGACGATGTCGAGCGTGACCGGGACGTGCATCGCTGCCAGCACGCGCGCCGCGCGCTCGGAATGCACGCGCGAGACGATCGCGTCATGCTCGCCGTGCACCAGGTGGACACGCGCACTGATGCTGGTGCCGGCCAGAGGCAGGCGGGCAAACCGTGCTGAATAGGCCACTACGGCCCCGGCGAGCCCGGGATACTGCTTGAGCGCCTCGAGCGCCACGGTGCCGCCCTGCGAAAACCCGATCAGCACCGTGGCTTCCGGGCCAATGCCGGCGTTGGTCTGCTCGCGGCGCACGACGTCCTCCAGGCGCGGCAGGATCGTGTCCAGCCGCTCCATGCGCCTGTCATCGTCCAGGGCGACCATGGAATAGGGCGGCGGAGCGCCTTCGGCCGGTTCGTCGGCGGGGGCGTCGAAGCCGCTGGGGACCACCAGTGCTGCGCTGGGAACGCGCGCCTGGAACTTGAACGCGACCGAAATCATCGCTTCGGGCGTGGCCCCGCCGCCGTGCAGGAACACGAACAGGTGGCGGGCACGGTGCTCGGGGGGAGGGGCGAAACGGAAAACCTTGTTGGCTGTCATAGAGGACCGGTCATTGTCTCGCCATTGGACAGCCTCTGTAAACTCGGGCTGGCCCTACTTTCACGGAGTGTTTCATGCCTGGCAACAAATCCCCCGCCCGTTTCTGGTCCGCATTCTGGGCACTGGCTCGTCCCTACTGGGTGTCCGAAGAACGCGGACGGGGCGTGGTACTGCTGTCCGCGGTGATCGGGTTCACGCTCGCGCTGGTGTGGACCGAGGTCCAGTTCAACGCCTGGAACAAGGGCTTCTACGACACGTTCGAGAACAAGGACCGGCTGGGGTTCTACCTCGAACTGGGCCGGTTCACGCTGCTTGCGGTGATCTTCATCGTCCTGGCGGTCTACAAGCAGTACCTGCAGCAGATGCTGATGATCGAATGGCGCACGTGGCTGACCGAACGCTACCTGTCCAAGTGGCTCGAGGGCCAGGCCTATTACCGCCTGCAGCTGCTCGACAAGGGCACCGACAACCCCGACCAGCGGATTGCCGACGACCTCAACATCTTCGTCGACCTGACGCTCACGCTGTCGCTGGGGTTGTTGGCGGCGGTGGTGACGCTGGTGTCGTTCATCGGCATCCTGTGGAGCATTTCCGGGGCCCTGCAAATCGCCGGCTACACGATCCCGGGTTACATGGTGTGGGTGGCGCTCATATACGCCATCGCCGGCACCGGGGTCACCCACCTGATCGGCCGGCCGCTCATCGGGCTCAATTTCCAGCGCCAGAAGGCGGAAGCCGACTTCCGCTTTTCGCTGGTGCGCCTGCGCGAGAACGCCGAAGGCGTGGCCCTGTACCGCGGCGAGGCCGGCGAGCATGCCAATTTCAGCCGGCGTTTCACCAGCGTGATCACCAACTGGTGGGCGATCATGCTCAAGCAAAAGCAGCTCACGTGGTTCACGTCGTTCTACGGCCAGCTGGCGATCATCTTCCCGTTCGTTGTGGCGGCGCCGCGCTACTTCTCCGGCGCTGCCCAGCTCGGCTCGATCTTCCAGACCGCCTCGGCATTCGGCCAGGTGCAGAGCGCGCTGTCGTGGTTCATCAGCGCGTATTCCAGCTTTGCCGGTTGGAAAGCCACCGTGGACCGGCTCACCAGTTTCGAGCAGGCGATCGAACGCTCGCGCGTCGAAGCCGACGCCGCGCAGGGCGAGCGCACGCAGGCCGGCGACACCGCGCTCTCGCTCGAGCACCTCGGCCTGTCGCTTCCGAAGGGCACGCCGCTGCTGGTCGACACCAACGTGCGCCTGGCGCAGGGCGAGAACGTGCTGATCACCGGGCCTTCGGGGTCGGGCAAATCGACCCTGTTCCGCGCACTTGCCGGCATCTGGCCGTACTGGAAGGGTCGCATCGCGCTGCCTGAAGGAGCGCGCCTATTGTTCCTGCCGCAAAAGCCCTACCTGCCGATCGGGACCCTGAAGAATGCGGTCGCCTACCCCGCGCAGGCGGCCGACGTGGGTGATGCCGATATCCGCGAAGCTCTCTCAAGCGTCGGTCTCGTGCACCTCGGCGCCGATCTCGGGCGCGAGGAGAACTGGGCGCAACTGCTCTCGGGCGGCGAGCAGCAGCGGGTGGCGTTCGCGCGCGCGCTCATCAACAAGCCCGACTGGCTGTTCCTCGACGAGGCGAGCGCGGCCTTACCCGAAAAGGCGCAGTCCGACCTGTATGCGCTGCTGCACGAGCAACTGCCGAACACGACGCTGGTTTCCATCGGCCACCGCGACAGCCTCGGCCAGTTCCACTCGCGCCGCCTGCAGTGGCAGGCCGACGGGCCGGAGCCGAGCCTGGGTCCGGCCTGACGAGAGCTAGGTGGTCGCGACCGGCTCGCCCTCGCGCAGGTGGCAGGCGACGAAATGGCCCGGCGCGGTCTGGCGCATGAGGGGCACTTCGACCCGACAGCGCTCGAACGCCAGCGGGCAGCGGGTATGGAACCGGCAGCCCGGCGGCGGATTGATCGGGCTGGGCACGTCGCCCGCGAGGATGATGCGCTTGCGAGCGGCCGCAGGATCCGGCACCGGCACCGCCGACAGCAGCGCCTCGGTATAGGGATGCTGCGGGTTGGCAAACAGCGTGCGCTTGTCGGTGATCTCGACGATCTTGCCCAGATACATGACCGCGACGCGATGGCTGATGTGCTCGACTACGGCGAGGTCGTGGGCGATGAACAGGTACGACAGGCCGAACTCGTCCTGCAGGTCCATGAGCAGGTTGATGACCTGCGCCTGAACCGAAACGTCTAGCGCGGACACCGGCTCGTCGCACACGATGAGGCGCGGGTTGGGCGCTAGCGCACGCGCGATGCCGAGGCGCTGGCGCTGGCCGCCGGAGAATTCGTACGGGTACTTGACCATCTGGTCGGCGCGCAGGCCAACGCGCTCGAACAGGCTGGCAACGCGCTCGCGTAGTTGCGCCGCCGAGAGCGATTCGAAATTGCGGATTGGCTCCGCGACGATGTCCTCGGCCCGCATGCGCGGGTTGAGCGACGAATAGGGGTCCTGGAACACGGCTTGCAATTCGCGCCGGTGGGTGCGCATCTGGCCCGGGGTGAGTGCATCGATGCGCTGGCCGCGCCATGCGATCGTCCCCGCCGTCACGTCGGTGAGCCGCAGTACCGCCTTGCCGGTGGTTGATTTGCCGCAACCGCTTTCGCCCACCAGCCCCAGCGTTTCCCCCTCCACGATCCAGAAGCTGACATCGTCTACCGCATGCACCTTTGCCGTCACGCGCGAAAGCACGCCCTTGCGGATCGGGTAGTGCTTGGTCAGGTGCTCGACGCTGAGCAGCGGGACCGGGCGTTGTGAGGTGGCCGTGTTCATGGCGGGGCGAGCCGGTCGGCTTCCCAGCAGGCGACCCAATGCCCGCCGCCCTTGTGTTCGAGCGGCGGGTATTCGCTCCTGCAGCGGTCGGTGGCGTGTGCGCAGCGCGGCGCGAATACGCAGCCGGGAATCGCTTCGCGCATCGAAGGCACCATGCCGCGGATCTCCTCAAGGCGCTGGCGAGCGCCCGCGGCGGCGCCGCCCAAGCGCGGGATCGAATTGAGCAGCCCCTGGGTGTAGGGGTGGCGGGGGTGCGAGAACAGCGCGTCCACCGGCGCTTCCTCCACCTTGCGGCCGGCGTACATGACGATTACGCGCTGCGCCATCTCAGCCACCACACCGAGGTCGTGGGTGATGAGCACGATGGCCGCGCCGGTCTTGTCCTTGAGGGCGCGCATGAGGTCGAGGATCTGCGCC
>JBBQCV010000123.1:0-10943 GCA_038319115.1 Burkholderiales bacterium | reverse complement strand
ACGCCCATGAGTTCCTCGCCGTACATTGCCGGCAGGAATTCGGCCTTCGCCTGCCCGTCGCCGTGCTCGCCCGAGAGCGACCCGCCGTACTTCACCACCAGCGCGGCGGCCTTGGCGAGGAACCCGCGCCATACCGCGATGCCTTCGGGAGTGCGCAGCTCAAAAGTGATGCGCGCATGGATGCAGCCATCGCCGAAATGCCCGTACAGGGAAGTCTTGTACCCGCATGAGTCGACGAGCGCCTGGAACTCGCGCAGGTAATCGCCCAGCCGCAGCGGGTCCACGGCCGCATCCTCCCAGCCGACCACCGGGTCGGGCCCGCGCTCCTGCTGGGTCGCCCCCAGCGCGAGGGCGGTGGCCGACGCGCCGGTTTCGCGGATCGTCCACATGCGCTGGAGGGTGGGTTTATCTTCGATCAGCCAGGCGCTGGGGCGAGGCGAGCGGCCGGCCACCGCCTGCATGAGCGACTGCGCCTGTGCCACGGCCTCGGCCGGGGTAGCGGCGCCGAACTCGATCATGAGCCACGCGGTGCCTTCGGGCAGCAGGCCGATGTCATCGAGCTTGAGGCTGCGCTCGCGCAGCCCGCCGATGATCTTGTAGTCGAGCCCCTCGCACGCGATCGGCCCGGCAGCAAGCACCGCCGGAACGATGTCGCCGGCGGCGTAAATATCGGGAAAACCGAGGATCAGCAAGACCCGCGTGGCAGGATTCGTCACCAGCCGCGTCACGGCTCGCAGCGTCACTGCGCAGGTGCCTTCACTGCCGACCAGTGCACGCGCCACGTTGAAGCCGTTCTCCGGCAGGAGCTGGTCGAGGTTGTAGCCCGACACGCGCCGTTTGATGCGCGGGAATTTCGCGCGGATCAGGTCAGCGTGCCGGTCGCGCAGCACCTTCAGCCTTGCGTAGATCTCACCCTGCCGCCCGCCGCGCGCAATGATCACCTCGAGTTCGGGCTCGCTGGTCGGCCCGACCTCGAACCGCGCGCCATCGTAGGTGAGGACCTCAAGCGACTCGATGTTCTCCACCGTCTTGCCGGCCATGACAGAGTGCGCGCCGCACGAGTTGTTGCCGATCATGCCCCCCAGCGTGCAGCGGCTGTGGGTCGCCGGGTCGGGGCCGAAAGTCAGGCCGTGGGCCTCGGCTGCCGCCTTGAGCGCATCGCACACGACGCCGGGCTCGACCAGTGCCGTGCGCGCGGCGGCATCGATGGAGACCACATTGCCCATGTACCTGGAGAAATCCAGCACCACGGCGACGTTCACGCACTGGCCGCACTGCGAAGTTCCGCCGCCGCGCGGCAGGATCGGCGCGCCGTGCTCGCGGCAGATGCGCACGGCCGCCTCGACGTCCGCGGCAGTGCGCGGAAGGACCACGCCGATAGGGATCTGGCGATAGTTGGAGGCATCGGCGCTGTACACCGCGCGGCTGCCCGCATCGAAGCGCACCTCACCCGTGATGGCCGCGGCCAGCGCCGCGCCGAGCGCCACAGCCTGGCCGTCGGAGGGGGCGTCCTGGAAAACTTTTGGCAGCACGGCGCTCATCGAGGAGCGCATTCTAGCCGAAGGCCCTTCGCATCCTTCGCATGGGGCGGGGGTTCAGGCGGCGAGCGTGGCCGGATCGACTGCGTCGATGAGCGGCGGCAGGGGGCACTCGAGCACCGCGCCGACCATGCGCATGAGTTCGGCCTCCATGAGGCGGATCGTGCCGTCGGCCGTCACCGTCGTGAACAGCGCCTTGATGAGTACCGCCTTGGCAAGTGGGGCCAGCGTCATGAGCTCGCGCAAGGCGCGTCCGGCCGCCTCGAGCGACACCGCCTTCTTCGCCAGGAGTTGCGCACCGGCCAGCCCGGCCGCCTTGACGCCCGCCGCGAACGCGGCCTCCGCCTCGCGCTCGAAAGCGGGGTCGGCGCCCGGCTTGCGCCCGGCCAGCGCCACCAGCGACAGGGCGAGCACGATCTCGTTACGCAACGCCGACAGCGGCCGTGTCCTGACCGAACCGGGCTTGGGCCGTGGCGCAAGCTGGGTTTTCACCAGCGTCAACACGACGAATTCGTGCAGCGACACGCGCCGGTCCGCATGCGCCGTCGCCTCGAGCGCGCCGACGATGCGGCCCTTGTCCTCGTCGCTCGCCTGCTTGACTGCAGGCAGGCACAAGTCGATCAGCAATAGGTCGAACCCGCGGCCCAGCCGCGACACCAGCGGCATCAGCGCGGCGGCGCGTTCGCCGAGCGCGCCCAGTTGCGCGGCGTGCAGGGCTGCCAGTTGCAGCTGCATGACTTCCTGCCTGGGAGCGAGGAGCGTCGCGACCATGACCGCCCCTGCGCCTTCGGCTTCGCGCATCGCGCTGCGCAGCTCGGGCGCGAGGCCGGCAAGCAACTGCGCCGCATAGCCCACTTTCTCCGCATCCAGCGTGCCCACCAACCCCGCGCTTTGGGCGGCCGATCGGCCCCACGCATTTCCCGCGTCGCTGGCGCGCTGGCCAGCCGCCGCAAAGGGAGCAAATCCCGCAGTGGAGTCCGCAGTGACACGCGCGGTGACACCTGCACCGTCGCCCGTCGAACCGCCGGCCTCCTCCGTGCGCCCACGGCGGTAGCGCGTTGCATGGAAGCCGGGCCGCACGCGCGCAATGCGCTCGTCCAGCGGCGGGTGGGTGGGTGTCGAAAAGGCCCGAAATCCACACCTCGATCCCCTGCCCGAAATACATGTGGCTCATGTCCTCGGCAAAGCGATTGGTCACCAGCGCGCCGCGCACCGACGCGCGGATCTGGTCCAGGGCACCGGCGATGCCGTCGGGGTTGCGCGTGAACTGCACCGCCGAGGCATCAGCGAGGATCTCGCGCTGGCGCGACACCGAAGCCTTGATCAGCCGCGCGAAGAACATGCCGACGTACCCGATGACGAACAGCAGGACTCCCACCGCGAACAAGCCTACGGTCGCCTTGCCATCGTCGCTATCTGGAGAGGCCGAACTGCCCGATCTAATATATACCATCGCCTCGGCCCTTCATCGCGCGCAGGACCTGCGCGTCCGCAGACTAGAATGTGCGCATGCAACCTTCTCGCCGCCAGGCGATTCGCATCCTCGCCGGGCTGGCCGCCCTTGCAACCATGAGCCGCGCCGCGGCCGTCACACCCGGCGGACTCATCGAACGCGCGATCCCCTCGAGCGGCGAAAAGCTGCCCGTGATCGGCGTCGGCACATGGCAGACGTTCGACGTAGGCGGCGACGCCGCAGCGCGCGCGGCACTGCGCGAGGTGCTTACGCTGTTCGTGCAGGCCGGCGGCCGGGTGATCGACAGCTCGCCCATGTACGGCAGCAGCGAGACGGTGACCGGCGACCTGACGGCCGGCGCGGGGCTTGCCGGGAAGCTCTTCGTCGCCACCAAGGTATGGACCAGCGGCCGGGACGAAGGCATCCGCCAGATGGAGCAGTCTTTCGCGCGGTTGCGCGTGGCGCGCATGGACCTCATGCAGGTGCACAACCTCGTCGATGCTGCGACCCACACAAAAACCCTGGAAGACTGGAAGGCCAGGGACCGCGTGCGTTACCTCGGCATCACCCATTACACGAGTTCGGCCTATGCCGAGGTCGAGCACTGGCTGAAGACCGGTCGCTACCAGTTCCTGCAGATCAACTATTCGCTCGCCGAGCGCTCGTCCGAGGACCGCCTGCTGCCGCTTGCGCGGGACAAGAACGTCGCGGTGGTGATCAACCGGCCATTTGCCGAAGGGGCGCTGTTTCGCCGCGTGGGCGGCAAGGCCGTGCCCGCGTGGGCGGCCGAATTCGGCGCCACCACCTGGGCGCAGTTCTTCCTCAAGTGGATCGTGTCGCACCCGGCCGTAACGTGCGCGATCCCGGGTACGGGCAAGCCCGAGCACATGGCGGACAACCTGGCCGCCGGCAAGGGCCTGCTGCCCGATGCCGCCATGCGCCTGCGCATGGCGCGCCACTTCGATTCCCTTTGACACGCAGGGCATGATTCGCTTGCCTGAATTTCGCAGGAAATCCCTGCCTTCGGTGGCGCGCCCGCGGGGTCTTGCCCGCTGGTGGATGCCCGTCGTGGCCGCGCTTTTCTCCGCCGCCACGCATGCCGGGCCGGCAACTGCGGCCGATCCCGCGCCCCATGAAGGGGTCGACGTCAAGAAAAGCCGGCTGCTGCTGCTGCCAAAGTCGACCGTCGAGAACTCCTCCGCGCAGCAATACGCGCAAATGATGCGCGCTGCGGCACAGAAGAACGCGCTCAATACCGACAAGGCGCAGCTCGAGCGGCTGCGCCAGATCGCGCGCACCCTGATCCCGCCGGCGGCGCGGTTCAACGACGATTCGAAGCGCTGGCGCTGGGAGGTCAACCTCATCAGCTCGCGCTCGGTCAACGCCTTCTGCATGCCGGGAGGCAAGATCGCCTTCTACACCGGCATCCTCAGCGCGCTGAACCTTACCGATGACGAGATCGCGGTCATCATGGGCCACGAGATCGCGCACGCACTGCTCGAGCACGGCCGCGCGCGCATGTCCGAACAGGTGCTCAAGAACGTCGGTGTCAGCGTGGCCGCCGCAGTGTTCAACCTCGGGCAGGTCTCGGCCGGCCTGCTCGCGCAGGCCACCGACCTCGCGGTGACGCTGCCGTTTTCGCGCCAGCACGAAACCGACGCCGACCTGGTCGGCATGGAACTCGCTGCGCGCGCAGGCTACGACCCGCGTGCTGCGGCGGAAGTGTGGCGCAAGATGGCGAAACTCGGCGCGTCGGGAAAATCGCAGCCGCCGCAGATCCTCTCGACCCACCCGGCGCATGCCAGCCGCATCCGCGATATCGAGGCCAACCTGCCCAAGGTCATGCCGCTGTATGAAACGGCGGTGCGCGCGAAGCCGCGCTGACAGGCGTTACTGCCGGCTGTCGGTGAAGCGCGGCGCCTTCACGCTGGATTCGAACTCCTTCGCCAGCGTGCCGGATTCGAGCACCACCAGTTCGGGAGTGACTTCGAAAGCCTGCTTCACCCCGCGCAACACCTCCCCCGCCACCCCATCGGCGTTGGCGCCACGCCGCACCTCGATCGAGACGCGCAGCACGTCGTTGCCGTCGGCGGCCAAGAGCTCGCATTTGAAATCGTTGACCCCGGTGTTGCTGAAGATGAAATCCTCGAACTCCGGGTGGTTCACGTTGACGCCGCGGATCTTGAAGAACCCCGTGGTGCGGTGCGTGTGGCGCACCTTGGGGAACACCGAGAACGGACCCGCGCCGTCGTCGGCTTCGGAATACACCACCAGGTCGCCCGAATTCCAGCGCAGGAAGGGCGTGGCGTTGTTGGTCCACAACGGCGTGGTGACCAGCGTGCCGGTCTCGCCTTCTTTCACCGGCTCGAACGTCACCGGGTCGAGCACCTCGATGTAATGCAGGTCGGTCCAGATGCGAAACCCGCCCGGCCCGCCGTCCTCGCCGCCCATCATGCCGGCCTCGGTCATGCCGAAATTGTCGAACACGCGCGCGCCCCAATTGCGCGAAATCTTGGCGCGCTTGGCCTCCGACAACGGCTCGGCCGAACACAGGATGGTCTGCACGCTGCCGGCCGCGAGGTCGATGCCGCGCGCATCGGCGAGATTGGCCAGGTGCAGGCCGTAGCTCGACATGCCCATCCACACCGTGGGCTGCAGGCTGCGGATCAGCTCGAGCTGCACCGCCGAGGGCGTGCTGTTGCCCGCGCCGGCCCAGTTCACCGCCACCCCGGCATCGCCCGCGCAGCGCGCGAAAATCTGCCCCACCGGGTGGATGCCGAGCGGGAAAGACACGTGCGCCGAGTCGCCCGGCTTGCAACCGGCGATGTCGAGCGTGCGCCGGAACGAAAGCAGGCCGTAACGGATGTCGGCATGGCTGCGCGGGTAGAAGAGGGGCTTGCCGGTCGAACCGCCCGAGCGCCAGTACTCGGCGATGCCGCCGTCGGGCTTGACGCAGAACTGGGTGTAGAACTCGACGTCACTCAACGAGCGCAACATGTCCTTGTCGAGGATCGGGATCTTGCGCCACTCCTCGGGGTCGTCGAGCCGCGCGGCGTTCACATGGTCGAGCTTGCCGCGAAAAAACGGCGCGCGCCGGGCCTGCTCCAGCGCGACCCCCTTGCGCCCCGACTGCAGCGCAGCGATTTCGCGCCTCGACTTGGGCAGCGGCAGCGGCATCGTCAGGCCTTTTTGTAGAGGTACACGCGCTCTCCGATCCAGCGGCGTGAGGCATCGTAATTTTCGGAAGGCGCGGCAGCTTGCTCGGCCGCCTGCATGGCGTCGAGCCGCACCTGCTTTTCCGGCGTGGCCTCGGGGATCTTGTCGAGCGCATCCTTCAGCATGGCGGCGTAGTCCTCCCCCACCGGGCACACGTCGGCGCAGCGCCGGCAGCCGGTGATCGCGCCCGAGCCGCGCAGGATGCTCTGCCACAGGTTGAACGAGGTCTCCGAGCGCAGCAGCTCGCCTTTCTCCTGCGCGCTGCCGGCCTGCATGATGGCTTCGATCTGGCCGGTCAGCTTCTTGAACCCGTAGGGGGAGCGATACGTGTCGCATTCCGGCCAGTCGCGCTCCCAGTGGCGCACGGTGTCGCCCGGGCAGGCCTGCAGGCAGCGCCCGCATTCCGGCCCCAGGCACAGCGCCTCCTGCATCGGCTGGTCGCATTCGACCTCCACCGACACCAGCACCGCCGTGAGCAGCACGCGCGGCCCGAACTGCGGCGTGAGCAATTGCAGGTTCAGTCCGAGCGTGCCCAAACCCGCCTCGACCGCCGCATGCGGCAGCGACAGCAGCGTGGTCTGGTGCTCGGCCGGATCGCCTTTGTAGCGCCACGGGTCGACGTGCGTGGGCGGCACGATGACCGAGGGGTAACCGCAATCCTCCAGCCACAGCACGAGCTCGAGCGACGCCTCTTCCAGCATGGTGAGGGTGAGCTCGTCGTTGTAGTACTTGTGCCGATCGCCCCACGGCAGGATGCGCGTCACGCCGCTGTTGAGGCGCTTGGCAAGCACAATTACGCGGCCGGCGTCGAGTTCGGTGATGTCCGAGGGCCGTTGCGGCTTGGCGGGGTCGGGGGGGTTGGCTTCGAGTGCGGCGCCGTCGGCGATACCGACAAGGTCGGCGCCCAGCTCGCGCGCCTTGGCCTTTATGTCGGCCGCAGTGAGCGGCTGCTTGAATATGGCGGGCATTTCAGGCTTTCGTTTTGGGTGAGGGGGAGGCCGGCCCGCGGGGCGGCGCGGGGCGCGCATCGGACCGTGCGTGGGACGGCGCATCGACCAGCGCCCCGGCTTCCGCCCGGCGCGCCTCCTGCTCGCGTTTGAATTGCTGCATCTGCTTGGCGACCATGCCTTGGTAGCCTTCCGGGCCCACCCAGCGCTGGTTCCATTCCGACAGGCCGGGCAGCGCTGCGGCGACCTCGCCGGTCTCGTGCGCTGCGCGCTTGACCTTGTACTGCTTGGCGAGCGCCACTTTCTCCGGCGTCTTCTCCGGGATGACTTTCTGGATGTCGGCCAGGTGCGCGTGGTAGTCGTTGCCCACCGGGCACACCGCGAGGCAGCGCGGGCAGTCGCCGAACGAGCCGACCACGCGCAGCAGGCCCTGCCAGAAACCGAAGAAGTCGCGCGAGCGGAACGTCTCGCGCGCGGTCGAGGGGTCCTTGAACAGGCGCTCGAAGATCCCGAGCATCGAGCCGAAGCCGAATTCCTGCGCCTCGGTGGCGCACTTGCGCTTGTCGATGCCCCACTGCAGCACCGCGTCGGCCGGGCACGAGTGCAGGCACCGGCTGCACGACTCGCCGATGCAAACCTGCTCGGTGATGGGCTTGTCGGCCTCGAGCTCGAGCTCCGTCAGGATCCCGGTGAGGTAAACGCGCGGGCCGAATTCGGGCGTGAGGATGTTGACCTCCAGCCCCAGCGTGCCAAGCCCCGCCTCGACACCGAGATGGCGGGTGGACAGGCGCCCGTAGCTGGCGCGCTTGTAGGTCCATTCGGTTTCCTGCGCCGCAGTGACGAACGTCGGGTGGCCGTGCCGCTCAAGCTCCTCGGCCAGGCGGAAAGCCACCTTGTCCATCTTGCGCAGGATCAGCATGTCGAGGTACTGCACCGGCGTGTTGGTCTTGCAGCGGAACGCGCCGGCCGGGATGCGCTGGACGATCACGATGACGCTTTTGCAAAAAGGCGAGATCCGCTCGGGCGTCTGCGGCCAGCGCGGGTCGGGCGGGAACGCATTGAGCACGGCGGCATCGGCGATGCCGACGAGGTCGGCGCCCAGCGCCTTGGCGCGCGCCTTGACCCACGCGGCATCGACGATCCCCGCCGGGGGTGCGGCTGCCTGGGAAGGCTTCGCGAAACGCTGGGCTCTCGGCGCGTTTGCCATCGAAGGGCGCGGTGCACTGGTAGGTTGCATCGCCCCAATTCTATCCCCGCACAGGGCTGAAGTAGAATGTAGTTTTACGAGGGAGAACACCATGCGCAAGCTACTTGCCACCCTGGCCGCCGCAGTCGCGGCCTCGTTCCTGTTCGCCGGCAACGCCGCGGCCGCCGACAAGCTCAAGATCGGTTACATCACCACCCTGTCGGGACCGAATGCGGCCATCGGCGTCGACATCCGCGATGCCTTCACCCTTGCAATCAAACTGAACGGCGGCAAGCTCGGCGGCCTGCCGGTCGAACTCCTGCTCAGCGACGACCAGTTCAAGCCCGAAGTGGGCAAGCAGCTGGCCGAGAAATACGTGCGCCTGGACAAGGTCGACATCCTTTCGGGCATCGTGTTCTCCAACATCATGCTTGCGGCGGTGCCCGAGGCCTTCAACGCCAAGATCCCCTACGTGAGCCCCAACGCGGCCCCCTCGCCGCTGGCCGGCAAGCAGTGCAACCCATGGTTCTTCGTCGCCTCGTGGCCCAACGATGCCTTCCACGAGGCCGCCGGCAAGCACGCCACCGACAAGGGTTACAAGAGCACCTACCTGATGGCGCCCAACTACCAGGCAGGCAAGGATTCGCTCGCCGGGTTCAAGCGCTACTACAAGGGCAAGGTGGCCGAGGAGGTCTATACCAAGCTCGGCCAGCTCGACTACTCCGCCGAGCTCGCGCAGGTGCGTGCCGCCAAACCCGAAGCGCTGTACATCTTCCTGCCCGGCGGCATGGGCATTAATTTCATCAAGCAGTTCGTCGGCGCGGGCCTGTCGAAGGACATCCAGCTCATCACACCGGGATTCGGCTCCGACCAGGACGTCATACGCTCGG
Organism: Burkholderiales bacterium; assembly: GCA_038319115.1. Taxonomy (GTDB): domain Bacteria; phylum Pseudomonadota; class Gammaproteobacteria; order Burkholderiales; family SG8-39; genus SZAS-79. The sequence continues at coordinate 1,713 of JBBQCV010000123.1, read as the reverse complement.
TGGGCGACCCGATGCTCGGCCTGATCGACACCTCGCACTGGGCGCTCGACATCGACAACCCGGTCAACAAGCGCTTCGTGGCCGAGTTCGAGAAGGAGTACAAGCGCCTGCCCGCGGTGTTCGCCGCGCAGTCCTACGATTCGGCGCTGCTGATCGACGCGGCGGTCCGGTCGCTCAAGGGCAAGATCGAGGACAAGGACGCGCTGCGCAAGGCGCTCAAGTCGGCCCGCTTCGAATCCACCCACGGCCCGTTCAAGTTCAACCGCAACCAGTACCCGATCCAGAACTACTACCTGCGCGTGGTCGGCAAGGACGCGCAGGGGCGGATCGTGAACAAGACGCTGTCCACCGTATTCAAGGACCATGGCGATGCCTATGTCCAAGATTGCGGCATGAAATAGGCTCGCCTTCCGGCCTTGTCAGGGGCGGGGCCGTTGCCCCGCCCTTTTTTATTCAGCCGCCCGCCATGTCCCTCACGCTGATCCTCGAGCAGTCACTCAACGGCCTGCAGTTCGGCCTGATGCTGTTCCTGCTCGCCGCCGGCCTCACGCTGGTGTTCGGGATCATGGACATGATCAACCTCGCGCACGGGTCGCTGTACATGATCGGCGCCTTCCTCGCCGCCACGCTGGTGCAGGCGACCGGCTCGTTCACCCTCGGCGTGCTGCTCGCGATCCCGGCCACGGCGGTGGTCGGCATGGTCCTCGAAGTGACGGTGCTGCGCACGCTGTACGCGCGTGACCACCTCTCGCAGGTGCTCGCCACCTTCGCGCTGATCCTCATCATCAACGAGGCCGTGCGCATGATCTGGGGCTCGGACATGGCGCTGTCGGCCCCCGACGCGCTCGCCGGGCCGGTGCTGCTGCTGCCGGGCATGCCGTATTCGGCCTACCGCCTGCTCATCATCGGAGTGGGCCTCGTCGTGGCGGTGGCGCTCTACTACCTGGTGGCGAAGACGCGCATCGGCATGCTGGTGCGCGCGGGCGCATCCAACCGCGAAATGGCGATGGCGATGGGCGTCGACATCAAAAGGCTGTTCACCCTGGTGTTCGGCTTCGGCGCAGCGCTGTGCGCCATCGCGGGCGCCCTGCTCGCGCCGATCTTCGCGGTGCAGGTGGGCATGGGCGAAAACATCCTCATCCTCGCCTTCGTGGTGATCGTGATCGGCGGCATCGGCTCGATCCGCGGCGCGCTGGTCGGCTCGATCCTGGTCGGCATGGTCGACACCATGGGCCGCGCGTTCCTGCCTGCCCTGCTGCGCGAGTTCCTCACCCCGGCATTCGCAAGCGCGACCGGCCCGGCGCTCGCCTCGATCCTCATCTACGTGGTCATGGCCGGGGTGCTGTTCTGGCGCCCGCAGGGCTTGTTCCCGGCGCGCGGCTAGGTCAATGCACCGCGCCCTCGCCCTCGCCGCGCTCATCGCCGCGATTGCCTTCCCGCCGATCATGCAGGGGCTCGACCAGGCCTACTACATCACCATGGCCAGCCGGATCCTCATCTACGCGCTCGCCGCCACCAGCCTGAACCTCGTCCTGGGATTCGGCGGGATGATCTCGTTCGGCCACGCGGCGTTCGTGGGCGCGGGCGCCTACACCGCCTCGGTCATGATCGTCGAAGGCGTGCCCAGCGCCTGGGTGGCGTGGCCCCTCGCCATGGGGGTGGCGGGCCTGCTCGCCCTCGCGATCGGGGCGATTTCCCTGCGCACCCGCGGCG
>JBBQCV010000122.1:0-10992 GCA_038319115.1 Burkholderiales bacterium | reverse complement strand
TATTCCTTCTGGATCTTGATCGTCTCGGCCACCAGCCCCTCGAGGATCTTCTGGGTGGGCGGCGGCAGGCGGTCCCACCAGCGGCGGCTTGCGGCGACCATGTAGTAATCGCCGGTGAAGGCCCCGGCCCCGCCGGTCGTGTAATAGGGCGCCTGCTCGCGCACCGCGAGCCATCCCCCGATGCTGGTCATGAGGCCGTCGATGACACCGGACTCGATCGCCGTCGGGACCTCGCCGAACGACATCACCACCGGGCTCGCCTTCCATGCCGCCAGCGAAGCGTTCTCGACCGGCCCCATGCTGCGCACCTTGCGGCCGGCGTAGTCGGCCGGCGACAGGTAACGCTTCTTGCCGCCCACGCCCATGCCGAAGCTCATCTGCGCGGCGCCGAACACCTTGATCGCCTGGTTCTTCGCCAGCCGCTCGACCAGCATCTGGTAGGTCTTGGTCTTCTCGATGTTGTCGACCGCGCCGACCGTGGTCATCACGCCCGGCCCGACGACCGTCATCATCCAGGGATCGACCGGCGCGGCCTTGCCGATTTGCATCCACGCCATTTCCAGGTTGCCCTGGCGCATCGCCTCGAACGCTTCCGGGATCGTGTACAGGGAGCCGGCGTAATAGATGCGCGCCTCGCTGCCCGGGATCACCTGCGGCAGGCGATCGTGGAAATACGCCATGGCCATGCCAGCCGGATGTGGCGGCGGCGAGAAATCGGCGGCGAACCGCAGCACGACGGGTTTGGGTTGCGCCTCGGCCACGCTCGCGGGCATCGCCGCGGTGAGCGCTACTGCCGCCAGCGCGGCGGCCGAGGCCTGGGCCAGCGCAATGATCCTGGTGCGGATTTGATTCATTTGCCTCCTCCTTGGAAGGTGATTGCCATTTTTTGCGCGAACTGCATCGGCCCGCGCAGTACGTGAAGCGCAACCGACCGTATCCCAAGGACCTATTCGAGTCAACCGCATTCTCGTAATGCAAAGCAGCATAGAGACGCGCGCACTTCCACCCCGCGACAGTTGCGGGTAAATTGGGGATTGATTCAAGGAGGATCGACAACATGCAGACAATTATCAAAGCACTTGCTATTGCCACCATCGCAGCATTGCCCGCCTGCCAGGGCATGCAAGGAATGGACGCGGGCACACAGGCCGAATCGGAGCGGGCCAACGCCCAGTTGCAGCCGACCAAGGGCAACAAGACTTTCGGCGAGGCGACGTTCGAGCAGGTCGGCGGCAAGGTGCACGTCGTGGTGTACGTGCAGGGACTCAAGCCCGGCTCGACGCACGGCATGCACATCCACGAGGTGGGCGACTGCAGCTCGGGCGACGGCATGAGCACCAAGGGGCATTTCAATCCTCTTGGCATGCCCCACGCGAGCAGCGCAAGCGCCAAGCGCCACGCAGGAGACCTGCCTTCGCTGGTGGCCGACAAGGGCGGGCGCGCGAAAGTCGATGCCACCGTCGACATGATCACGGTGGCCCCGGGCGCGACCAGCATTGTCGGCCGCGGGCTCATAGTGCACGCGGATCCCGACGACTACACCACCCAGCCCACCGGGAACGCCGGCGCGCGCCTCGCCTGCGGCGTCATCCGCGCCGGCTGAGCACCACACGCCTCGGCTTGCGCAGGCCGCAGTGACCCTCAGGATCACGCCGCTTCACCCGTTCATCGGCGCGCGGGCCGAGGGTGTGGACCTGCGTCGCCCGCTGACGCCTGAAGAGACGGCCGAAATCGAAGCGGCGATGGACAGGCACGCGGTGCTGGTATTTCGCGGGCAAGACATCGACGACGCCGAGCAGGTGGCTTTCGGCACGCTCTTCGCCCCCATCGAGGACAGCCGCGCGACGGTCGATGTCCATCGGCACCGCCTCGCGCACCCGCTCATGAACGACATCTCGAACCTCGATGAGCGCGGCGAGATCATGGGCCCCGAGGATCGCAGGCGCATGTTCAACCTCGGCAACCGGCTCTGGCACACCGACAGCAGTTTCAAGCCCACGCCGTCCAAGTATTCGCTGCTGCATGCCCGGTCGATCCCGCCCGAGGGCGGCGAGACGGAATTCGCCGACATGCGCGAGGCATGGGATGCGCTGCCGGGGCCCATGCAGGAAAAGTTGCGCGACCTCGTGTGCCACCACTCGCTGCTCTACAGTCGTGCGATGCTCGGGTTCACCGGTTTCAACGAAGAAGAGCGCCGCCTGTTCGAGCCGGTGCCGCAGCGCCTCGTGCGCCGTCACGCGGGCTCCGGGCGTTTGAGCTTGTTCCTGTCCTCGCACATCGGCAACATTGACGGCTGGCCCGTGCCTGAGGCAATGGCGCTGCTGCGCGACCTGGCCGAGCACTCCACGCAGCGCGAGTTCGTCTACCGGCACAGCTGGACCGTGCACGACCTCGTCATGTGGGATAACCGCTGCACCATGCATCGTGGCCGCGTCTACGACGATAAGCGCTACCGGCGCGACATGCGCCGCGTGACCCTGATGGACAGCGCGCCTACGCTCGATCAGGCCGCCTAGGACACGCGCAAGCCGTGCCTCGCGCGCGGCCGGGGTGCCGCGGCAGCTCAACGGGCCGAAAAGGCTTCCATCCAGAGCAGCGAAATCATCGTCTTCACGTCGGTGATTCGCCCGTCGCGCACCATGGCCAGCGCCTCGGCGAAAGGCATCTCCACCACCTCGAGGAACTCCTCGTCATCGAGCGCCTGCTTGCGCAGCACGAGCCCCCTGGCTACGAACAGCTCGATCGCCTCGTCGGAGTACGAAATCGCGTTGTGGATGGTGGTCAGGCGCGACCACTCGGCCGCCTCGTAGCCGGTTTCCTCGAGCAGCTCGCGCCGGGCCGACGCGAGCAGGTCTTCGCCGGGCTCGACCTTGCCGGCCGGGATCTCGATGAAATCCTGCGCGAGCGGATAGCGGAACTGGCGCTCGAGGACGATGCGCCCGTCGGGCAGGAACGGCAGCACCGCCACCGCGCCCGGATGGCGGATGAACTCGCGCGTGGCCTGGGCGCCGTCGGGCATGCGCACCGTGTCGCGGTGCACGTCGAGCAGCCGGCCCGAAAACACCGACTCGCCGCCGACGAAATGTTCGGTGAAATCCTGTTTCGGCATCGCGCTCCCCTTCCCGGCCGTGGGGCTTAGAGCGACTTGATCGCCAGCATGCAGAGGTCGAACAGGCCCTGCGGGAACAAGCCAAGGGCGAGGAGCGCAAGGCCGTTGGCGGAGAGCAGAAACCGCATCTCGCGCGGGCCGACCACCACCCCGCCGCCGGGCACGGCTTCATCGGGCTCATCGAAATACATGAGCTTGATGATGCGCAGGTAGAAGAAGGCGCCGATGAGGGAGAACAGCACCGCCACGACCGCCAGCCAGACCTGCCCGGCGGCCACCGTGGCCGAAAGCACCGCGTACTTGGCAAAAAAGCCCGCCGTCGGCGGCAACCCGGCCAGCGAGAACATCAGCACCAGCATGATGAACGCATACCAGGGGCTGCGACGGTTGAGGCCTTTGAGGTCGTCGAGGCGCTCGCACTCGAAGCCCGCGCGCGACAGGAACAGCAGCATGCCGAACGACCCGAGCGTCATGAGCACGTAGACGACGACATAGAACATCGAGGCGCTGTAGGCGTCGGGCGCGTTGCGCCAGTTGCCGCCCACCACGCCCGAAAGCAGGCCGAGCAGCAGGAAACCCATGTGCGAGATGGTCGAATAGGCCAACATGCGCTTCAGGTTGGTCTGCGCAATGGCGGTGATGTTGCCGATCGCCATCGACAGCACGGCCATGATGGCGAGCATCTGCTGCCAGTCGGCGGCAAGGTCCAGCATGCCGTTGACGAGCAGGCGGATGGCCATCGCGAAGGCCGCCAGCTTGGGCCCGGTGCCGATCACCAGCGTCACCGCCGTGGGTGCGCCATGGTAGACATCGGGTATCCACATGTGGAACGGCGCCACTCCCAGCTTGAACGCCAGGCCGCACACCACGAACACCAGGCCGAAAATAAGGATCGTCCGGTCGAACACCCCGCTACCCGCGGTCCGGCTGCCGATCGCCTTCGCGATGTCGGTGATGGTGAGCGAGCCGGTGGCGCCATAGATCATGGACATGCCGTAGAGCAGCAGGCCGGAGGCGAGCGCGCCGAGGACGAAATACTTCATTGCCGCCTCGGTCGAGGCAGCCGAATCGCGGTTCAGCGCGACCATCGCGTACAGGCACAGCGACAGCAGTTCCAGGCCCATGTAGACCGTCAGGAAGCTGTTGGCGGACATGAGGATCATGCCGCCCAGGGTCGAGAACAACAGCAGCGTGAAGAACTCGCCCTTGAAAAGGTCCCGGTCGAGCATGTACTGGCGCGCATAGACCAGCGTGACCGAGGCGCCGATATAGGCCGCCAGCTTGAGCAGGTGCGACATGAGATCGGCGACGAACAGGTCGCTGAACGTGTACACCGGCATGCCCTGCGTGCTGAACATCACCACCAGTGTGAGCGCCGCGCAGCCGGCGAGCGACAGTTGCGCGAGCACATACGTGACTGTCCGGCGCGGGCTGGTCACGAACAGGTCGGCCACCATGACCACGCAGGCCATGACCAGCAGGAAGATTTCCGGCAGCGCCGGCATGAAGTCCGGCAGCGTCGTATTGACCAGGGGAAGCGCGCTCGTCATAACTTGGGCAGCGCAACGTGGCGCAGGAGGTCGTTCACCGAGGCGTGCATGACCTCGGTGAAGGGCAGCGGGTAGATGCCCATGGCAAGCACGGCGATCGCCAGCGCCGAGAGCACGGCGAACTCACGCCCGTTGAGGTCGGTGAGCGCGGCGACGCGCTCGTTGGCCACCGCCCCGAACACGACGCGCTTGTACATCCAGAGGGTGTAGGCAGCGCCGAGCACCAGGGTGATGGCGGCGGTAAAGGCAATCCAGAAGTTCGCCTTCATCGCCCCCATGATCACCATGAACTCACCCACGAAGCCGCTGGTGCCCGGCAGGCCGCAGTTGGCCATCGCGAACAGCATGAAGAATGCGGCGAACCTGGGCATCGTATTGACCACGCCGCCGTAATCGGCGATTTGGCGGCTGTGCATACGGTCGTACATGACCCCCACGCACAGGAACATGGCGGCGGAAATGAACCCATGCGAGATCATCTGCACCAGTGCGCCTTCGACGCCGTACGGGTTGAAGATGAAAAAGCCCAGCGTCACGAAGCCCATGTGCGAGATCGACGAATAGGCGATCAGCTTCTTCATGTCGGCCTGCACCAGCGCCACCAGCCCGATGTACACCACCGCCACCAGCGACAGCGCGATCATGAGCCACGCAAGCTCGCGGCTCGCATCCGGCAGGATGGGCAGCGAAAACCGCACGAAACCATAGGCGCCCAGCTTCAGCATGATGGCGGCCAGCACGACCGAGCCCCCGGTAGGGGCCTCGACGTGGGCATCGGGCAGCCACGTGTGCACTGGCCACATGGGCACCTTGACCGCGAATGCAAGCAGGAAGGCGAAGAACAGCCATTTCTGCGCCGGCAGCGCGAGCGGCAGCCGGTGCCAGTCGAGGATCGAGAAGCTGCCGCCGGATTTCGAGTACAGGTACAGGACCGCGACCAGCATGAGCAGCGACCCCATCAGCGTATACAGGAAGAACTTGAGCGCGGCATAGACGCGGTTGGAGCCGCCCCAGACCCCGATGATGATGAACATCGGGATCAGAGTGGCCTCGAAAAACACATAGAACAGCACGCCGTCGAGTGCGGCGAATACCCCGTTCATGATCCCGGAGAGCATCAGGAAGGAGGCGAAGTACTGCGCCACGCGGTTCTCGATCACCGTCCAGCCGGCGATCACCACCAGTACGGTGATGAAGCTGTTGAGCAGGATGAACAGCACCGAGATCCCGTCCACGCCGAGGTGGTAGTTCACGTTGAACTGTCCGATCCACGGCGCGAGCTCGACGAACTGCATTCCGGCCGACTGCACGTCGAAACCGGTGTAAAGCGGGATCGTGACGAGGAAACCCAACAACGCGCCGACAAGGGCAATGGCGCGCGCCATCGCCGCGTTGCGGTCGCCGCCGGTCGCAAGCGTGAGCACGCCGGCCGCGATGGGCACCCATATTGCGAGGCTTAGAAGGTGGGACGTGGTCTGCATTGTTGTCGTTTAGTGACGCTGTCCGGTCAGGGTCGCGCAAACCATAGGGTCAGCAGCACGAACACGCCGATGATCATGGTGAAGGCGTACTGGTACACAAGCCCGGTCTGGAACAGGCGCACCACGCGCGAAAACCAGCCCACGAGGCGGGCGGTCCCGTTCACCGCAAGCCCGTCGATCAGGCGCTGGTCGCCGTACTTCCACAGCCCGTTGCCAACCACCCGCGCCCCGCCGGCGAGGAGCCACGAATACAGCTCGTCGAACCCATATTTGCGCTCGACGATCGCGTAGAGCACACCGAAGCGGTTGGCGATCACGCGTGGCAGGTCGGGACGCGCGATATAGCAATACCAGGCGGTCGCGGCGCCGGCGAGCGCGAGCCAGAACGGCAACGCCATAACGCCATGCAGCATCATCGGCATTACGCCATGGAATTCCTCGGCCAGCTCGGCCATTGCGCCGTGCACGGGAAGCACCTGGATGGCCGGGCCGAAATACTCACCGTACACCACGCTGCCTATCGTCCAGCCCGCCACCACAGAAGGGATCGCCAGCAGCACCAGCGGCACCGTGACCACCCACGGCGTCTCGTGCAGGTTTTTCCTGGTGTGCTCGTCCATGCGTTCGGCGCCATGAAAAGTCATGAATACCAGCCGCAGCGAGTACAGGCCGGCGAAGAACACCCCGGCAAGTGCGGCCATGTAGGCGAACGTCGCGCCCGGCGTATGTGAGGCGTGCAGCGCCTCGATGATGGTGTCCTTGGAGAAGAAGCCGGCAAAAGGCGGGAAACCGGCATTGGCGAGCGCACCGATCAGCACCGTCCAGTAGGTGATGGGCATGTACTTCCTCAACCCGCCCATGCGGCGCATGTCCTGTTCGTGGTGCATGGCGATGATGACCGAGCCTGCGCCAAGAAACAGCACGGCCTTGAAGAACGCGTGCGTCATGAGGTGGAAGATGCCGACCGAATACGCCGATGCCCCCAGCGCCATCGTCATGTACCCCAGCTGCGACAGGGTCGAATACGCGACCACGCGCTTGATGTCGAACTGGGTGATGGCCACCATCGACATCGAGAGGGCCGTGATCGCCCCGATCACCAGCACCACCGACAGCGCGGCGTCCGACAACTCGAACAGCGGCGACATGCGCGCCACCATGAAGATCCCGGCCGTCACCATGGTGGCGGCGTGGATCAGCGCCGAGATCGGCGTCGGGCCCTCCATCGAATCGGGCAGCCAGACATGCAGCGGGAACTGGGCGCTCTTGCCCATGGCGCCGACGAAAAGGCAGATGCAGATGACCGACACCAGCAGCCACGGGCTGCCTGGGAACACCTCGATCGCCGTCGCGGCCGCGCCCGGCGCCTGCGAGAAAACCGCGCCGTAATCGAGCGTGCCGAAATGCGCGAGCACGAGGCCGATCCCCAGCAGGAAGCCGAAGTCGCCGACTCGGTTGACGAGGAATGCCTTCATGTTGGCGTAGATCGCGGTAGGCCGCGTGTACCAGAACCCTATCAGCAGGTAGGACACCAACCCGACGGCCTCCCAGCCAAAGAAGAGCTGCAGGAAGTTGTTCGCCATCACCAGCATCAGCATCGAGAAGGTGAAAAGCGAAATGTAGGAAAAGAACCTCTGGTAGCCGGGGTCTTCGGCCATGTAGCCGATGGTGTAGATGTGCACCATCAGCGACACGAAGGTCACCACGATCATCATCAGCGCGGTGAGCCGGTCGATGAGAAAGCCGATTTCCAGGCGCGTCTCGCCGCTGGTGATCCAGGTGTAGACGCTGCCGTTGTAGACGTTGCCCGCCCAGACGTCGGCGAAGATCACGCACGAGGCGATGAACGAAACCAGCACCGAGACGATCGTGACCCAGTGGGCGCCGGCGCGACCGATGCTGCGCCCAAACAGGCCCGCGGCGATCGACCCGGCCAGCGGCGCGAGAGGCACGATCAGGTACAGGGTTTTCATCGCGATCATCGGTTCGATCCGTGCGGGGCGCGGTGAATTTCGATAGCCATTGCCGCGCTACCCCTTGAGCGAGTCGAGGTCGTCGACGTTGATCGTGTTGAGGTTGCGGAACAGCACCACCAGGATCGCCAGGCCGATGGCCGACTCGGCCGCCGCCACGGTAAGGATGAAGAACACGAATATCTGCCCCGCCGGGTCGCCCAGGTAATGCGAAAAGGCGATGAAGTTCAGGTTGACCGCGAGCAACATGAGTTCGATCGCCATGAGCAGGATGATCACGTTCTTGCGGTTGAGGAAGATCCCCACCACGCTGATGGCGAAGAGCAATGCGCCCAGGACGAGGAAATGCGACAGGGTGAGGGTCACTGGTCACCCTCCGAGGGCATCGACACGATGCGCACGCGGTCGGACCGCTGCACGCGCACCTGGGCCGACGGGTCCTGCCTCTTGGTGTCCTTGCGCCGGCGCAGGGTCAGCGCGATGGCTGCGACGATTGCCACCAGCAATATCACCGCGGCTATCTCGAACGGGTACATGTAATCGGTGTACAGGAGCCGCCCGAGCTCCTTGGTGTTGCTGTAGGTGATGCTGTAGTCCTTGGGCCTGGGCAGCATGAAGTCGAAATAGCGCCCGCCGAGCACGAGCACCATTTCGGCCACCATGAGGATGCCCACCGTCGCGCCCAGCGGCAGGTAGCTCCAGAATCCCTCGCGCATGCGATCGAGGTTGACGTCGAGCATCATGACCACGAACAGGAACAGCACCATGACCGCGCCCACGTAGACGAGCACCAGCGTGATGGCGAGGAACTCGGCGCGCAGCAGCATCCAGATCGCCGAGGCGGTGAAGAACGCGAGCACGAGAAACAACGCCGCGTGCACGGGGTTGCGTGCCGTAACCACGGACACTGCGGCAACAAGCAGGATCGCCGCGAAGACATAGAAGGTGATGGTTTCGAACAGCATGGGCTAGCGATACGCCGAGTCGGCCTGGCGGTCCTGGGCGATCTGCGCCTCGTACTTGTCACCGACCGCGAGCAGCATCGGCTTGGTGTAGTACAGGTCGCCACGCCGTTCGCCGTGGTATTCGAGGATGCGCGTCTCGACGATCGCGTCGACCGGGCAGGCCTCCTCGCAGAATCCGCAGAAGATGCACTTGGTGAGGTCGATGTCGTAGCGCGTGGTGCGGCGCGTGCCATCGTCGCGCTGCTCCGACTCGATGTGGATCGCCAGCGCCGGGCAGACTGCCTCGCACAGTTTGCAGGCGATGCAGCGTTCCTCGCCGTTGGGATAGCGGCGCAGCGCGTGCAGGCCGCGAAAGCGCGGGCTCATCGGGGTCTTTTCCTCGGGGAACTGCACCGTGATCTTGCGCGCGAACAGGTGGCGCCCGGTCAGGAACATGCCGCGCACCAGCTCGATGAGCAGGAATGAGCGGAAGAACTCGATCACCCTTTGCATGGTTCGCTCCTTATTTCCACAGGGACCAGGGCGTCTGCATCCACACCCCGATCACCACCAGCCAGACGAGCGTCACGGGAATGAAGATCTTCCAGCCCAGCCGCATGATCTGGTCGTAGCGATAGCGCGGAAAGGTGGCCCTGAACCAGACGAACAGCGACACCACGAAGAACATCTTGATTCCCAGCCATAGGATGGGCGGGACGAAATCGGTGAACACGCTGTGGAAAGGCGCCTGCCAGCCACCGAAGAACATGATCACGGCAAGGGCCGAGATCAGCCACATGTTGGCGTATTCGGCCAGGAAGAACAGCGCGAACGCCATGCCGGAATACTCGACCATGTGGCCGGCCACGATCTCCGACTCGCCCTCCACCACGTCGAAGGGTGCGCGGTTGGTTTCGGCCACGCCGGCGACGAAATACACGACCGTGATCGGCAGCAAGGGCAGCCAGTTCCACGACAGGAAATTGAGCCCGATGGAAGCCGCCATTCCGCGGCCCTGCTGGTTCACGATCTCCGACAGGTTCAGGCTGCCCGACACCATGAGCACCACCACCAGCGCGAAGCCCATCGCGATCTCGTAGGACACCATCTGCGCGGCCGAACGCATGGCCCCAAGGAAAGCGTACTTGGAGTTGGACGCCCAGCCGGCGATGATGACCCCATAGACGCCCAGCGAGGTCAGCGCCATGACGTAGAGCAGGCCTGCGTTGATGTCGGCCAGCACGAGCTCGGGGGCGAAGGGCACCACCGCCCACGCGGCCAGCGCCGGCATCAGCGCCATGACCGGGGCGATGAAAAAGAGCCGTGTGCTCGCCTGGGCGGGAGAGATGATTTCCTTGAACAGTAGTTTTACCCCGTCGGCGATGGGCTGGAACAAGCCGAGCGGCCCCACCCGGTTCGGGCCGATGCGGATCTGCATCCAGCCGATCATCTTCCGCTCCCACAGCGTGAGGTAGGCGACCGAAAGCATCAGCGGCACGATGATCGCGACGATGAAGACGAGCGACGTCGCCAGTTCGTAGAGCGCGGGCCCCCACAACGGGCCCAGCCGCGCTTCCGAGAAGGCGAGGAGCGACTCGAGCATCAGGCGACCGCCTTCACGCTGATTTTTTCCACCGCCAGTTCACCCGCCATCGGCCCCAGCGCCGCGGTGGAGGGGTGGGCGGCAGCCACCCGGATGCAATGGTCGGGAAGCCCGTCTTCGGCGGCTACCGCCAGTTCTGCCTCCCCGTCGCCCTGGCGCAGGCGGACCCGGTCACCCTCGGCCACGTCCAGTTCGGCCATGAGGCGGCGATTCATCCTCGCCCGCGGCGACCTGGCATCGGCGGTTTTCTGCAGCGGCGGCGAGCGGCGCACGAGCTGATCGGTGAAATAGATCGGCACGTCCGTCACGCGCTCGATTGCGCCGTTTCCGGC
>JBBQCV010000121.1:0-11027 GCA_038319115.1 Burkholderiales bacterium | reverse complement strand
GCGGCTGGCGAGGCGGACCGCGCCAAGATTCGCGATCGCATCGCGGAGCTCAAGAACGAGCTCATCGTCTTCGACCTCGAGCGCCGCACCCAGGTCGCGCGGCGCCAGGAGAGCCTGGGCGTGGCGCGCGTGGCGCTGATCGGCTACACCAACGCGGGCAAGTCGACGCTGATGCGCGCGCTGACCGGCAGCGAGGTGCTGGTGGCCGACAAGCTGTTCGCCACGCTCGACACCACCGTGCGGGCACTGGAGCCCGCTGGCGTGCCGAGGGTGCTGGTGACCGACACGGTGGGCTTCATCAAGAACCTGCCGCACGACCTCGTCGCTTCGTTCAAGTCGACCTTGGACGAAGCCGCCGAGGCGTCATTGCTCCTGCACGTGATCGACGCCAGCGACTCCGGCTATGAGCGCCAGGTTGAGGTGACCGAGAAAGTGCTGGCGGAGATCGATGCCGGCAAGGTGCCGCGACTGCGCGTGTTCAACAAGATCGACCGGGTGGGCGATGCCGCGGCGCAGGCCGAACGCGCGAAAGCCCTGCGCGCCCAGTACCCCAAGTGCATCGTGATGAGCGCCCTGGACAAGGACGACGTCGCGAAACTGCACAAGGCGATCCGCTCGTTCTTCAGGCGGCGCCTCGTCAAGGCCGAGCTGTTCCTGCCGTGGTCGGCGCAGAAGTTGCGCGGGGAACTGTTCGCCAACTGCGAAGTGCTGGAGGAGCGTGCCGGCGAGGATGGGGCCATCTTCCAGGTGCGCGGCGAACGCAAGGACCTCGACGCTCTGCGGGAAAGGCTGGGAAATGGGGGTCGGAATGTAAGTCGACTCTGACCCGACTTCTGCGATCGGGTCAGGAGGCGTTGTCGTCGCGGTACTTGTTGTAGAAGGCGAGCACCTTCGGGACGTACTGGCGCGTTTCTTTGAACGGCGGGATCTTGTTGCCGTGCTTCTTGATGTTGCCCTCGCCTGCGTTGTACGCCGCGATCGCCAGCCTGGGATCGCCGAATTTGCGCAGGAGGAAGTTGAGGTACTTCGCGCCGCCGAGGATGTTCTGCTCGGGGTCGGTGCGATCGGTGACGCCGAAGCGCTTGGCCGTGTCGGGCATGAGCTGCATGAGGCCAACGGCACCGGCGCGCGACACCGCCAGCGGGTTGAACGCCGACTCAGCTGTGATCACCGCCTCGATCAATTCCGCCTCGACCTTGCTCTCCTGGGCGGCCGCTTCGATGAAGGGGGCGTAGCGCGCGCGCTTCTGCGCCGTGGTCTCGCGGCGCGCGGGCTCCTGCGACTGCGCCGAACCCTGCTGCTCGAAGGCCGCGGTGGCTTCGTCCGCCGGCCTGGCGCCGATGTGGCCACGCGAATAGAGCGCATTGGAGATGAATTCGGCCACCGGGAGGTTCCCGTTCATGTGCATTACCCCGCCCATGGCAACCAACAGGATGGCCAGGACAAATGCATGCAAAGGGGTGGCTTGGCGAGTCGATGTCATCGTCTTTATCCAGGAAAAATGGGGGTAAAGAAACGACAGGGTGCTCAGGCCCGTCAGCGGCGGCGCCCAGTCCTACATCGGGGCCGTCAAACACCTACATGGTTGTAGGTACAGGTCTGACAGGGGGTAGGCGAAAGGGGTTCCGCCGCCGGGGCGATCCATTTGTAAGCAATTGAAACAGGTCACAAAAACTATTAAGGATCAATTACTTAAATTACCCTCTACTCGCGGAACAGGGCCTTGCGCGAATTCCTACAAGGCACTCCAAAGCCCCCTATAAGGCCTTCGCCTGCTCCCGCAGCACGTATTTCTGGATCTTTCCGGTGGCGGTGGTCGGGATAGGCCCGAACACGACCTTGCGCGGGATCTTGTAGCGGGCGAGGTTGGCGCGGCACCACTCGATGTACTCAGCCTCGGTTGCGACGGCGCCCTCCCTGAGCTGCACGAAAGCGCACGGGGTTTCGCCCCACTTCTCGTCGGGGCGCGACACCACTGCGGCGAGGAGCGTGGACGGATGCTTGTACAGCGCGATCTCCACTTCCACCGACGAGATGTTCTCGCCGCCGGAAATGATGATGTCCTTCTTGCGGTCCTTGACCTCGATGTAGTTGGTTTCGTCCCACACCGCGAGGTCGCCGGTGTGCATCCAGCCGCCGTGAAACGTTTCGGCAGTGGCTTTGGGATCCTTGAGGTAGCCGAGCATGACGGTGTTGCCGCGGATGAGGACTTCGCCGATGGTCTTGCCGTCTTTGGGCACGGGTTCGCACGTGAGCGGGTCGCCGACGATGTGGCCCTCCACGACCTGGTAACGCACGCCCTGCCTGGCCATGAGATTGGCGCGCTCATCCGTAGGCAGCGAGACCCAGCTTTCCTGCGGTGCACAGGTCGTCGAGGGCCCCTGCAGTTCGGTCATGCCGTAGATATGCAGCACGTCGAAGCCAAGCGCTTCCATCTCCAGCAGCACTTTCGCGGGCGGTGGCGATCCGCCGGTCATGATGTGGACCGGATGCGCGAAAGGCCGGCGCACCTCGGGGCTGGCCGACGTGAGCATGCTGAGCACCGTAGGGGCGCCACACATGTGGGTCACGCCATGGCGCACGATCAGCGCAAAAACCTGCGCGGGATCGATCGCGCGCAGGCAGACGTGGGTGCCGCCCATGGCGGTGATGGACCACGGGAATCCCCATCCGTTGCAGTGGAACAGCGGCAGCGTCCACAGGTACACCGGCGCCGCCGGGATCGGCCACGCCGCGATGTTGCCCAGCGATTCGAGAAAGGTGCCGCGATGGTGGTAGACCACGCCCTTGGGGCGCCCGGTGGTGCCCGAGGTGTAGTTGAGGGCGATAGGGTCGGACTCGTTGTCGGGCAGCCGCCATTCGAACGCGGGGTCACCCGCGGCGATGAAGGCTTCGTACTCGATTTCCCCCACCCGTTCGCCCGGACCAGTGTAGAGCGGATCGTCGACTTCAATCACGAGGATCGCTCGCCCGAGTTCCTTCAGCGCAGGCCCGACCACGCCCGAGTACATGCGGTCGGTGATGAGCACCTTGGCGCCGGCGTGCGCAAGGATATAGGCGACGGTGGCCGCGTCGAGGCGGGTGTTGATGGTGTTGAGCACCGCGCCGAGCACGGGCACGCCGTAGTGCACGTCGAGCATCGCCGGCACGTTGGGCAGCATGACCGAGACCACGTCGCCCTTGCCGACACCGCGTGCCGCCAGCGCCGACGCAAGCCGCCGCGCGCGCGCGTAAAAATCAGCGTAGTTGATGGTGCGCTCGCCGTGCACCACCGCCGCCCGGGCCGGATGGATCTCGGCGGCGCGAGGCAGGAAGGTGATGGGCGAAAGCGGGGCGTAATTGGCCGGGCCGAACCCCAGCGCGCCCCAAGGCTGGTCCGGGTTCGACGCAGTCGTACCGGGCTGGTTGTCGATAGTCGCTTTCGCCATGTTGTCCCCCCGGTTCGTGGTCCGATCAGACGATCTTGCAGGCCTCGTCGAACGACAGCCGCGGCAGCCGCGGCATCACCTTGGAAGGGTCGCCCTTGCCGAGCGTGCACAGGAAGTTCGACTTCCACTTGCCGTCGGGAAAGAAGGCGTCGTCCACCTTGGCGTTGTCAAATCCGGACATGGGGCCGCAATCGAGGCCGACCGCACGCGCGGCGAGGATGAAATACCCGCCTTGCATCGAGGCGTTGCGAAACGCGGTCTTCTCGGCGTGCGCGGCTTTCTCGGGGCCCTGGAAAAGTTCGATGGCCTGCGGGCGATGCGCGAACATCTGCGGCAGGTGGGTGTAGAAGTGCGTGTCGAACGCGGCGATCGCGCACACCGGCGCGGCCATCGTCTTGTCGTGGTTGCCCGGCGACAGGGCGGGCTCGAGCTTCTGCTTGCCCTCGGCCGACTTGATGAAAACGATGCGCATCGGCTGGATGTTCATGGTAGTCGGCGCCCATTTCACGATGTCGTAGAGCTCGCGCAGTTTTGCGTCGCTCACGGGCTCGCTGCTGAAACCATTCTGGCTGCGGGCGTTGCGGAACAGCAGGTCAAGGCCTTTGTCGTCGAGCACGGGGAACTCCGGGTGGGATGGTGGAATGGCGAAGGGAAAAACTTGGGGCCAATGTTAGCATCGGCCATGCAAAATGACGCCGCCGCCCTCGACCTTTCGGCCTGGATCCGGCCCGGCGACGGCGTGTTCTGGGGCCAGGCGTGCGCCGAGCCCCTCACCCTCACCGAGGCCTTCGTTGCGCAACGCGAGCGCTACAGCGGCGCGAGTGTTTTCCTCGGGGTCAATTACGCAGGCACGGTCAACGCTGCGCATGCCGACCACCTGAAGCTGCTGTCGTACTGCGGCGCGGGGCACAACCGCAAGCTCGCCGATGCGGGCCTGCTCGACATCTGCCCGTTTCCCTATTCACAGCTCGGCGGCCTCATCCGCAGCAGGCACCTGCGCGCCGACGTTGTGCTGCTGCAGGTGAGCCCACCCAACGAGCGGGGCGAATACAGCCTGGGGATCTCGGTGGAGTACCTGGGCGCCGCGCTCGAGACGGCGCGCGTGGTGATCGCCGAGGTCAACGACCAGGTGCCGTGGACGCACACCCAGCCGCTCATGAAGGCGGCCGATTTCGCCCATAGGATCCACACCTCGCGCCCCATCGTGCCCCTGCCCTACGGCGCGCCGGGCGAAGTGGAGCTGGCCATCGGCCGCAACGCCGCGCACTACATCCCCGACCGCTCGGTGCTCGAGTTCGGCCTCGGGTCGCTGCCCGACGCGATCCTCGCGGCGCTGGGCGACCGGCGCGACCTCGGCATCCATTCGGGCCTCTTGTGCGACGGCATCGCGCGCCTCATGCAAAGCGGCGCGATCACCAATGCGCACAAATCGATCGACCCCGGAGTCTCGGTGGGCGGGGTGCTGTTCGGCACGCGCCTGCTGTTCGACTTCGCGCACCGCAATGCTTCGATCAGCCTGCGCTCGACCGACTACACCCACAGCGCGCGGACACTCGGGCGGCTGGAGCGCTTCGTGGCGGTGAATTCGGCGGTCGAGGTCGACCTCACCGGACAGGTGAACGCGGAGACGGTCGCTTCGGCCGCGCCCGGCGGCAGCTATGTCGGCGCGATCGGCGGCGCGCTCGACTTCATCCGCGCGGCCAATGCCTCGCCCGGCGGCGCCTCGCTGATCTGCCTGCCCGCCTCGGTGGGCACCAAGGCCTCGCGCATCGTCGCCCGCATTTCGGGGCCGGTTGCCACACCACGCAGCGAAGCCGGCGTGTTCGTCACCGAGCACGGCGCAGCCGACCTGCGTGGCGTGCCGCTCTCGGAACGCCCGATGAAAATGATTGCGATCGCGCATCCGGCGTTTCGCGAATCGCTCGAACGCGAGGCGCACGAATCGGGCTTGCTGCGCCACCGATGAGCTCGCGCGCCGACCCGGCCGGCCTGCCGGTGATGGGCGTGCGCGTGGCGGCGGGCGTGACGGTCGCCGTGCCGCCGCGCATCGACCTGCTCACACCGTATGTGCTGCTCGAGCAGGAGAACTGGTTCGAGGACGAGATCGTGTTCCTCTGCCGGTGCCTCGGCGCGGGCGCGCGCATCGTCGACATCGGCGCCAACTACGGCTTGTATTCGCTCTCGCTCGCCAAGGCCGCCGGGCCGGGCGGGCGTATCTGGTCGGTCGAGCCGGCGGCGCAGACTGCGGCCTATCTCGAGCGCAGCATCGCGGACAACGCCCTCGCGAACACCACGCTGATCCGGACCGCGCTCTCCAACCGCGAAGGCACCGCGCAGTTGTCCACCGAGGCCAACTCTGAACTCAACTCAATCGCCCAGGGCTCCCCCGGCGCGGCCAGCGAGGAAGTGCCGCTCACCACCCTCGACGCGCTCGCCGCGCGCAACCGCTGGGACGACATCGACTTCCTCAAGCTCGATGCCGAAGGCGAGGAGGCGCGCATCCTCGAAGGAGGCGCGGCTTTCCTCGACGCGGCCGACCCGCTCGTCATGTTCGAGATCAAGCACGGCGAGGTGCTGAACCTGCACTTGGTCGAGCGGCTGCGCGCGTCGGGGTATGCACCGTACATCCTCGTCCCGGGGCTCGGCGTGCTCGCGCCCTTCGATGCGTCGGACCCGCCGGATGTCTTCAGCCTCAACCTGTTCGCGTGCAAGGCCGGGCGGGCGCAGAGGCTGGCAAGCGAAGGCATCCTCGCCCGCTCGCCGGTCACCGTACTCAGCGCCGACTCCCTCACGCACTATCGGGCGGCACATGCGTCCGGTAACGATGCGGCGCTGCGCGTGGCGCACCTGCGCGCGGCCCACACGGCGATGGAAGCCCGCTGCGCGCCGGGTGGCGGGGCACGCGACCTTGCCACCGGCGCCCGCATCGCGCGCGAACTCGGCCTGCGCCAGCGCTCGGTTGAACTGTTGAACGAGGCGCTCAAAATCAGCCTGCAAGGCGGCGGTGGCCCCCCATCTGCCGCGGCCCTGGCGCCGGTGGCCGCTTTCGATCGGGTCGACCCGGGCGGCCGCGAGCGCGAATGGCTCGATGCCGCGCTGCTCGACGGGCTGGTGGAACAAAGCACGTTCTCGACCTACTTCACCGCGGGCACCCCCCAGCAGCAGGTCGCCCTCGCCCGGCTCGACGCGCTCAAGGCCACCGGTTTCATGCGCGCGCCCATGGAGCGCCGCCGCCAGCTGCTGCGCATCCTCGCGCGGATGCAGGCAAGCCCGGCACCTGACCCAATCCTTTCTGCCTATGGGGAAGACAACCTCAATCCCGGTCTCTGGGGCGCGGGAGCGACGGGAAAATAAAAAGGCGGGCCGGTGCGACTGGCCCGCCACAACCGCCGGAGGAGGAACCCGGCGAGGAGACGCTTCAACCGCCTGACGGCATCAAACCACCGCGAACACCGCCAGGATCAGCATGCAGATGATCATTCCGGAGGCCACGGACTGGATCGGATCCTCCTGGGAGGATGAGTCCGGAAGCTCGCTGCGGTCGACAAACTGGTTCCACATGGCGGCCTCCTTCAGGCCAGGCTCGACGCGACGACGATGGCGCAGAGGGCGAGCCCGAAGACCACCGCGGCCCAAGGTTCGGCCTGTTCCACCTCCGGGAGCAGACGGCGTATCCGCCTTGTGGAGGGGGTGTCGTGCAAGCCGGCAAGGAGTTCGGATTCGGGGAGCAAGAATTCGGGTTCGCGCTGCATGTCTGCCTCCGTCGGTTCGTGGTGCTAACCGTAGACCTTCACGCGCCATCGCGCGGGTGCCGCACGGCACTGCAGTTCTGTGCCATATGCACAATTGGGAAAATGTGTGAAAATTTTGGCGCGCCGAAGCCTCGCGGCGCCACTGGCGCGCCGGCCTCGGCGCGCCGGGCTCGTTGAGCGGGCAGGGAAAACGCTATGCAGGAAACTCCGAGTCCTTTCGCAGGCCTGGACGAAGCTGCGCTGCGCACGCTGTCCCCCCGCGGAGTGATCCGGTCTTTTCCCAAGAGCGCGGTGCTCGTCAACGAAGGCGACGGCACCGACTCGCTCTACGTGCTGCTCTCGGGACGGGTCAAGGCTTTCCTGAGCCACGAAGACGGCAAGGAGGTGGTGCTCAACACCATCGAGGTCGGCGACTATTTCGGCGAACTGGTGCTCGACGGCGGCCCGCGCTCGGCCTCCATCATGGCGCTCGAGCCGTGCCGGGCGTACCTCGTCCCGCGCGCCGATGTCGAAACCCTGATCGAGCACAACGCGATGTTTGCGCGCGACCTCATGAATCGCCTCATCGGCCGGGTGCGCAGCCTCACGGCGCGGGTGCGCGACCTGACCCTGAACGATGTCTACGGGCGCTTCGTCAAGTTCGTCGACAGCCACTCGGTGGAGAAGGATGGCGTGCGCGTGGTGCCCGAGAGGCTCACCCAGCACGACATCGCCGCGCGCATCGGCGGCTCGCGCGAGATGGTGAGCCGCATCCTCAAAGACCTCGCCGCCGGCGGGTACATTTCGATCGACGCGAAACACGTCACCGTGCACCGGAAACTGCCCGCGCGGTGGTGAGCAGGCGCTAGGGAATCTTGCGCAGCGCGGGCACGGTCCAGAAGGTGGTGACCGCGAACGCCATCGAGCACAGCGCGAACAGGAACCCGGCGCGATACCCGCCCGTGAGGTCGTGCAGCACGCCGCCGATGAGGGAGCCCGACGCCGAGCCGAGCGCGTTGGCGGTGAAAATCATGCCGTAAATGGTGGCGACCTTTGGGCCAGCGAACTGGCGGGTGGTGATTGACGACACGATGGGCCCGCGCATGCCCTGGCACAGGCCGAAGATCAGCACATAGGCGAACAACATTCCCGCCCAGGGCCGGTACGAAAGCGCAATCAACAGCGCGACCCCGAGCGCCGAGCCGACAAAGCTCACGCTGACGGTGCGGCGGACGCCGAAGCGCTCGGCCAGCGGTCCGCTCGCGGCCACGCTGACCATCGAGAGCATCCCGGTGATCCCGAACGCGCTCGCGGCCACGAGGGGCGAGAAGCCCGAGTCGATGAAAAACACCACCGACTGCACCACCACGGTGAACATGCCCAGGGACGTGAAAAAGAACACGCGGGCGAGCGCCCAGAAAAGCGGCGTCTTCATCGCCGCGCCGAGCGTCCAGCCTTCCGCCCCGCTCTCCTTGGTGCGGGTGTGGACGCGGTAGTCGGGATGGCCTTCGGCGAACCGCTTCCACGGGATCACAAAGGCCACCACCGGCACCACGCACAACATGCCGATGCCGAGGATGCGATAGGTCGCGCGCCAGTCGTATTCGACCAGCATCGCCTGCGCAAGCGGCACAAAAGTGAGCGAGCCCATGCCGGTGGCGGCAAACGCGATGCCCATGGCGGTGGACAGCCGCGGGCGGAACCAGCGCACCAGGAGGCCCGAAGCCGGCACCATGCCGGCCAGGCCGCTGCCGATGCCGACCATCACGCCCATCAGCAGGTAGAACTGCCACAGCGTGGAGACGAACCCGCCGAGCATGAAGGCCACCGCGAGGAACACCGTGCCGGTGCAGTACACCAGCCGCGGGCCGAAGCGGTCGAAGAACATTCCCACCAGCGGCGCAAGGCCGCCGCCGACCAGCAGGTAGACCGAGTAGATGCCGGTGAGCTGGGAGCGCGTCCAGCCGAACTCCTTTTCCAGCGGGCCGATGAACACGATGTACGTGTCGCCACTACCGCGCCCGAGCATGTTGAGCAGGAAGCACGTCGCCAGCACCGCAATGGCGGTGTTGCGCAGTTTCCTGGTCTCCGCTTCGTCCCTTGCGGGCGGCGGAGGCGACACGACCGAGGGCATCGCCCCTACCCCGCGACGCCGAAAACCTGGCGCAGGTAGCGCAGGTAGCCCTCGTCCTTCGACATGGTCTTGCCCGGGGAGTCCGACAGCTTGGCCACCGGCTGGCCGTTGCATTCGGTCATCTTGATGACGATCTGCAGCGGCGCGAACCCGACGTCGTTGGTGAGGTTGGTGCCGATGCCGAAAGCCAGGCGCGCGCGGCCGGAGAAGCGCCGCGCAATGTCCACTGCCTTGGGGATTGTGAGGCTGTCGGAGAAGATGAGGGTCTTGGTGCGCGGGTCGACACGGTTCTTGAGGTAATGCGCGATGAGTTTCTCGCCCCACTCCACCGGGTCGCCCGAATCCTGGCGCGCCCCGTCGAACAGCTTGCAGAAGTACAGGTCGAAATCGCGCAGGAAGGCATCCATGCCGTACGTGTCCGAGATCGCGATGCCGAGGTCGCCGCGGTATTCCTTGGCCCAGATCTCGAAAGCGAACGACTGCGAGTCGCGCAACCGCGGCCCGAGCGCCTGGCAGGCCTGCATGTACTCGTGCGCCACCGTCCCGAGCGAAGTGAGGTTGTTGCGCATGGCGAGCCACACGTTGGAGGTGCCCGCGAACATGTGCGGCACCTCTTCCTGGATGGTGCGGATCACCTCCTCGTGCCACGCCAGGGAGAACCTCCGCCGCGTGCCGTAATCGGAGATCTTGAATTCGAGCGCCGCGTCGAGCCCGCGCACGATGCCGAGCTTTTCGCGCAGCCGGCGGCGCCCCTCGTCCAGGCTCGCGCCGGGCTGGGTACGGCGGAAGTACACCTCGCTCACGATCGCGAGGATCGGGATCTCGTACAGGATGGTGTGCAGCCAGGGGCCGCGGATGGTGATGTCGAGCTCGCCTCGCAGCACCGGGTCGGGCACCACGCTCACGTACTTGGCGTTGAAGTGGAACAGGCCGAGGAAATCGACGAAGTCCGATGTCATGAAGCGCAGGTTGCGCAGGTACGCCTGCTCTTCCTCGCGCAGGCGCAGCGTGCACAGTTCACCGATCTCGGCGCGGATCTCGTCGAGATAGGGCGTCAGGTCGATGCCCGGGTTCCTGCACTTGAATTTGTACTCGACCTGGGCACCGGGAAACTGATGCAGCACGACCTGCATCATGGTGAACTTGTACAGGTCGGTGTCGAGCAGCGACTGGATGATCAAAAGCGTTCTCCTGGGACCGGATTGTACCCCTCAGGGTGCTGCAAGCCGCGCGTAACCCCGCGAAACGCTTGCGTTTTCGGCACTACTGGATATAATTCCACTGGTCAGGCCCACAGTATCCCCAAGGGAGCAAAATGGAAGCGCTCACCGATCGCCAAGCCGAGATCCTGCAGCTCATCCGCGAGCTGACCGAAGTGTCGGGCTTCCCGCCCACGCGCGCCGAGATCGCCGAGCGCATGGGCTTTCGCTCCGTCAACGCCGCCGAGCAACACCTGCGCGCGCTGGAGAAAAAGGGCGCCATCGACATCCTCTCCGGGGCCTCGCGCGGCATCCGCATCAACGAAACCAAATCCGGCCACCGCCCCGGGCGCCTCATGGAGCTGCCCGTAATCGGCCGCGTCGCCGCCGGCTCGCCCATCCTCGCCGAAGAGCACGTGCAGGGACGCTACCAGGTCGACCCCAACATGTTCACCCCGCGCGCCGATTACCTGCTCAAGGTCAAGGGCCTGTCGATGCGCGACATCGGCATCCTCGACGGCGACCTGCTCGCGGT
>JBBQCV010000120.1:0-11127 GCA_038319115.1 Burkholderiales bacterium | reverse complement strand
GTCGGACACGTCCGACAGGAAAGCCGCGAACACCGGACCGTGCCACCGGCCGACGAGGGGAAGGATTGGCGGCACTGGCGCGGCCATGGCCGCGGCGAGCCCCGCGAGGAGTGCATCGCCCTTGGCCACGCCCAGCGCCTTGTTGATATCTTCCAGGCCGCTCGGGGCGAACAGCGCCAGCGTCCCGGAATGCACGTCGCCTTTCTCGCCGATGGCGCTCTCGATCGAACGCTCCAGGCCGCGCCGGTTGAGTTGCCCGGTCATGCCGTCTTCGTAAAGTTCGTTTCGCAGGCGCTCGGCGCGCGAGGATTCGCTGGCGATCGTGTCACGGATCTTGCCCGAAAGGCTGTTGATCGCGGCGATGACGCTTTGCAACTCCCGTGTTCGCGGCCGGATATCCACGGTGACGAACCGCCGGTTGCTGATCGCATTAGCCGTTTCCTCGATTTTTTTCAGCGGCCGCAGAATGCCCTGCAGGTACAGGCGCATCGCGAAGAGTGCCAGCGCGAACAGCAGGACCAGCCAGGCGAACGTGGCGAGCGCCGTGTCGTAGAGCTGGCGGTAGGCATACGCCGGGTGGACTCGCACCAGGACCTTACCCAGCTGGCTCCATCCCGAACTGATCAACGCTTCTCCCTGCGGGCCTTCCAGCGTCACCAGGCCGGTAAACCATGCCGGCACGTCCGTCGTGCGACGGTCGAGCCGACGGGCGAACAGGATCTCGCCCTTCGGATCCTCGACCGTGATCGACAGGAAGTGGCCGCGGTCGAACACAGGGCTCACCATGATGCCGATGAGGGAAGGGTCGATCACCCGCATGCGCGCGCCGATAGAGAGCGCAAGTTGCGTGGCCGTCTCATTGGCGTGCGCGTCGAGCTGGTTCTCCAGATTGCCGCGTGCGCTGGTCACGTAGATCGTCTCGATGCCGGCGAGGAGCGCGATGAAGATGAGCGCGATGCCGGAAAGCAGTTGCCTTCCGAGAGTCACGGCAGCCCCATCTTTAGATGCTGGCTTCCATGGCGAGCCGCGTCTGCACCTGGATCCAGTTCCGGATCTGCGAAGGCTTGCCGCGCCGGCCGTCTGCCACCAACCTGATTTCGTCGTCGTTGAAACTGTAGACCGGATCCAGATCGGTGCGCTGCGAAGCCGGTCTTACGCGGGGATCGAGGTTGTCCAGAATCAGCGGCTCGGCCTCCGCGCTCGCGTAATAGGCCAGGACCATGTGCGCCTGTCCATTGAGGTTGAGGCTCATCTGCACGGCGCCCTTCCCCGCATCTGGAAATGTCTGTGCTGGAATTATCGGCACCCTCCGGCGAAACCGAAGAGGCGAATTGCGAAGGATTCCCCGCCCCGAATTGAAGGCCGAAACCCGCCCTGTTTCACGCATCGAATGAACCCGCTCGCGCGTAACGTGACGCCTTTCTTCGCGCTTCCTGATCCGGGGACGGCATGGCATCGGCAATTTCACTGGCTCCCAAGGCGCTGGTGCCCTCGCGCATCGGGCGTTTCGAGGTCCTGCGCGAACTCGGCCGCGGCGCGCAGGGCGCGGTCCACCTTGCGATGGACACCCGCCTGGAGCGGCAAGTCGCGCTCAAGACTCTGCATCTGAATGCCGATGGCGCGGCTTCGCAACTCGAAGCGCTGCTCGCCGAGGCGCGCATCGTCAGCCGGTTGCAGCACCCCAACATCGTCACGCTCTACGACGCGGGCGAAGACCAGGGCGAGCCCTACCTCGTGTTCGAATTGGTCGAGGGGCACAGCCTCGCGCAGCGCGTGCGCGCCGACGGACTCATGCCGGCGGCCGAGGCGGTGCGCATCACGCTCGCGCTGCTCGAGGGCATTGCTTACGCCCACGCCAGGCAGGTCGTCCACCGAGACGTGAAACCGGCCAACATCATGCTCACTGCCGAGGGCGTGCCGCGCCTGATGGATTTCGGCATCGCCGTGCATGGCCCCTCGGACGAGCACGCCGAGTTCTGCGGCACGCCGGCCTACATGGCGCCGGAGTACATCGCCACGCATCGCTACGAGGCCTCCTGCGACCTGTTTTCGCTCGGCGTGGTCCTCTATGAAATGCTCACCGGCTCACCGCCCGTGCGTTCGCGCGACCCCTATCAGACCATGCACAGGATCGTGCACGAGGATTACGAACTGCCGTCACGGCGCAACCCCACCGTCGCCCCCGAACTCGACCTGATCGTGATGAAGGCCCTGGCCAAGGACCCGCGCGAGCGATACGACGGAGCGCTCGCAATGGCGGCGGCGCTCGAGGCGTGGTTGGCGCCCGAGCCGGCCGCCCCCGAATCCGCCGAGCCGGCCAAGCAGGGAACCCTCGAGTTCCTGCTGCGTCGCATGCGCCACCAGAGCGACTTCCCGGTCCTGTCCGGAGCGCTTTCCGCGGTCACGTGCGTGGCGGTCGACCGCGAGCACGCGAGCGTGCTTTGCAACAGCATCCTCAAGGACTTTTCGATCACCAACAAGCTGCTGCGCATCGTCAATGCGTCGAACTACGCGCAGTTCGGCGGCACGATCAGCACCGTGTCGCGCGCGGTGGCCATCCTCGGATTCGACCAGGTCCGGTCGATCGCGCTTTCGCTGATGCTGTTCGAGTACCTGCACGACAAGCCCAAGGCCGCGGAGCTCAAAGACGAAGTGGTCGCGTCCTACTTCTCGGCGATCCTTTCGCGCCAGCTGTGCGGCCTGGTCGGCATTCACGACACCGAACAGGCCTTCATCTGCTCGATGTACCACCGGCTGGGCCGGTTGCTCACCACGTATTACCTGCACGACGAAGCGCGGGAAGTCGCGCGCCTGATGGCGATCCGGGGGTTCGACGAACGCCGCGCTTCCACCGAGGTGCTCGGCATTTCCTACGAGGACCTCGGCGCCGGCGTGGGCCGCGCCTGGAACCTCCCCGATACGATCCTCAGCTCGATGAGGTGCGCGGCCGGCAAGACCGCGCCGCGCCCGGTCGGCGAGGACGACAAGCTGCGCGTGATCTCGGAACTTTCCAACAGCCTCGCGGCCGTGGTGCGAACATCGAGCGAACGCGACCGCGCCGCGAAGCTGGCCGGGCTGGTCGAACGGTTCGGCGCGGCCACCGGCGTTTCGGCCAGAGGCCTCACCGGCGCGGTCCAGGAATCGCTGGCCCGGCTGATGGGCGACGCGCAGGTCCTTGGCTACAGCGCAACCATGTGCCCGGTCGTGGCCAACGCCAGGAGCTGGGGGACGCCTGTTTCAGCTCCGGACGAAGGAGACCCCACATTGCGCCGGATCGCTCCAGACATCGTTCTTCGCACGGCCGACCCGGCGCAGTTCGCCGCCCCCCCCACCGATGCGCTGCCCTCGGCCCACCGGCACGCGGCGCTGGCCGCGGGCGTGCAGGACATCACCAACACGCTGGTCGGCGAATACCACCTGAACGACCTGCTGCGCATCATCCTGGAGACGATGTACCGCGCCATGGGATTCACGCGCGTGCTGCTTTTCGTCATCGAGCCGGCCCGGTAGCTGCTGCGGTGCCGGTTCGGTTTTGGCGCGGACGCCGATGCCCTCGTGCAGTCCGGACTGTCGGTGCCCACTACTGGTTCGCGCGACGTGTTCTATGCGGCCGTCGTGCAGGGCGCCGATCTGTGCCTGGACGACCTCGACGCCGAAAAGGTGAAGCCCTACGTGCCCGACTGGTACAGGAAGGCGATCGGCGCAAAGGGCATGGTGCTGCTGCCGCTCGTCGTCAACAAGAAGGCGCTCGGCCTCATTTACGCCGACGCCGAACGCGCCGAGACCCTCCGTTTCAGGCCCGACGAACTCAGCCTGCTCAAGACGCTCAGGAACCAGGCGGTGCTCGCGATCCGCCAGAAGAGCTAGCCCGCATATTTCACGCGTAGTCCGATTGGTGCTGAGGTGAGCGCGGGTGGAGTGATTTTTTCGGATTGACTGGCGAGGCGCGTTGTTTCGTGGGGGGCTGATTTTTGGCAAAGCCCCCCCTCACCCCCGCTGTTTTGTCATGTTGCCAAGGACAGTGCTCGGCGGGATCTACGGCGAGTCGAGCGCGCGAGAAGAGCAACACCGAGAAGGCCAAGTCGCCGCCCCGGCGGACTAACGGATCGGCAAACCCGGCCGATAAGGAGTCGATGTGGCTCCTCTCACCGCTATGGCGCCGCCTGACCGAAGGCCCCTCCGGCCGCGGCCCGCGTCCCGCGCCGGTCGATCTTCGTCCGTTTGCGCTTGCCGCCTCGGAAGACAACCGCTTCATCGTGCTGCGCGAAGCGGTGCTGGACCGCGCCATGGGCGTGGCGGGGTACGACTTCTCGCAGACGGACGACCGGGTCGCCGCGGAGACTGAGCTGGAACGTGATAAGGCGCTGCTGCGCCATCTCAGCACGAAGGACGCGCGCACTCTCGCGGTCGGCCGGACGTTATTCATCACGACCAACCTCGAGATCCTGTGCGATCCCGCAGTCGACGCAATGGCCGGAACGGACACCGTCCTGCTGCTGCGTCCGGCTTCGCTGCAGGCGTTCAACGCCGCGCTCATCGAGCGCATCCAGTCACTCGGGCGCAGGGGAGTTTGGGTTGGCCTCGCGGACGGACGCGCGGCGCTCGAAAGCGATGCGCTGGCCCGTGCGATCGCCACGGCATTCTTTTCAGTCACCGATTTCCTGCCGCCCGACCTCGTCGGGATCGCACGGCGCCTGTCGAAACTGAACCCGGCCCTGAGGCTGGGAGTCCGCGGCCTGCAGACCCAGGACGAGTTCGATGCCTGCGCGCGTCTGGGCTTCGTGTACCTGCGCGGCCCGTTCGTGCGCAGGCGCGAGGAGTGGAGCGCAACCCGGGCCAACCCCAGCGCGTTGCGCATCTGCGACCTGCTGAGCCGCGTGCGCGACGGCGCAACGCCGCGCGAGATCGCCGAGCAGGTCCGTCTCGACCCCATGCTGTCCTACCGGATCCTGCGCCTGGCCAATTCGGCGACCCTCGGCGCCATGCGCAATGTCACCTCGATCGAGGAGACGATACTGGTCGTCGGGCGGGATCCGCTTTACCGCTGGCTTGCGCTGCTCTTGTGCGTGTCGGCGCCCCCGGGGCCTGGGCACCACGCCGTGCTGGAGAGCGCGTTGGCCCGCGGCCGCTTCATGGAACTGCTCGCCGGGGCCGATTCCCACGAGTCCGAACGCCAGGCGCTGTTCCTCACCGGCATGTTCTCGCTGCTCGACGTGCTGCTGAAGGTGTCGATGGCGTCATTGCTGGCTCAGGTGAAGCTGCCACAGGAGGTGAGCGGCGCAATCGTGCGTCGCGTCGGGCCCTGCGCGCTGCCGCTGCAGCTTGCGCAGGCGTGCGAGCAGGCAGAGGCCGGGGTTGTCGAAGGGCTGTGCGCGAGGCTCGAGCTCGAGCCGCACCAGTTCAATCGCGCGCTCGGCGCCGCGGGCGCATGGGCGCGAGAGACGGCCGGGGCGATCCGGGGGTGAATGTGGATCACGGTTTCGGCGTAGAAAATCTGCTTGACCGTTTCAGATAACCTCCACGAGGTCGGAGTACCGGCGCAGTATTTTGTCCGCTGTCAGCAGTTTCAAGGGTTCCGATAGGGCTTGCGCGATGAGCATCCGATCGAACGGATCGCGGTGGTGTTCCGGAAGGTTTGCGGCGAATGCACTATGAATTGCGCTTATCGGCAATTCGATGAAGCCGCTGGATGTCATTCCTGCAATCAGATCTTTGCTATTCGCTTGCAACCTGCCTTGTTTGATTTTGATACTGGCTTCCCATATTGACGCAGCACTGATGTATACGATCTCGGCGATTTCGATACGGTTCAGAACCGCCCTTGGTAGTTTGCGCGAAGCCGCGAGATACCAGAGGTAGATGTGGGTATCAAGCAGCAGGCGCATCAGGCTTTGCCTTCGAACGCGTCCAGCAGATCATCCGGCAGCGGTGAGTCGAAGTCGGCGGCGATCTTGATCTTGCCTTTCAGAAAACCGGGCTTGCGCGTGGGTTTAGCCGGTTTGATTCCGGTCAGTTTCGCCATCGGTTTTCCGGATTTTGCGATGAGAATCTCCTGGCCCTTGCTGACTTCCTCCACGAGCCTGGAAAGATGGGTCTTGGCCTCGTGAATATTGACTATTTGCATGATTTAGCACCCTCAGGTTAGTTTAGTTTAGTCCAGCCGGATGGTTTGTGCAACAGGTACATTCCAATTGAGGTTTGAGTCGCCTGGGCGTGAAGTAATCAGTCAGCCGATGGCAGCAATCTGCCACGTAAATCGCTTCCAGAGCCGTGCTTAACATAGAAATGGCAGCAATCGAGGATCAGCGCCCGGCGCGCGGTGCTCGTGTTACTCGTGCGCGAGCACGCGCTCCCGGAAGAAGCGGCATTGCGAATCGTGCGGCATTGGGGGGAAAACTACCCACGCACTCGACGCTGCAAGCTCAACGTTGGGCTATGCAGACGATCACAGAAGGGTGTGCGGGAAACGAGCGGGTTTGATTCTCGATCGATTGGTCCGATAGCGCCTTGATCATGAGTCGCAGTTTCTCAGCGAGAGCGCTTTGCCCTGCAGGACTTCCAGAGCGGCGAACAAACAGGTGGTGCCGTTGCGCTTGTAGTCGTGGGTCATCGTGCCCAGACGCCCCTTCTTCATGGGCAGCCCAGGCTGGGTGCGATCCAAGGCCTGGATCTGGGTCTTCTCGTCCACGCACAGCACCAAGGCTTGATCGGGGGGATTCAGGTACAACCCCACCACGTCGGTGAGCTTCTCCAGAAACCGGGCATCGCGCGAGAGCTTGAAGCTCTTGGTGCGATGCGGCTTCAATTGGGTTGGACACTACACTAGGAGCCGGTACCGTGGATGAAGTCTTACGGCTGGAGTGCTCATGACGCTGGCTGCCGGGCGCCGGCTGAGAGAAGCCTGAACCGATGCATTTGCGCCGGGTTTTGATCCATATCAATCTTCTTCAACCGCGAAGCTCCAAAGTCCCAAACTTGTCCAAAGAAAAGGAGGATCAGAATGCGGCTTGTCATCCTGCTGGCCCTCGCAGCGCTGGCCGGCTGCGCGACCGAGGCGCCGATCAACGCCGTCGGGACCGACGCGCAGCACGGGCGCCTGCTCTACGAAACCCACTGCGGCGGCTGCCACTACGAGAAGGTGCACGACCGAAAGACTTCGCGTATTGATACGCTGGCCGGGCTAAAGGCCGAAATCGCGCGCTGGAGCGCGCAGACGAGCCGGCGCTTCACGCCGGCTGACGTCGACGATATCGCCGACTACCTGAACCGGTCACACTACCGGCTGGGAAAGTAGGGGCTGGTCAGGGCGCCGGGGGACTTGTCACCCCGGCGGGGGTCCGTTTCCAGCGGTCTCCGAGGCCGACCGGCGCCACCGCATCGGCGAACTTGTCGGCGCCGCGCGGCCAGATGGACTCGTATTCGTTCAATGCGCGCTCGAGGTCCCTGACCATCTTCGCGCCGGCCACGTGTTCGGCCTTCAGCGCATCGATGAGCCCCTTCGCATTCGCATCCCTTTTCGCCAGCCGCGCGAACAGGAACTCGTCCTCCTTCGGGTGGTGCAAGCGCTCGGGGAATGCGTCGATGAGTAGATCATTGCGTGCAGGACGGCGAAATCGGCGGCGCCTCCACTGGCAGAAACGCGGGCCGTGCACCATGGTTGCCGACGGCACCGGATCGGGCCGGTCCATGGCTACCCCAATGGCAGCATTTCGCCCTGAGACCCAATGCCATAGCGGACTCAACTACGAAATTGGCAGTAATAGGGGCTCTGCGCCCGCACTTGCGCGATGCCCTGGGCGAGCGCTGCGAGAAGCAGGGCCGCGCCGATATTGTGCGCAAGCACCAGCCACAGCGGTAGGGAAAACACCAAGGCCGCAACGCCGAGTGAGGCTTGAATAGCCGCCAGCGCGATGATTGATTGGCCGACCCGCCGGGTCGCAGGCGAGCGCCCCAGCCGTATGGCCAGCCATGCACACAACGCGATCGCGACAATCCCGGATGCATGGTGGGCCGCGCCGAGCTTGGCGAACCCGGTGACCGTCATCGCCCCGGTGATCGATTGGAGCCCGGCGGCGACAAGCGTGACCAGCGCAAGCGCCGTGACCTCGCTCGACGAGCCCTGCGCGACCGCTACCGACTCGCGCGCAGCCACCGCCCAAAGCAGCGTCGAGAGCGCGAGGCCGCCGGCCAGATTAGCGAAGAGTACGGCGTTGGTGGCCTCCGGCCCCGAATAGCGCCCGACCCAGGCCAGCGCGAGCGTCACGCCAAGGGTGACGCCGGCAAGGGCGAAGTCCGGCCGGCGGCTCCGATCTCGGGTGAAGACGAGCCCGGCCACAAGCAGCACCAGCAGGCCGGCCAGGGAGGCCGACAGCCGATGCGCCATTCGCGCAGCATCGACCACCGACGGGACGGCATCCGGCGTCCCGGCGCTCAACCGAATGAAGGCGCTCGAACCGACGATTGCCAGCACCAGCACGAATGCAGTCCTTGCCAGCCGGACGACCCAGCGGCTGTCAGTACCCATGAGCCGCCGGCGTAAGCGATTGGCGATATGCCCTTGCGGGGGCGAGGCTAGCGGGGGCGCCTGCCGTGCGCGCCCGGTGCGCCGTCCAAAGCGCAATGGCAAACAGCACGACCGCGCCGGCCTGATGCGTCGCCGCGAGCGCGACCGGCACGCGCATCAGCAACGTCGCGATCCCAAACGCGACCTGCGCTGCGAGCACGCCCATCAGGACCGACGCCGGGCCGGCGAGCGCGGGCATCCTGCGCGCTCGCCACCAGAGGAGCGGGACCAGCACCATCAGCAGCCAGGCAATCGCGCGATGGACGAACTGCACGGTCGCCATGTTGTAAAAGAAGTTGGCGTACCACGGCTCGACCAGCAGGATCTCGGGCGGCACGAGGTGGCCGTTCATCAGCGGAAACGTGTTGTACGCATACCCCGCACGGATGCCGGCGACCAGTCCGCCGGTCAGCACCATCAAGAAGACCACCGCTGCGACGAACAGCGTGAATGCAGCCAGCGGCGAGCGGACGCGATTCGCGCCATTGCCTCGTGGAGCAAAAAGTCCGAAAGCAGTCCAGAGCTGCGCGCCCAGGATCACGAACGCGAGCCCGAGGTGCGCGGTCAGCCGGAACTGGCTCACGCGCGGATCGTCCACGAGGCCGCTCTTCACCATGTACCAACCCATGGCCCCTTGCAGGCCGCCGAGCAGGAAGATGCCTCCGAGGCGCCAGGCCAGCCTCCCGCGCACCGCGCCGCGCGCGACGAACCACAGCAGTGGCAGCAGGAACACCAGTCCGGCCATGCGGCCGAGCAGGCGGTGGAAATACTCCAGCCAGAAGATGCGCTTGTAGCCCTCGACGCCGATGTCGAAGTTGACGAGCCGGAACTCGGGCGTCGCTTTGTAGCCCGCGAACGACGCTTCCCAGTCGGCCTGCGACAACGGCGGGATCGTGCCGACCAGCGGTTGCCATTCGACGATCGAGAGTCCCGAATGCGTGAGCCGCGTCAGGCCGCCGACCACGACGACGCAGAACACCATCGCGGCGCACGCAACGAGCCACCACGCGACATGGCGATCACTCGAGCAAATCGCGGACCGGTTCATTTCGTCTCCCGAGGCAGGCAAGTGCGTGCAATGGTGCTATTTGCGCTGCCCGCCGCCTTTGATGTGCATCAAGCCGCTGAACCCGGATGCAGCCGGGCCAACCCCGTTTTTTTTGATGTAAAGCAAGGAAACAGGTCCCTTCACGTTCAAAGATG
This sequence comes from Burkholderiales bacterium, assembly GCA_038319115.1. GTDB lineage: Bacteria > Pseudomonadota > Gammaproteobacteria > Burkholderiales > SG8-39 > SZAS-79. The sequence continues at coordinate 1,361 of JBBQCV010000120.1, read as the reverse complement.
GCTCGTCATGCGCGCAATTGCGCACAGCCCGGACACCCACAGGAGGCACCGTGAGCGAAATCGATAATGACAACGAACCGATTCCCTGGATGCAGCAGCTGCTGGACAACCCGTTCCTGCTGTTGTTCCTCGGCGTGATGATCCCGATGGTCGTCTATGTCATCTGGGGCGTCTACGACATCCTCACCGTGCCGCTGGCCAAATAGGGGGATGCCTAGATGAGCGCAATTCTCCCGCCCGCAGAACGGCTCTGGTGGAAGCACCCGCTGGACCGCGTCGAAGGCACCTGGATCGCCATCGCGCTGGTCTGGTGCCTGATCATGTTCGCGATGATGGTCGGCTGGCACGTCTACGGGAAGCAGAACCTCTCCACCGAGACCTACAGGACGAACCCCGAGGCATTCGCCGCCAAGGCGCAGGCGATGGTGGACAAGCACACGGTGCGCACCGAGACCGAAGAGAAGATCCCGGTGGTGCATCCACCCGAAGGCTCCGACGTGTACCTGATCGCGCGGCTGTGGAACTGGTGGCCGATCCTCGAGCTCGAGAAAGACAAGACTTACCGCCTGCACCTCACGGCGATGGACTACAACCACGGGTTTTCGCTGCAGCCGGCGAACATCAACATCCAGGTCGTGCCCGGTTTCGAGCACGTCGTGACCGTCACGCCGAACAAGGCGGGCACCTACTCCATCGTCTGCAACGAATACTGCGGCATCAACCATCACACGATGGTCAGCCGCCTGTACGTGAAATAGGGGGCATCGAAATGTCTACTACAACGACTTACCGGACCTGCCCCCGCTCGGGGCTGCAGTTCGAGGGCCAGGCCGAGCTGCTGATGAAGGTCAACGCCGTCGCGGCTGTCGTCTTCCTGCTGATCGGCGGGATCCTGGCCGTGGGCGTCGTGCTCACGCGCTGGCCGGCGGTGCACTGGCTGGAGGCCGACACCTTCTACCAGGTGCTGACCGCGCACGGCATCGACATGCTGATCTTCTGGATCATCTTCTTCGAGATGGCGGTGCTCTACTTCTGCGCTTCCACTTTGTTGCGCTGCCGGCTCGCGACACCGCGCATGGCCTGGCTCGCCTTCGCGCTGATGCTGATCGGCGCGGTGACCAACAACGTCGCCGTCTACCAGGGCGGCTCGAGTGTGATGATGACTTCCTACGTGCCGATGATGGCGGCGCCCGCGTTCTACCTCGGGCTCATCCTGTTCGCCGTGGGAGCGTTGATCGGCTGCTTCGTGTTTTTTGGCACGCTGGTTGTCGCCAAGCGCGACAAGACTTACCAGGGCTCGGTGCCGCTGGTTACTTTCGGCGCGATCACCGCCTGCATCATCGCGGTGTTCACGATTACCT
>JBBQCV010000119.1:0-11146 GCA_038319115.1 Burkholderiales bacterium | reverse complement strand
ATCGACCGGCCGATCGACTTCGGCCTGCAGGCCACCTGCACGATGTGCAGGAAGTGCGCGCGCGAATGCCCGTGCAACGCGATCCCCTTCGGCCCGAAGGTGATGTTCAACGGCTACGAGATCTGGAAGCCCGACGTGGAGAAATGCGGCCGATATCGGCTTACGAACGCCAACGGCTCGGCGTGCGGGCGCTGCATGAAGACCTGCCCGTACAACCGCGAGGACCTGGTCGAGTCCGAGCGCCTGCTGTGGCTGTCGATCGACACGCCGCAATCGCGCCGCGCGCTGATCGACTACGACGACGCGACCGGCGGCGGTGAGCGCAACCCGGCCAAGCGCTGGTGGTTCGACCTCGAAATCGTCGACGGCGTGGCGGTCAAGCCCAAGGGGGCCAACGAGCGCGACCTTTCCCCGGGGCGCGACGAGAAGCTCGCGCGCACGCAGAAGCTGGCGTTCTTCCCGCCGGCGCTGCAGCCCGCCGGCGGCACCACGCTTCAGGAAACCGTGCCCATCGCACGCGCGCAAGGGCTGGCGGCCTACGCCGCCGCCGAAACACCGGCCGCTGCGCGCAGGCGCGTTAGCGCCGCACGCAAGCGCGCGTCCGAGTAAGGGGACGGCGCATGGCGTTCCTCAAGGGGCTGGTGTTCGGTTTCCTGCTCGCCGCGACGGTCGGCCCGCTGTGGATCCTGTGCTTTCGCCGTACCCTTGCGCACGGTCGCCTCGTCGGTTTCGTTTCCGGCATGGGCGTGGCCACCGCCGACGCGCTGTACGCGCTGGTGGCCGCCTTCGGCCTCACCGCGGTGTCGAATTTCCTCCTCGCGCAGGAATTCTGGTTCGCCCTGGTGGGCGGCGCGTTCCTGTGCTGGCTGGGCGTGCGCACCCTGCGCTCCCGCCCGGGCGACCCCGACGCGGAGGCGCCCGCCAGCAGCCTCGCCGCGGCCTATACCTCGACCCTTGCGCTTACGCTCACCAACCCGGCCACCATTCTCGCTTTCGTCGCCATCTTTGCGGGCCTCGGCCTCGCCGCGAGCGCGAGCTACGCGGAAGCCTCCCTGGTAGTGCTGGGGGTCGTGACCGGGTCGGCCGCGTGGTGGGTGCTGCTGGTCCTCGGCGCGGGCTGGTTGCGCACGCGCAGCGGCCCGCGCACGCTGCGCGCGATCAATTTGGTGGCGGGCCTGTCGATCCTCGCGTTCGGCGTGTACCAGCTCGCGAGGCTCGCGGTATAGTCGCGCCGGACATTGGTCCTAACGACCGGCGCGCACCCCCACACGAGCAGGATCATGGGGGCGCAAAACGCGCGCTTCGATTACGGCTTCCTGCCGCGCCGCGAAGGACTGGACAGCCTATGCACTGCGAACTGATCGTGCCGGGCCTGCTGCCCGCGGGCGCCGAGGCGATGGCGGCGCTCGAGGCATTTGCGGCCGAAGGCGATCGGCTGCCGGCGCTCGAACTCCTCCTCGCGCGCGGCCGGCGCACGAGCGATGAAGCGACCAGCCTCGAAAAGTGGCTGGCTTGCGCTTTCGACCTCGACGACGAAGCGGAAGTCCCCGCCGGTGCGCTCACCGCGGCCGTCCTCGGCGAGGCAGGCGGCAAAGGCGAGTGGCTGCGCGCCGATCCGGCGCACTTGCGGCTCAACCGCGACCAGCTCGTGCTCGTGCCTGCGGGTGCGTTCGCCCTCAACAGCGAGGAAGCCCGCGCGCTCGCCGACCATCTCAACGGCCACTTCGGCGGCGAACTCGAGTTCCACCCGCTCATGCCCGATCGCTGGTGGGTGCGCGTCAACGCGCCGCTGGATACAGCCGGCCTGCGCACCGAGACCGCCGCCGCCGTGGCAGGCAAGGACATCAATCGGCACCTCCCCACGGGCGAAGGTTGCAAGCGCTGGCATGCGCTGCTCAACGAAATCCAGATGGTGCTGCACGAGCATCCCGTGAACGAGGCGCGCGAGGCGCGCGGCGAGCCGCCGGTCAACAGCGTATGGCTGTGGGGCGCCGGGCCCCTGCCGCGCGCGGCCGCGGCGACGTTCCAGTCGGTCACCAGCGACGATCCGCTGGCGCAGGGCCTCGCGCAGGCGGCGCACATCCGCTACCGCACCCTGCCCGACGACGCCGGCGCGTGGCTTGCGGCACTCCCAGAGGATGGGCGCCAGCTCCTCGTGCTCGACGGCCTGCGCCTGCCGCTCGCGCTCGGCGACTGGCAGGCATGGCGCGCGCGCCTCGCCGCCTACGAGGCAGGCTGGTTCGCCCCGCTGCTGGCCGCGCTCAAAGCCGGACGCATCGGCATGGTGACGGTGACCGTGCCCGACGGCGATGAGTCGCGCTCGTTCGAGACCACGCGCAACGACCAGCGCCACTTCTGGCGCCGCCCGCGCGCGCTGGCGACGCTACTCTGAAATGCAGAAAGCCCGGCCCTCTTGCGAGGCGCCGGGCTTTCCGGTCATGCGCTTGCCTGCCAGCCGCAGGCTGGCGGAGGCAGCCCTTTACGCTCGCGGCTCGCCGCGCTCGTTGACGTTGATGGTCGGGCCCGGGGGCGCCGACATCTGGACGCGATGGTCAATGCCGCGGAAGGTATACGTCACGTCCCAGTATTCAGGCGTCGGATTGGACACGTTCTCGCACTTCTGCACTTCCTGGGGCGCGGACGCACCGGCCCTGCCGCCTACGTTGGCACCCAGCACGCCCCCGGCGATCGCGCCGCCGGCGGTGGCGATGTCCTGCCCCTTGCCGCCGCCGATCTGGTGGCCGAGGATCCCGCCGAGGATTGCGCCGACCACGGCACCCGGGATCTTCTTGTTGTTGTCGGGGGCGACCTCGGCGCGCTCCATCCAGCAGCGCTGACCCTGCGGTGCCGAAACCACGGCGCGCACCGACGTGACCGGCACCTGGTACACGGCATCGACCGCGACCGGCGCACTGCGGCGGTCATCGGCGGGGACGCCCTGCTCGCGCAACGACGAGATGCGATTGTTCAGGCCCATCGAGGCGAGCGACGGGTAGCGCCCCGGGCGCAGCACCACGCAGCGGCCCTCGAAGCGGGCGTCGTCGCAGACCTCCCAGTTTCTCCCGGCCACCACTACCGAAGAAGCGGCATCGTTGTAGCCGTAGCGCTGCAGGTTCACCACCGGCTCGGTGCTGCCGAACGAACGGCCGCCGAAATTCTCGCGCTCATAGAATGTCACCTGCGAATCCACCGGCATCGCGGCGTAGCGGCGTTCATCGACCCGCATGTCGGGGCTGACGACGCGAACCGAAGACACGCGGTCATTCAGGCCCATCGAGGTGAGCGACGGGTAACGCCCCGGGCGCAGCACCATGCAACGACCGCCGAAACGCACGTTTTCGCAGATCTCGAACCGCTCGCCACTGACCACGGCCGACGAGGCGCGGTCGTTGAAACCGGCGCGGCCCAGGTCGGCTGCGTTCTGCTCGGTCACAAAGGTACGGCCGGCGAAGCCTTCCTGCTCATAGAAGGTGATCTGGGCGACCACCGGCAGCGGTGCATAGCGGCTGTCGTCGATACGCGCTTCGCGCGCAATGCTGCGCACCGAGGTGATGCGGTCGTTCAGGCCCATCGCGGCAAGCGAAGGGTAACGGCCGGGGCGCAGGATGATGCAGCGCCCGCCGAAACGCGGCGCTTCGCAGGCTTCCCACCGCTCGGAGGTCACCACCGCCGATGAGGCGCGGTCATTGAAACCGGCGCGCTGCAGGTTGTTCACCGGCTGGACGGTCGTGACCGACCGTCCGCCAAAGTTTTCCTGCTCGTAGAACGTAACGCTCGCGAGCGCCTGCGGCGCAATCGCCGCCGCGGCCAGCGCAAACGCGACTCTCAAAAGGGATTTCATCGAATGCTCCTCCTTCTCGTAGGAAGTGCCGGCGGACTGCGGTACCGGGATCGGTCCGACTGGAATGCTCGGCGCTTCATGGACAGCAGCACAGTAGGCGGTCACGCCCCCATCCTCCGTGCGCTGGGCAACACAAGCGGCATAAAATGGCCCATGCCGATCCCGATCCTGTTCACGTCCGTGGCAACATTTCGCCCTGCAGCCCAACAGGAATGCGCCCCTAAGTCAAAAGTTGGCAGTATTGAGGGGGCCACGTGAATATTGTTACAAGACGTTTCTCCGAGGCCGACCGGCAGGCTTTGATGCGTGCCGGCATGCACCCGGTGCTCGCGCGCGCGTACGCCGCGCGGCACATCCGCACATTGGCCGAGCTCGAAACCGATCCGGCGCGGCTGGTATCGCCTGCGCAGCTCGCCCACGCCGAAGACGCGGCGGTGTTGCTGGCCGATGCGATCCGCGACGCGAAGCGCATCCTCATCGTGGCCGACTACGACTGCGACGGCGCGACCGCCTGCGCGGTCGGCATTCGCGCGCTGCGCGCGTTCGGCGCGCAGGTCGACTACCTCGTGCCCAACCGCTTCGAACTGGGGTACGGGTTGTCACCCGAACTGGTCGACCTCGCCGCCGAGCGCAAGCCCGACCTGATTGTCACCGTCGACAACGGCATCGCGAGCGTCGAGGGGGTCGCGCGGGCCAACAGCCTTGGCATCGCAACCCTCATCACCGACCACCACCTGCCCGGTGCCGAGCTGCCGGCCGCCGCCTGCATCGTCAACCCCAACCAGCCCGGCTGCACCTTCCCGAGCAAAAGCCTCGCCGGCGTGGGCGTGATGTTCTACGTGATGCTCGCCCTGCGCGCCGAACTGCGCGACCGCGGCTTCTTCAAGGGCGCGCAGTTTCCCGCCGGCGAGCCCAACCTGTCGGCGCTCACCGACCTCGTGGCGCTGGGCACGGTGGCCGATGTGGTGCCGCTCGATGCCAATAACCGCATCCTCGTGGGGCACGGCCTGCGCCGGCTGCGCAGCGGCAAGGGCAAGGCGGGCCTGGTGGCGCTCATGCAGGCCGCCGGGCGCGACCCGCGCAAAGCGGCCGCTTTCGATTTCGGATTCGTCATGGGTCCGCGCCTCAACGCGGCCGGGCGCCTGGCGGACATGGGGCTGGGGATCGAATGCCTCATCACCGACGACCCCGCCCGCGCGGCCAACTGCGCCCGCGAACTCGACGAGCTCAACCGGGCGCGACGCACGATCGAAGGCGGCATGCTCGAGGAGGCGCTCGCGGTAATCACCGAATTGCCGCCCACGCCGGGGGCCGGGGTATGCCTGTTCCACCCCCAGTGGCACCAGGGCGTGGTGGGCATCCTCGCCTCGCGCATCAAGGACAAGCTGCATCGCCCGGTCATCGCGTTCGCGCGCGCCACCGAGGGCGGCATCGAGGGCAACCTGCGCGGTTCGGGACGCTCGATCGCCGGGCTGCACCTGCGCGATTGCCTCGACCTCGTGTCCAAACGCGCGCCGGGACTGATCCTGCGCTTTGGGGGCCATGCGCAGGCCGCGGGCCTGTCGATCCGCGAAGCCGACCTCGAGCGTTTCAGCGCCGCGTTCGAGGCCGCGGCCGAGGCGATGATCGCGCCGGCCGCTTTGCAGAAGACGCTTGAAACCGACGGCGAGCTCGAAACCGCCTACTTCACCCTCGAGACCGCGCGCATGCTCGAAGAGCAGATCTGGGGCCAAGGGTTTCCGCAGCCGGTGTTCTGCGATACATTCGAACTCGAATCGCAACGCATCGTCGGCGGAAAGCACACCAAGCTGTTACTCGCCAAGGACGGTCGGCGCATCGAGGCCATCTGGTTCAACTCCGCCGGAATGCGGCTCTCGGGCGGCGAGCGCAACCGCATCCGCGCCGCCTTCCGACTGGAGGTCAACGAGTACAACGGAATGCAGAACGTGCAGGTCAATGTCGAGCATGCCGAGCCGCTCGACGCTCCGCCGACTTGAACTCGCGTCGCCTCGCGTTGCCCCAACCTTTCTTTACCGAGTAACCCCATGGTCCTGCAGCTAACCCACCACGTCGTCCCGGCCTTCGCCGCGCGCCTCGCCTGCCTGCTGGGGGCGTGGCTGTTCATGGCCGCCGCGGTGGCGCAACAGATCAATGCCGGCCCCTACGTGCCCTCGCCGCAGAGCGTGGTGGCCGACATGCTCAAGGTCGCCGGCATCGGCCCGGCGGACTTCGTCATCGACCTGGGCTCGGGCGATGGGCGCATCGTGCTCACCGCGGCCAAGGTGTACGGCGCAAGCGGCTTCGGGGTGGAGATCCAGGACGACCTCGTCAGGCTCTCCAACGAAGCGGCCCGTGCCGAGGGTCTCGCCGACCGGGTGAAGTTCGTCAAGCAGGACCTGTTCAAGACCGAAATCTCGCAGGCCACCGTGCTCACGATGTACCTGCTGCCCAACACCGTGAACATGCTCTCGGAAAAGCTGCAGAACGAACTGCGGCCGGGCACGCGCATCCTGTCGCACGACTACGGCCTGTCGGGCTGGATCCCCGAAACGACCCAGCAATTCGACCTCGAGGACAAGATCAAGATCAGCGGTGTGACCACCACCATCATCTTCCTGTACGTGGTGCCCGCGAAAGTCGCCGGCCAGTGGCGCTCCGCAGTTGCGCCGGCGGTGTCGCGGCAACCGGTCAGTTTCGAGCTGCGCCAGCAGATGCAGAGGATCGGCGGCATGGCGAGGGTGGACGGGCGCGAAGTGCCGATCGAGGACGCCAAACTGGTGGGCGAACGGATCTCGTTCCGGCTGCCGGCCGCGCGCGGCCGGGTGCTCGCCTTCAACGGCACGGTCAAGGGGCGGGCGATCGAAGGCACGGTCGAATCCGCCGGCGTGCGCTCGCAGTGGAGCGCCACGCTGGCGAACTGACGGGAGGACGAAGCGTGGAAAGGAAGCGGGTCAATTCGGCCAAAATCCGCTCGGTCGGCTACGACGAGCGCGCGCAGGTGCTCGAGATCGAGTTCAGCAACGGCCAGGTGCTGCAATACCTGCGCGTGTCGCACGAGACGCACCGGCGCCTGGTCGCCGCGCCCAACCCGGCCGCGTACTACGAGGACAACATCGCCGAGGATTACACCTCTCGCAGGGTCTAGCCGGGCCGGCTCGGGGCGACGCTCACGGTCGCGCCCTCCCCGTACAGAGGGTCAGGCGCGTTTCCTGCCGCCTCGGATCATTGCCGTGGCGCGCCGTTCGCTCGCCAGGTTCACGGGCGCCGGCGGCGGCGGGCCCGCGGCCGTGGCGCCCTTCTTGCACATGTCCTCAAGGAAATCCGTCGGCAGGTCGTCGTTGTTCTGCTTGGCCGCGCGCGCCCATTCGCACGCCTTGGCGAAATCCTTCTTCTTGTAATACACCCTGGCGATGTGCAGGCGCGCGTCGCGCGCGGTGGGCGAGACCGCAATCGCCTTCTCGAGCTGCACGATGGCCTCGTCCAGGCGATTGACGATCCACAGGTAGCGCCCATACGACACGAAGGCGCTGGCGCTCACGCCGGGCTTGGCGATCGCCATGCGGAAATATTTCTCGGCCGCTTCGGCATTCCTGTCGCGCACCGTCGAGATGAGGGCGAAGCCGTGATAGGCGTCGCCATTCTCGGGGTCGAGCAGCCACCCCTGGTTGAAGCGCCGGATGGCGCCCTTGAGGTCGCCCTGGCCGTAGGCAACCCACGCCTCGCCGATCGCGTCGCGTGCCACGGCCTGGCGGGTCTTGCCGGCCTTCTCGATCGAGGCGATGAAGGCTTCGTCGCGCTTGGTGAGCTTTTTCTTGCCCGTGGTGCCGTACATCGGGATTTCGCTCGGCGGCAGCTGCGCCTGCACGTGGGTGGTGAACAGGTACAGCAGGAGCACACCGGAAAAACTGCGGAAAAAGAACCTCATCTGGCCACTCCCCTTGTTTTTGGGTCCCGGCAGAAGTATAGGCGCAAGGGCCGCGCCGGTGACAAGGCGCAAGGGCCGCGCCGGTATAATTCGCGCCTTACGCCCAGAGTATCCCACCCAATGGAAGCCGAACGCATCAACCAGCTCGCCTCTTTGCTCTCCGACCTCGAAGCGCGGTCGGCCGAGTTGCGGAGGTATCTTTGACTTCGAAGCAAAGCAGCAACGCCTCGAAGAGGTAGCCCGCCAGCTCGAGGACCCCGCGGCCTGGAACGACCAGAAACGCGCACAAGAACTCGGCCGCGAAAAGAAGACCCTCGATGCTGTGGTCGGCGGGCTCGATGGCATCGCCCGCGGCCTCACCGACTCGCGCGAGCTGTTCGAGATGTCGCGCGAGGAAAACGACGACGCCACGCTAGTGAGCGTCGAGGCCGACGTCAAAGGGATCGAGAAGCAGGTTGCACGCCTCGAGTTCCAGCGAATGTTCAACAACCCCCTCGACCCGGCCAACTGCTTCGTCGATATCCAGGCGGGGTCAGGCGGCACCGAGGCACAGGACTGGGCCTCGATGCTCGAGCGCATGTACCTGCGGTTCTGTGAAAAGCGCGGCTTTGGCATCGAGATCCTCGAAGAGTCCAATGGCGAGGTCGCGGGCATCAAGGGCGCAACGTTGAAAGTCACCGGCGACTACGCCTATGGCACGCTGCGCACCGAGAGCGGGATCCATCGCCTCGTGCGCAAATCGCCCTTCGACTCGAACGCGCGCCGCCACACCTCGTTTGCCAGCGTGTTCATCTATCCCGAGGTCGACGAATCGATCGAGGTGGACATCAACCCGGCGGACCTGCGCATCGACACCTATCGCGCCTCGGGCGCGGGTGGCCAGCACATCAACAAGACCGACTCCGCGGTGCGAATTACTCACCTGCCGACCAACATCGTCGTGCAGTGCCAGAACGACCGCTCGCAGCACCGTAACCGGGCGGAGGCGATGGCCATGCTCAAGTCGCGGCTCTACGAGCTGGAGTTGCGCAAGCGCCAGGCCGCCCAGGACAAGCTCGAGGATTCCAAGACCGACATCGGCTGGGGCCACCAGATCCGCTCGTATGTGCTCGACCAGTCGCGCATCAAGGACCTGCGTACCGGCGTGGAGATAGGCAATACCCAGGGCGTGCTCGATGGCGACCTGGACGATTTCATCACCGCGAGCCTTAAGCAGGGGGTTTAGGCGACTTGCAGTTGGTTGCGCCCGGCGGCTAAGGTTTAAACTTATGCACGCGACCTAGATCCTTTGCGAACCCGAGTATAGGCTCAATAAAAATGGTCATTACTAAATTTTCCGCCCAGCATTACAAGAGTCTAGATGACATTGAGCTGTCGGACTTGGAGCCCATCACAATCCTTGTCGGAAACAATGCGACGGGAAAAAGCAATGTTGTAGATGCATTGCGATTTGTTCGAGACTGCATCGTCGATGGGGTAGACCATGCGATAAGTCTTCGAAATGGAATTGGTACTGTTCGACAGTACTCGCCGACACGGCCTTACGCGTTGAGAATTCAAGTTTCGCTACAACAGGAGATTGAACTCCCTTCCTCGTTGGTGGCACTCAATACCGCACAATATGACCTACGGTTGATGAGCTTACGCGATGGGAACTACCGAATTGAAAGTGAAGAAGTACGCTGGGTTACCGATGAAGCGTCCTACGACACCAACGATTCTGGACAAGTTATTGAAGGCCAACAAGCCGATCTAAAACAGCACATACTTGTACGTGACTCAGAAGGGAATATTTCTTCGGATGCGATAACTTCTCCGCGGAAATTTCGATCCGATGAGTTGGTGCTCCGATCGATCGGATACGAAGCAGGATTGTGGGAAGTCTCTTCCATACTTGAATCGCTGCGATTTTCTGCGCTTTATCCGAACACGTTACGAGAACCCTCTCGCCCAGATACTGATCGGCAACTAAAGGAGAACGGCGAGAACTGGGCTTCTGTCTTGAAGGCTATGAAATCAAATGATCGAGGCCGACGACGGTTCGATGTAATCCTGGCACTTATGAAGCGCGTATTGCCGGGACTCGTCGATGTAAAAGTTCAATCAGTCGGTGGTTATTTGGTTCCAAAGTTTGTAGTGCGCGACGACGAAGGACAAAAAGAACACGATTTTGATCCAGTACAACTATCTGACGGAACGCTTCGCGTATTCGGAATCTTGCTAGCGATCTACCAAACCCCTCCACCAAAATTTCTTGCCTTAGAAGAGCCGGAGCTAACCGTCAATCCGGGGATACTTGCAATAATCGCCGAGGCTTGCAAAGAAGTCTCAGACGACACTCAATTGTTGATAACCACCCACAGCCCTGAACTAATAGATTTTTTTGACCCGAGTTCGATACGGGTGGTCAGTTTTCACAAGGGGAAAACACTTATATCGCCTATCAAGTCGACGCAGATCGATTCAATTAAGGAGCATCTGACAACCGCGGGAGCGCTTCTTCAAATGGGCAACTTGCAAGCAGAAGAAATTTAGGTGATGCGAATCGCTTCGATCGTGGAAGGCTACGGCGACGTATCGGCAGTTCCGGTTCTTCTGCGACGAATTCTTCACGACAATCAGATTTACGAATTCGAAATAGCTCAGCCGTTTCGCGCTGGAGACTATTGGAGGGTGCGCCGAGGGTTTGCAGATCTTGTACGCCAGCTCGCTAAAGAGGGGGCCTCGATTTTGGTGCTCTTAGATTGCGACGATGGATGCCCGGTTGAGTTTCGAGATGAGCTCTTATCGGCTGTCCCGGGAGATATTGATTCCACCATCGAAGTGGCATTCATAGTTAGAGAATTTGAAAGCATGTTTCTAGCGGATGAGGTGACTTCGAAGAGGGAACTCGAAATTCCAGAAGGCGTGCCTTTTCCCGTCGACCCCGAAGTTCCAAGAGACGCAAAAGGTTGGCTTTCCCGGCATATGCCATATGGAATGGGATACAAAGAAACTGTTCACCAAGAGCAACTCGTAGCACGAATTTCTTTAGAAACCCTCAGAATCACTTCTCGCAGTTTTCGGCATTTGGAAACGTGTCTGATGCGATTGAGTCAACAGAATTGAACGATTCGAACCAAGTCGACGAGAACAGGATCATCGCCGAGCGGCGCGACAAGCTCACCCGCCTGCGTGGCGCGGGCGCGGTGTTCCCCAACGACTTCCGCCGCGCGCATTCGATGGAGCCGCTGGCGCAAGAATTCGGCGCGCTCGACAAGCCCGCGCTCGAAGCGAAGAACGCCGCGGTCGCGGTGGCCGGGCGCATGGTGCTCAAGCGCGTGATGGGCAAGGCGAGCTTCGCCACCCTGCAGGACGGCTCGGGCCGCATCCAGATTTAC
>JBBQCV010000118.1:0-11162 GCA_038319115.1 Burkholderiales bacterium | reverse complement strand
CGGGCGGCTACGAGCCTGTGGTCGAAGCGCTGTTCTCGGCCAACCTCGACGGTTTCTTCATGGAGTTCGACTCCGAGCGCGCCGGCACTTTCGATCCGCTGCGCTACGTGCCCAAGGGTAAGACGGTGGTGCTTGGGCTGGTGACCACCAAGTTCGGCGAACTCGAGGACAAGGACACCATCAAGCGCCGCATCGACGCGGCCGCGAAATTCGTGCCGCTGGAAAACCTTTGCCTGTCGCCGCAGTGCGGCTTCTCGAGCACGCACCACGGCAATAACCTGTCGCAGGACGACCAGTGGAGAAAGCTCGAGCGCATCGTCGAGGTGGCGCGCGAAGTCTGGGGCTGAGCCGGCGCGGCTCAATCGAAGCCGGGATCTGACTCAGGCGGGCAGCGGGAAGGGCTATTTTCCTTTGGCAGTGCGGAGGACGAAGTCGTAGTGGGCGGTGTATTCGCCTGAAGGGGATTTGACGAAATCCACTACGAGCGAATCCTTGACGCCGAACACGGCGTCGGAATCGAGGTACTTGTCGCCGCGCACGAAGAGATGCGTCACCAGCGTCTCGAAACCCGGTGCGCTGAACATCGTGTGCAAGTGTGCAGGGCGCATCGGGTGCCGCTCGGTGGCGGTCAGCATCCGACCCACCGGTCCGTCGTGCGGCACGGGATAGCTCACCGGCAGGACGCACTTGAAATCGAACCTGCCGTGGGAGTCGGCGCAAAAGCGGGCGCGCAGGTTGGTGCCCTCGCCCTTCTGCACGTCGTAGAACCCGTCCCCACCCGTTTCCCACACGTCGACGACCGCGCCGGCCACCGGCTTGCCGCCCAGCCCTTTGACGGTTCCCGTCACCGTGCAAGGTTCGCCGGGCGTGCCTGGCTTGGCGATATTCGCGCCGAGCGGCATCTCGGGGGCGTCCTTGACGAAGAACGGGCCGAACACGGTCGATTCGGTTGCCCCCGCTTCCTTGCCGTAGCTGAGGAAATCGACCAGCATCGACACGCCGAGCGTGTCCGACATGAGGATGAATTCCTGCCGCCCGTCCTTGCACCAATGCCCGGTCTCGGTGAGGAAGTCGATCCCCGCCTGCCATTCGGCGGGCGTGGGCTTCACCTCGCGCACGAAGGAATGCAGGTGCTTCACGAGGCTTCCCATGACTTCCTTGAGGCGCGGGTCGGGCGTGTTGTCCATGCGTCGCAGCACTTCCGCGGTCAGGGTCTCGTCACTGAAATTGCGGATGCTCATTTGCGCTCTCCTGCGGGCAGGTCGGAGGCCATCAGTTCCGGCCGCACGCCGGCGGCCTCGGAATTGGCGAAGTTCAGTTCGATTTTGACGTCGTTCGGATCCCTGAGGAAAAGCTGGAACAGGCCCTGGTCGTTCACCATGCGCTGCGTGAAGGCAATCCCAAGGCGCGTCAGGTGCTCCATCATTCGAGCCAGGCCGGTGCAGCGGAACGCCACGTGGTCAACCACGCCCGAACCACTCACTGCGTCTGACTGCTGGCCGAGGAATTTCCTGCGGTTCTCGCTCGTGCCCCCGCCGCCCTGGGTCAGGTGCAGCACATCGGTGTCGCCGAGATACATCCAGTACACCGGGAACTTGAAATCGGGCGATGGGCCGACGCGCATGCCGAGCACTTCGACGTACCAGTCGCGCGTCTTCTCGAGATTGGCGCTCTGGATCAGGAAGTGTTCGAGGTGGCTGAGGGGCATGGCAGGAAAGTCGACGGCAGCGTCGATCCGAATGTGTCGATCCGAATGGTGAGCTTTTACGAGCGGGAATGCTACCATCCTGCCGCCTTCAAACGACGCGGGAACTCCCATGAAAATTCAACGTGCGCTGCTGGCCGCGCTGCTCGTCTGCTTCGCCTTCACCGCCTTCGCCCAGGACAAGACCCTGCGCATCGTGCTCGGTTATCCGCCCGGCGCATCGAGCGACGCCCTGACCCGGCTGCTCGCCGACCGCATGCGTCCGCTCATCGGCCAGAACGTAATCGTCGAGAACAAACCCGGCGCGGGCGGCATCGTCGGCAATGAGACGGTCAAGGCATCGCCGCCCGACGGCACCACAATCCTGCTCACGCCCGTGGCCACCATGGCCGCGTTCCCCCACTCCCACGGCGCGAACCTTCGCTACGACCCGTTCCGGGATTTCGAGCCGATTGCGCACTTGGTGAATTTCCAGCTTTCGCTGCTGGTGAATGCCGAAGTGCCGGCGAAGAATGTCGCCGAGTACATCGCGCTGGTGAAGAAGGACCCGAAGATGGGCGACTACGCGTCGGCCGCCGCCGGCAGCCTGCCGCACTACTTCGGCGTGCTGTTTTCCAAAAGCGCCGGCATCGACATGACCCATATCCCCTACAAGGGCACCGGTCCCGCGTTGCAGGCGCTCGCCGGCGGCGAGATCAAGGCGGCGATGTTCGTGCTGGCCGACGCGCTCACGCTTGTGCGGGCCGGCAAGGCACGGGTGCTCGCGGTGTCGGGCGCGCAGCGCTCGCCGCTCGCGGCCGACGTGCCGACCTTCAAGGAACTGGGCTACAACATCGAGGGCAACGGCTGGTATGCGCTGTTCGCCCCGGCAAAAACACCGCGCGACATCATCGACCGCTATGCGCGCGCCGCGATCGAAGTCGTGCGCTCCCCGGATATGAAGCAGCGCCTCGAGCAGATGGGCCTCGAGCCCACCGGTCTTGGTCCGGCCGAACTGGCCGCTATCGTGAAGGCCGATTACGACAAGTGGGGGCCGGTGATCCGCGCCTCCGGTTTCAAGCCCAACCAATAGACGACTTATGAACATCCTTTTCGTTTCGCAGCTCCTGCCGGTCGGGGAGTGGGTCCCCAAGTTGTCGGCGCTGCTGCCGCAGGACCGTTTCTTCACGCCCGACAGCTTCGAGCCCGCGGCCATCGACATCGCGCTGGTCGCCATTCCCAAAAAGGGCGTGGTCGGCCAGCTTCCCAACGTGCGCCTGGTCCAGTCGCTGTTCATGGGCGTGGATGGATTGCTCGCCGATCCCACCTTCCCGCGCGACAAGCCGCTGGCGAGGCTCATCGATCCAGGCATGGTCGCCGCCATGACCGAGTCCGTCACGGCCCATGTGCTCGACTACCACCGCCACCACTACGTCTATCGCACCCAGCAGGCGCAGAAAAAGTGGCACCGGCTGCCCCAGTACATGACCTCGGACCGCACCATCGGTATCCTCGGGCTGGGTGAGCTTGGCACTTCGGTCGCGCAGATGCTGCGCTCGATGGGGTTCAAGGTGGCGGGCTGGAAGCGCCGTCCGGCCGAGATTGCCGGCGTCGAAATCTTTTCAGGTGCCGACGGCATCGACGCGATGCTCGCTCGCAGCCAGGTCGTGGTGTGCCTGCTGCCGCTCACGGACCAAACGCGAGGCGTCCTGAATGCGAAAGCTTACGCGCAAATGCCGCCAGGCGGCGCGATCATCAACGTGGCGCGCGGTGGGCACGTGGTCGTGGCCGACACTGTGGCGGCGCTCGATTCGGGCCGCCTCGCCCATGCCTACCTCGATGTTTTCGACCCCGAGCCCTTGCCCGCCGATTCCCCGTTGTGGACCCACCCCGGGGTGACGGTCACTCCGCATACCGCGGCCCTCACCGAACCACGCACCGCAATGGCGAAGGTGGTGGAGAACATCGAACGCGTGCGTGCCAGCCAGCCGGCGCTCAATCTGGTCGACTTTGGCGCAGGCTACTGACGAAGCGGCAGCCTCGTGGCGAAAGAGCCTGGGCCCTCGGGGCCGGGCACCGAGGAGTCGTCCAAGGCGACCCACATGAAATCGCCTGAAGATCAGCGGGCGAGATAGCCCGAGTCGACCGGCAGCGTGACGCCGGTGATGAAACGCGCTGCGGGACTGGCGAGAAACAGGATCGCCGCCGCAATGTCGGCTGCTTCGGGCAGCTCACCCAGCGGCGTGTGCGCCATGACCTTGGCGAGCACTTCCGGATTCGAGAAGATCGGCACCGTGAGGTCGGTCTTCACGAATGTCGGCGCAACGGCGTTGACGCGTATCTTTTTCTCGGCCCACTCGAGCGCCAGCGCGCGCGTCAGGTTCACCACCCCGCCTTTGGAAGCCTGGTAGGAAGCATTCGGGAATATCCCGCCGGAGAATCCCATGATCGAGGCAAGGTTCACGATGCAGCCGCCGCCCTTGGCGCCCATCGTGCGGGCCGCCAGGCGCGAGCAAAGGAATACGCCGCCAAGGTTGAGGTCGATGACCCGGCGCCATTCTTCCATCGACAGGTCCACCGCGGGCTTGCGCACCGCGGCGCCGGCATTGTTGACCAGCACGTCGATGCGGCCGAAGCGCTTTTCGATGGCGGCAAACGCCGCCTCGACTGCGCTCTCGGAAGTCACGTCGCAGGTCCACGCCGCGGCGCTCGGGCCGATGCGACCGGCTTCAGTGGCCACCGTGTCGCCATCGAGGTCGATCATGGCGACCGACGCTCCCGCCTGCGCCAGCAGTTTTGCGGTCGCAAGCCCGATGCCGCGCGCCGCGCCGGTCACGACGGCGACCTGGCCGGGAATTTCGTAGAGTTTCATGCGCGGCTGCCCACCAATCGTTGAGGAGGCGCTATCCTATCAGCCGCATGGTTTCCCTCCTGATCCGCAATGCAACCGTTTTCGACGGCCGGGGCTCACCCGGGGTCATCGCCGATCTTGCGGTCGAGGACGGGCGCATTGCCGCGATCGGCAAGATCGTCGCGCCCGCCGCCGAAACCATCGATGCCACCGGCCTGGCATTGATGCCCGGCATCATCGACAACCACACCCATTACGACGCCCAGCTCACTTGGGATCCATGGGCCACCCCGTCGCCCGCGCTCGGGGTGACCACGGCGATCATCGGCAACTGCGGCTTCACCATCGCGCCGTGCAAGCCCCGCGATCGCGAGCAGGTGATGCAGAACCTCACCCAAGTCGAGGGCATGGGCCTGGAAACGCTGCGCGCCGGCGTGCGTTGGGACTTCGAGAGCTTTCCGCAGTACATGGACCTGCTCGAACGCCAGGGAACCGCGCTCAACATCGCCGCGTTCGTCGGCCATTCGTCGATCCGCACTTTCGTGATGGGGGACGACGCGCCCAGGCGTGCCGCCACCGCGCCCGAGATCGCGCAAATGCGCGCCATCGTGGTGGAAGCGATGCAGGCCGGGGCCATCGGGTTCGCCACGTCCACCTCGCCGGCCCACAACGGCCATGGCGGCTTGCCGATGCCTTCGCGCCTGGCGAGCGAGGAAGAGCTGCGTGTCCTCGTCACCAGCCTCAAGGAGTCGGGCCGCGGCGTGTTCATGCTCACCAAGGGCGGACAAAGCACGCCGGCGTTCCTCGAATCGCTCGCCGCCGAAAGCGGCCGCCCGGTCGTGGTCGCGGCGCTGCTGCACAACCCGACCAACCCCCGCGTGGTGTTCGACGAGCTTGACGCGATCAGCGCGGCCAATGCGCGGGGCCACGCGATGATGGGCGCGATCTCCTGCTGCCCGCTTTCGTTCGATTTCACCCTCGAATCGCCCTACCCGATCGAGAGCCTCGCCGCCTGGCAACCCGCGTTCGCTCTTAAGGGCGAGGCGCGCAAAGCCAAACTCGCCGATCCCGCCTTTCGCCAGTCGATCCGCGATGAGCTTTCGCGCCCGGCCCATGTGCGCAATTTCAACGGCGAATGGGACAAGGTGCAGGTGGTGGAAACTTTCCTGCCCGGACATGCGCGCTACGAGCAGCGCACGCTCGCCGAACTGGCGGCCGAGGCGCGCAAGGACCCGCTGGATTTCTTCTTCGACCTCGCCTTGGCGGAAGACCTGCGCACCGTCTTCGTCGCGCTCACCATGAATTCGGACGAGGAAGCCGTTGCCCGCCTGATCCGCCATCCCTACAGCCTCGTGTCGCTTTCGGACGCCGGTGCGCACCTGACTTTCTTCAACGATGCCGGCTTCGGCCTGCACCTGCTCGGCCACTGGGTGCGCGCAAAGGGCGTGCTGACTCTTGCCCAGGCGGTCTACAGGCTCACCGGACAGACCGCGGCATTGTTCGGCATCCCCGACCGCGGCACGCTGGCGGTCGGCCAGGCTGCGGACCTCATGCTCTTCGATCCGGCGACCGTCGGGCGCGGTCCCAAGGAAAGGGTGCGCGACCTTCCCGCCGGGGGCGCCCGGCTCACCACGCGCGCCCAAGGCTTGCATGGCGTTTGGGTGAACGGGACCCGTGTTGCAGACCAGGGCGGAATCCTCCCGACGGCCCCCTTGCCGGGCCAACTCCTGCGCAATTTCTCCGCCTGACCCGGCTTCGCCCGCTGCAGGGCGGACGAACCGCCCCTAGGCGGCGAGCAGCAGGATGATTCCAGTCACCGATACCGCCGCGCCGCCAGCGCGCAGCGCGGTCATATGCCCCCGCAGTGCCACGGCAGCCGCGACTCCGCAGGAGTGCAGCACCGCGGTGGCCATCAGGAAGCCGGCAAAGTAGCGCCCCGGGCTGGAAAACTGCGGCATTTCACTGCCGTGTGCGTAGCCGTGGAAGATCGCCAGCAAAGCGATCATCGGCAGGGCCCATTCGAGCGGGCTGCGCACCGCCAGCGCGACCAGCAGGCCGGCCACGAGCACGGAGCCCGCGATACCCATGTGGGCCATCGGCACGACTGCGCCTTCAACCGCAAGCGCCGCGCCCAGCACCATCGCGCCCATGAAGGCCGCCGGGATCGCCAGCAGCGCGCGGCCGCCAGCCTGGGCCGCCCAGGCGCCCACAGCGACCATGGCAAGCATGTGGTCGAGCCCCGAGAAGGGGTGCAGCAAGCCGGCTTCCAGGCTCGCGTTCGAGTGGGCACCGAAGTGCGCGTGGACGACGTTGCTGAGGACCAGGCCTGCGGCGAGGATCGCCGTGGCGTACAGGTTGTTCATGCCTTGCTCCGGCTATTTTTCTGCGCGCGATTGTAGCAAGCGCCATACCCGGCGGTGTTGCCGCCGCACGACATCCGAAACTCCAGCGCAATCAACGCGGCGCGCCGCCCGCCCCGCACGCGCTGTCGTGCGCTGCCGACATGCTTGCATTGGGACAATCCGCCAAGCCGCTGTTATCCCTGCGATTTTCTTCTGGCACGTTCCATGCAATGTGAGACCCGCTTGTCCAACCCAAGGGAGTCACCATGCTGCAAAGAGATAACCTTTTCCGCCGCCGCGAAGAGCCCCTTCTGCGCCCGATTTCGCCCGCCCCCACGACTGTTCCCGTGGCCCCTGCCGCCTCTGCGCCTGCTGCAGCCTCCAACCTCGCAGCGGTGCCGGCGGCCGAAGTTCAGGGGCACTCGGCGCCCGGTGCCAAGCCGGGGGAAGGCAGCAAGCTCATCGTCGGACCCGAGGTCAAGCTCAAAGGTGTGGAGATCACCGACTGCGATACCCTCGTCGTCGAAGGCCGGGTGGAGTCCGCGCTCGACAGCCGCGTGATCCACATCGCCGAGAACGGCGTATTCAATGGCACCGCGTCGATCGACATTGCCGAGATCCACGGCCGCTTCGATGGCGAGCTGACGGCGCGCAAGCAGCTCATCATCCATGCCTCCGGGAAGGTCGCCGGCAAGATCCGCTATGGCAGCATCCGGATCGAGGAAGGCGGCCAGATCAGCGGCGAAATCGGCTCTCTTTCCGCCATCGCCGCAAAAAGTTAACCGGCGCGCAGGAAACGGCCCAGGCGCGCCACGCCGTCGGCAAGGCGCGCCTGCGACGCCGCGAAGCACCAGCACACGTAGCCCTCGCCTTCCGGGCCGAATGCCGAGCATGGCGCGAGGCCCCGGCCGGCCTCACGCACCAAGCGCTTGCCGGTCCGATGGTCGAAGGAATGACGCGGCGCGTTCACGGCAGGGGTCGGTTTGAAAAACGGCCGTATTGTATCCTTGCCCCATGAGCATTCCCGTCGAGAGAGGCCTGGCCCGCTGGTCTTTCCCGATCGCGATCGCCCTCATGGTCATCTGGGGCGTGAATTTCTCGGTCACCAAGACCATCCTCGACCAGGTTTCGGTAGCTGCGATGCTGTTCGTGCGCTTTCTCTGGATGCTGCTGCTTGGCCTCGCCCTGCTCGCATGGCTGTACCGTGGCCGGTTCCGCGAGTCGATCCCGCACCGGCGCGACCTGCCGCGCTTTATTGCGGCCGGCCTGATCGGCCACACGGCCCACGTGGGGCTGGTGACATGGGGGCTGCACCTGTCGACGCCGTTTTCGAGCTCGCTGGTGCTCACCAGCGGGCCGCTGTGGACCCTGCTCATCCTTGCCGCGCTCGGCGCCGACAAGATGCGCAGCGCGCAGGTGGTCGGCACCGTCACCGCATTCCTCGGCATCCTCCTCTTCATGTCGGACAAATTCTCGAGCGGCGTGCTGCGCGCGGGCCTCGGCGACCTCGTGCTCCTCTTCGCGGCGGGCCTGTTTTCGCTTTACACGGTGGTGGCGCGGCCGCTCACCTCGCGCTACGGCGCGCCGGTGCTGCTCGGCTACACGTTGGTGGTCGGCGCACCGCCCGTACTGCTGGTTACCCTCCCCGCCTTTGTCGCCGAGCCGTGGGCAACGCTTCCCGCGAGCATCTGGGCGTGGATGTTCTATGCCGTGACGATCTCCTCCTTCCTCGGCTGGCTCGGATGGGCCTGGATCAACCAGGTGCGCGGCGTGGCCAAAAGCGCGCCCCTCATGTACATGATGCCGCCGATCGCCGGGCTGGTCTCGTGGATCACGCTGGGGGAAACATTTACCTGGCTAAAGATCTCGGGCGCGCTGGTGACGATGGCCGGAGTGGCGTGGGCGCAGTTTGCGGGCGGGCTGCGCACTGCCGTCGCGCAGGCCGACAGCGGCTAGACTGCACGCATGGGCAATCTTTCACATGCCATCGCGTGCGCCACGCTGGGCACAGCCCTGTTCCTGTGCATGGGAAGTGTCCTCGCGCACAAGCCGACCGTGCAGGAGTGCCGCGAGGTGGGCGAATTCATCCGCAATGCCGCGCTGGCGCGCGATGCGGGCATGACGCGCAAGGATTTCGTCGACAAGCTTTTCGGCGACCTGATGGCGATCCGGGGCTACCCGCCCGAAGTTCGCTGGTTCGCGCAGGATCCGGACGACGAGGCGTTCCTTGTAAGCGCGGTCGAGGGTGTGTTCGATGCGCCAAAGAAGAGCACCGAGCACGAGGCCGACATGCTGCGCAGCTGCCTTGCGCGGCTGGACGCGATCTTTACGCTGCTGCGGTACTGAAGAAGCTGCGGAAAGCCGCCGCTGCGCGATCGATTCCGGCGGCGTCGACGTCGAGGTGGGTACACAGCCGGGTGCGGGAGCCGACAATGGCCTTGATCCCAGCCGATTCCAGGTGGGCAGCCAGTGCCGTGCTTCGCCCGGGCGCGATTCGCACGAACACCATGTTGGTCTGCACCGGCTCCACGGCGAGTGCCGGAATCGCGGCGAGCATTTCCCCCAATCGGGCGGCATTGGCATGATCGTCCGCCAGCCTCGCGACATTGCTTTCCAGCGCGTACAGGCCCGCCGCCGCGATCACGCCCGCCTGGCGCATGCCACCACCAAGGATCTTGCGCGCGCGCCGCGCCCGCGCGATGAACCCGGCTGAGCCGGCCAGCACGCTGCCTGCGGGTGCGCCCAATCCCTTGGACAGGCACGCGGACACGGAATCGAATCCGCGGCATAGTGACTCCGCCGGCACGCCGAGCTTGGCGGCGGCATTGAATATCCTCGCGCCGTCCAGGTGCGTGGCGAGCCCCCTCCGGCCGGCCATCGCCAGGGCTTGGGCGACCCACGTTTGCGGGATGACCTTGCCACCAAGCGTGTTCTCCAACGCGAGCAGGCGCGTGCGCGCGAAATGCGGGTCATCGGGCTTGATGGACGCTTCGACCTCCTCCAGGTCCATGGTCCCGTCCGGGCGATTGGCCAGCGGCTGCGGCTGCACCGAGGCGAGCACCGCGCCGCCACCGGCCTCGTAGCGATAGGTATGCGCTTCCTGGCCGACGAGATATTCGTCACCGCGCTGGCAATGGCTCATCAGCGCCGCCAGGTTGGATTGGGTGCCGGATGGAAAAAAAAGCGCGGCTTCGAACCCGAGGAGGCGCGCCGAGCGCGCCTGGAGTTCGTTCACGCTGGGGTCGTCGCCGAACACGTCATCGCCCACTTCGGCCGCCGCCATGGCTGCGCGCATCGCCTCCGAGGGACGAGTCACGGTGTCACTGCGCAGGTCGACGATCGGGTTCATCGGGGGCCTGACGCGAATCAGATTTCGATCCGGGTGCCGAGCTCGATCACCCGGTTGGTGGGGATGTTGAAGTAATCGGTGATGCTCGATGCGTTGCGGGCCATTGCCGCGAACATCCTTTCGCGCCAGAGCGCCATCCCGTCATCGCTTCCGGACACCGGGACCAGCGTTTCGCGGTTTAGGAAGAACGAAGTTTCAAGCAGGTTGAACTCGAGCCCGAAACGGTGACATAGCCTGAGACCTTCCGAAACGTCCGGACGATCCTTGAATCCGAAATTCATGCGAATCGTGTACCACTCTTCGCCCATCGGCTCGACCTTGACCCGCTCGTCGGCCGGCACATAGGGAATGTCCGAGATGATCACGGTGACAAAGATCACCCGTTCGTGAAGGACCTTGTTGTGCGACAGGTTGTGCAGCAGCGCATGAGGCACCGCGCCGGATTCGGGAGCCATGAAAATCGCGGTTCCCGGCACACGGCTGGGCGGGTACTCCAGCAGGGACTTGCGGAAGACCTCCAGCGGAATCGCCGAACTCTGCATGCGGCGCATCAGGATTTGCCGCCCGCGGCGCCAGGTGAGCATCACGGTAAAAACGATGCACGCTATGGTGAGCGGGAACCAGCCGCCGTCGGCGATCTTCAGGGTGCTGGCCGAAAAGAAAGCAATGTCCACCAGGATGAAGAATCCCGTGGCGAGGACGCAGAGCAGCAGGTTGTACTTCCAGGCGAAGCGAATGACGAAGAACGTGAGGAAGGTGTCGATCATCATCGTCCCGGCGACCGAGAAGCCGTAGGCCGAATTGAGTGCCGACGAGGAGCCGAAGCCGACCACGGCGGCCAGCACCGCCGCGAGGAGCACCCAGTTGACGCCGGGCAGGTAGATCTGGCCGATCTCGTTGGAGGTGTGGATGATATTCATGCGCGGCAGGAAACCG
>JBBQCV010000117.1:0-11182 GCA_038319115.1 Burkholderiales bacterium | reverse complement strand
GACGGTTGCTCGACGCGTATGCGGACCATCACTCCCGACCTCTAACCGCCGGTTCAAAGCGGACGCAAAAGCGCGCCGCTTAACCGGGACGTTAGGTTACGCAACCGTGGACGCCATACTGTGGTATCTCCTAATGTATATCGGGCCCGCGGTGGGTTGCGTAGCCCCCATCGGAATAGCAATCAGGGCCATTCAATTGGTCAACGGCGACCTCAAGCTTCGCTTCGTGCGCCTCGCGCCCTGGGCCAAGGTGATTGTTGGCATAGGGGGCGTTTCTGCGGTCGTCGTTGTAGCCGCACTCGGTGGTGCCGTCTTCGAACTGTATTCTGGCCTCACGTGTAGGTCAGGCGGTGGGTGCGCACAGTGGGAGTTTGGTGTGGCTTTTTCCGCTGGCGTGCTTGGACTTTCATATCTCGTATTCGAATTGCTGCTCTTGCCGCTTACTCTTCCCGTAGGCAAAGCATCGCATGCGTAACCTAACTATTTGCTGCTGCGGACGGGCCGCGAGCGCAGCGCCAACGCAACTGTCAATGCGGCGGGCCCGCCGCAGAGCACGACGTTGGGCGTCTCAAGAACCATGAACTCTGACGAAGCCACGATACGAGGCCACCTGAAATCTCGCTTCGAATCCACCTTTGAGGAAAGGGTTCAGCGAGCGCTAGAGGTTCGGCCACAAATCATCATTCCGCACCACCACTTTACGTGGGCTTCTACCGAGTGCGTCTATCTGTACCGCGATGGCTACTTCATGGGAACGGCAATGGCGACTCAAGCCCTCAATGAAGGGCTGGCGCGGTTCATCGCTGAGCGAAACGTCATTCCGCCGAATCAAGACCTATACGTTCTTGTCGATACCTTCGCTTCACAAAACATAGTTTCTGTGGCGTGTGCTGATGCAATGCGCCGCGTCCTGAAGAGTTTCAGAAACGACTTCCATCATCTCAACCCTTCAATATCGAAGGTGCCAGTTCAAGAGATCGCCAAGCGAAACATCGAAGACATTGGCATCATCGAGAAAGAGATTTTTGAGCACACCTGTGAGAACGGAAAGATATCTCCGAAACAAGAAAAGTACTGGGATGTAAGGCCCGATGGAACAATGCTGGTGTCTCTGCGGTTTGGATAACAAGACGCCCAACCCGGCGGTCGACCCCGTTCCCTTCGGTCACTGGACGCTGCGCGATGAAACCGCGCAGCGCCGGTCACCTCTACGTTATGTGCCATGCGTCGCCGGTGCCAGGCTATGGCAAGATAGGGGCAGTTCGGAGGCTTAAACCATGTCCACAGTCAAGGAAGAACTCACCCGCTTAATCCAGGGACAGCCTGACGACAGTTCGCGCGAAGAAATCGTGCGCGAGCTTGCCTTTCACGTGATGGTCGAGCGTGGGCTGTCGGATTCGGACGCGAAGCGCACCATCTCAAACGAGGAGATGGGGCACCGTATTCGCACATGGCAAAAATAGCTTGGACCCAAGAGGCCGAACGCTGGCTCGAAGACATTTTCGAATTCATCGCCGCCGATAGTCCTGCTGCCGCTTCCCGAACCGTTCAGGGCATCTACGAGCGGGCCCAAGTCCTCGCCAGTTTTCCAGAAATTGGTCCACGCTATTCGGCCTCCGCTCGAAATGTTCGAGTCCTGTTGTATGAGCAGTACCGAATTGCTTACCTCGTCAGGGACGACGGCGACATTGATGTTCTCGGCGTCTTCCACGGATCGCTCGATATCACGAGGTATCAACTCTAAATGGCACATAACCGCCGGTTGTTGACCGACGTCTGTTTCTCAGCGCTGCGCGCTTCGTGCGTCGCGCCCTTGCTATGAGTGCGGTCTAACAATTCATTCAAGCCGAAGCCGCTTCGCGGCTCGGCTTAATTCTGGCGTTATGCCCCATGACACTCAGCAGTGGACAGTTATACGCCCTGGGCGTATAGTTCGCCAATGTTCACGGTTATTGAAACTTTTCTCTTCGAAAAACAATGGCCGCATTATTGGAGCGAGGAGGAACGAGGCGAGTTTGCTGCATACATCGCCGAGTCTCCCAATGCCGGGGACGTGGTGCCCAAGTCTGGCGGAATTCGAAAGGTCCGTTGGCGGCGGGCTGGTAAAGGCAAGTCCGGTGGTGTTCGCGTCATTTACTTCACGCGCACTATTGAAGAGGAAGTTGTACTTTTGCTCATATACGCAAAATCCAAAACAGACAACATCACTGGCCCTAAGCTAAAGGAAATTCGTCGTGTCATTGAAAACTAAGCCGCTATCGGGCGCAAAGCTTCTCGCCTATGAAGCCAAGCGCGACCTCGCTGCCGAGTTGCTTGAATCTGTCCAGCAAATGAAAGCTGGAAAAACTCAGGTCGTCTTGTCACCCGCCACCGAGGCTCGTGAACGTACGGGGTTGTCCCAATCGCAGTTCGCCACCTTGCTTGGTGTGTCGGTGCGCACACTGCAAGGCTGGGAGCAAGGACGCAAGCAACCTAGCGGCGCCGCACGGACCCTCCTGGCAATTGCGCATACCAATCCCAAAGCACTTCTGGCAGTAGCCGGCAAGTAGCGGAACGCAATCATGGGGCATAACAATCTGTTGCAAAGGACGCGCTGGAGCGGCCATCATTTTTGCCAGCATAGCGCGCCGCGCGCCTTTGAACGGAAACGTTGAACGGCAAAGATAGACCGTGCCAGAACTCAGCCGCTTTCTTGGAATCGTGATCTACATGTACTACCGAGATCACGCGCCGCCGCACTTTCACGCCGAATATGCCGAGTTCGAGATCACCGTGGATATCCAGTCTGGCGCAGTGACCGGGAAGTTTCCGACCCGCGCGTTGAATCTGATCATGGAGTGGTATTCTTTACACAAGACGGAGCTTGCCGAGGACTGGTCACTCGCCCAGAGCAAGCAACCACTGAATACAATTGACCCATTGGAGTAACGCAATGTTCCTTCATGTGCTCGAGGCCCGATATGTGCGGGACTACGTGATCTGGGTTCGGTTCAGTGACGGTACGAACGGGGAGGTTGATCTTTCGGCTGAGCTGATGGGTCCGGTTTTTGGCCCACTTCACGATGTTGAGTTATTCAAGACTTTCACCTTGTCCTACCACACGCTCACTTGGTCCAATGGCGCGGACTTCGCGCCGGAGTTTCTCCGCGAGCGTGTCGCAGTTGCCGTTTAACTATAGGTGCTGCGGACGGGCCAGCCGCACCACGCGAGTGCGGACGTTTGCTCAGGCCCGCCGCAGACCAAGACGTTGGGCACCAACATAAGCCTCGTGCGCGCTACACTTCTGCTGCACGCTCGATCTGGAGCCCGACCATGAATAAGCAACTCATCACTATCGACCCAGAAGTTCATAGTGGGACGCCTGTCTTCGCTGGTACTAGGGTTCCGATCAAAACGCTGTTCGATCACCTCGAAGCGGGTGATGCCCTCGAAGTCTTCCTTGATGACTTTCCTTCCGTCAGCCGTGGCCAGGCAGTAGCCGTACTGGAAGAAGCGCGCGCCGCGCTCGTGCCAGATGCGCATCCTGCTTGATGAACCCGTCCCCGCCCGTCTCAGGTCACGTCTGGTCGGACACGAAACTACGATCGTTCCAAGGAGTGGATGGGCGGGAGTAAAGAACGGGAAGTTATTGATGCTTGCGGCCGCCAACTTCGACGTGTTTCTCACCACGGATCAAAACATCGAGTTTCAGCAGAATCTTGCCACTCTGCCAATCGCCATTCTCATAGTCTCGGCAAAGAGCAATCGGATGAGGGATATCGAACCTCTGGTTCCGGAAATTTTGAAGGCGCTGAATCATCTGCCGCCCAAATCGTTGCGGAAAGTCGGTGCCTAACTTTAGGTGCTGCGGCCCTGCGTGCCACACAACGACGAAACGTCGTCAACGGAAAATGCTGCGTGATCTGCGCGAACACCAGCTTGCCCAAGTTCATCGATATCCCCTGCGATTGAGTTCATCGCAGGATGGCAAATCGAGGCAGTGGCGGGTTTCAAATCGAGACCAAGAAAAACCATGAGTTATCTATTTCAGTTCAATCTGTTAGAACAATTCCGGCGCTCAACGTCCGGACACTAGTGATTCCGCATACATCCTTAGCCGCTATCACCCGTTCCGGCTAAACCGCCAACTTGTAACAGGGGCCTACGGATACATACGCTACGGGGAGTCCTTATTTCTGTCTATAGATCAGAGCGCGCGCGGTCTTGCGCCGCGAGAATCGGACAGATCACCATATTCCAGACGATCCGATTGCCCAGGTTCGCACCTTTTTGGCTCCCCAACCCCCCCCCTCCAACCTGACCGTGTTACCAGTGGCTGGGCAGGGTCTTGGCGATGGTGATGCGGCCTTTTTCGGTCTCGATGTAGCCGCCGGCGCACAGGTCCTTGAACACGCGGCTGATCATCTCGCGCGACGCCCCGACCCGGTTGGCGATGTCCTGCTTTGTCAGCTTGCCGACGATCACCTGCCTGCCATCCTCATCGATTGCCAGGTCGATCAGCAGGCGCGCCACCCGCCCGTAGACGTCGAGAGAGGCGAGGCTGCGCACGTTATTGAGCAGGCCGCGGGTGCGAAAGATCAGGGTCTTGATGAGGCGCATCGCGAATTCGGGGTGCTTGATGACGAATTCGCGGAACACCGCCTGGGGAATGATGAAGAATTCGGCGGGCTCGAGGGTCATGACCGAAGCCGAGCGCGGCCCCGAGTCGAGCACCATCTCGCCGAAGTACTCCCCGGGGCCGAGCACGTTGAGGTCCATTTCCTTGCCGTTGCGGCCATACAGGAACACCTTGACCCGCCCGGAATGGATCACGTAGACCGAGTCGCTGCGGTCGCCCTCGTGGATGACGATCTTGTGGCGCGGGAAGGACTGCAGCTTGGCGTGGGCCGAAAGCGAATGCAGTTCCTCGTCCTGCATTCCGAGGAAGCTCGGGAATTTGGGTGGCCGCTGGGCGGCCGGCCTGCGTTCGATCGTGGTTTCCATGCGCGGAACCTCACTAAAATGCCGGTGGGTCCCAAGCGACCCAGCCGCCCGCGAAACCCTCGTAAGCTGCATTACTTTACTGCATCCGCGGAGCGGGTACCGTTCGCCGCATAACCAACCGAGGCAACCATGACGGACAAGAGCACGGCAGGGAACAACGAATTCGGCCAGCCCATCGGCTCGGCGATTGGAGGGTGGACGGCGCGCGAGCGCCCCACGCGCGAGCCCATGCAGGGCCGCTATTGCCGACTCGAGGGGGTCGACCCGGCGCGCCATGCCGCCGAGCTGTTTGCCGCCTACATGGCGGCGCCCGACGGGCGCGACTGGACCTACCTGTTCGCCGATCGGCCGGCCGACGCGGCCGCCTTTCGCGCCTACCTCGACAAGGCGGCCGCGAGCGCCGACCCGCTGCACTACACCATCGTCGATCTGGCCGCCGGCGGCGGCAAGGGCGAGGCGGTCGGCACGGCCGCGCTGATGCGCATCGAGCCCGTCCACGGCGTGATCGAGGTCGGCACGATCACCTACTCACCCGCGCTCAAGCAGACCCGCGCCGGCACCGAAGCGATGTACCTCATGATGAAGCGCTCGTTCGACGAGCTCGGTTACCGGCGCTACGAGTGGAAGTGCGACAGCCTCAACGCGCCGTCGCGCGCGGCGGCGAAGCGCTACGGCTTCGAGTACGAGGGGATTTTCCGCCAGGCCATCGTGTACAAGGGCCGCAACCGGGACACGGCGTGGTTCGCGATCACCGATCGCGAATGGCCCCGCGTGCGTTCGGCCTTCGAGGCGTGGCTTGCCCCGGAAAATTTCGACGCCGGCGGCCGGCAGAAGCGCGCGCTCGCCGAGATTCGCGCCGCGCTCGGCTGAGGTGCCTCAGTAACCGTAAGGGGGCGCATACGGCGCCCGCTGGTCCATGACCTGCTGCCATCCGCTCGGGCAGAACTGCACGCGCGGGTAGTAGTCGTTGTAGGCGGCGCAGTAGTAGTACACCGCAGGCTGTGCGTAGTAGGGCGCCACGTAGGCGGGCGGATAGTAGTAGCGCGGCGCGTAATAGGTCGCCGCGGCCAGCACCGGCAGGCCCAGGTACACCCCGGCGCGCGGCCCGTGGTAACCGTAGCCGCCTCCGCCGTAGGAATGTCCGGCGTAACCGCCGGCATACGCGCCGCCGTGGCGCGGCGCGGCGTAGTGTCCGCCCGCATTGCCACCCGCGTATCCGCCGCCGGAGTGGCGCGGTGCGGCGCTGCCGCCTCCGTGCCCGCCACCGGAGTGGCGCGGTGCGGCGAGCACCGGCAGGCTGAGCGTGGCTGCCAGCAGCGCGACCGTGGCCGACTTGAACGCGCAGGGAATTGCGGGGGTGCGGATCATCGTTGTCTCCTTGCACCCAGTGTAGACGGCGGCGTTTCGCGCGCGGGATGTTTTACATTTTGTAGCATGTGATGTGGGCCCCGCGCGAGGCCCCCGCGATAGCGTTCCCGCGGGGCAGGGACGCCTTGCCTTCGGCCCCGCGTGCGCAGAGGATGGCTGCCTGTCCCTACCCCAGCCCGGAGAGGCCGATGCCCAGACCCACGCAATCGCAACGCTCGCAACGCTTCGATCTGTATTACTGGCCGACCATCCAGGGGCGCGGCGAGTTCGTGCGCCTCGCCCTCGAACACGGCGGGGCCGACTACGCCGATGTCGCGCGCGGCCCGCGCGGCATGGCGGCCATGATGCGGCTCATGAAAAGCCCGCGGGGCTCTCGCGGCCGTGCCACGGCGCAGGCGCCGTCCAGGTCGACGCCTGTCCCGTTCGCGCCGCCGTTCCTCGTGCATGGCGCGGTCACCA
Source organism: Burkholderiales bacterium (assembly GCA_038319115.1). Taxonomy (GTDB): domain Bacteria; phylum Pseudomonadota; class Gammaproteobacteria; order Burkholderiales; family SG8-39; genus SZAS-79. Next base: position 4,372 of record JBBQCV010000117.1, on the reverse strand, counting down.
TCGCGCAGACCGCGAATATCCTTTTCTATCTCGGTCCGCGCCTGGGCCTCGCGCCGAAGGCAGAGCAGGCCGCGCTCTGGGTACACCAGGTGCAGCTCACCATCGCCGACCTCGTGGGCGAAGCTCACGACACCCACCACCCGGTCGGCGTCGGGATGTACTACGCCGAGCAGAAACCCGAGGCGAAGCGCCGCGCGCGTGAGTTCCGCACCGACCGCCTCCCGAAATACCTCGGCTATTTCGAGCGCATCCTCGCGCGCAACCGCGGCCTCGTGTCCGGGCGTTCGGTGAGCTACGCCGACCTGTCGCTGTTCCAGGTCATGGCCGGGCTGCGCTATGCGTTCCCGCGCGCGACGCGCTCGCACGAGGGCGCGCTGCCGCAATTGCGCGCCCTGCACGACCGGGTCGCAGCCTTGCCGCGCGTGGCGAAATACCTCGTTTCGCCGCGCCGGGTTGCCTTTAACACCGACGGGATCTTTCGCGCCTATCCCGAGCTCGACGCGCCGGTGCGCCGCGCCGGCCGGGCGCCCGCATGAGCGGCGGGTGATGGCGTGGCGCCAGTCGCCATCGAGGCACGACCGCCCGGACCGTTACTGGCGGTTCGTCTTTCCCGGCACGGGATCCGGCGCTCCAGCCTCAACCTCAACCGGAGGCGCCGGCCGCGGCAGCGTGCAGGTCCTGGTGTCGCCGCCGCATTGCAGTAACTTCGCCCCTCCGACGCTTGCCGCCGCAGCGAAAACCAGTACCTGCGACTTCGGGTGTGCGCACCAAGGCGACTTGACTACCGGCCCCTCGGCTGGGGGACGCGCAACCGGCGTGTGAAGCCGGTAATAGCCGCACTTCGTCACTCACCCCTCCCTGGGCAGCCGGTGGCGGGTGGAAGTGAGGCGCGTGCCTAGAACCGGTCCGCCTGGGCGCGCGTGCCGCCGTGGGCGTTCATCGGAACGACCGTCGAGGGCGCGGCCTGGTTGCCGGTGGCCTTGTCGGCGTGTTTCTTTTCGCGCTCCAAACGGCGGTCGCGCTCGATGATCATGCGAAATTTCTTCTTCAGGTCGGTATCGAAAGAAGGGGTGTAAACGAACGACTTGTCGGTGATCCTTGGCATGCTGTCCTCCGGGAACGAATCGGCGCCCGGCGCGAACGCCGGGCGCCGTGACATTGCTATGGCAGGGTCTTGCGGCCTGAGATGAAGAAAACCACCGCCAGGATGATCCCGATGACAGCCAGGATCCAGGCGATATTGGCCGCAGTACCGGCCACCCCGCTGAAGCCCAGTACGGCGGCGATCAGCGCAATCACGAAAAATGTAACGGCCCATGAAAGCATGTTTAGCTCCTTGATTCGGTTGATTCGGGTAAGCAACGGTCCCTACTGTATTGAAATCAAGGGCCGGTAACTGTCGGCAAAAGGCGCCAGATGATGTAGGCGATGCTCCCCCCCGGCGGTGGCCATTTCCTTAACCCCGACAGGGATTTAGCCGCGTCCGGGGCGGGGGGCGCAGCGAACCAGCCTGTTCGACCGGGGCGTCTTGGGTTAGCTTTGCGCGCATGAAAAGCCCCCTGAACGTCCTGCACATCATGGCCGACCAGCTCAAGTCGCCGGCCCTCGCCGCCTACGGCAACCGCGTCTGCAAAACGCCGCATATCGACGGCCTGGCCGCCCGCGGCACGGTGTTCGAGAATTTCTATTCCAATTTCCCGCTGTGCGCGCCCTCGCGCGCCTCGATGCTCACCGGGCGGCAGGCAAGCCGCCTGGGTGTGTTCGACAACGCCTGCGACTTTCCCTCCCAGGCCCCGACCGTGGCGCACTACGTGGCGGCACTGGGCTACCACACGGTGCTGTCGGGCAAGATGCACTTCGTCGGCGCCGACCAGCTTCATGGCTACCAGGAGCGCCTGACCACCGATATCTACCCCTCCGACTTTGGCTGGACCCCCGACTGGAGGAAATCCATCCCGGTGGCGGCCACCGGGGTGAACCTGCGCAGCGTGGTCGAGGCGGGCACCTGCAAGCGCAGCCTGCAGCTCGATTTCGACGACGAAGTGGCGGCCAGGTCGGTGCAGTGGCTCTACGACCACGGCCGCAAGGCCGACGCCAAGCCGTTCTTCCACACCGTCTCGATGACGCATCCGCACAACCCCTACGTGACCACGCAGGAATACTGGGATCGTTACCGCCACGAGGACATCGACCTGCCGCGCGTCGGGCCGATTCCTTACGCCGGGCTCGATGCCCACAGCCAGCGCCTCTGGAAGGCGTACAAGTTCGGCGAATACGACGTGAGCGAGGAAGACGTGCGCCGTTCGCGCCATGCCTATTACGCCATGACCTCGTACATCGACGACCAGGTCGGCCGCCTGCTGGGCGCCCTGCGCGACATGGACCTCGCGCAAAACACGGTGGTCATCTTCACCTCCGACCACGGCGACATGCTGGGCGAGCGCGGCCTCTGGTACAAGTGGATGCACTACGAAGATGCCTGCCGCGTCCCGATGATCATCGCGATGCCGGGCCAGAAGGCGTCGCGCGTGGCCGCCCCGGCCTCGCTCATGGATTTCCTGCCCACGGTGGTCGCCATCGCCGACGCCGGCGCGGGGAGGTTCGACCCTGTGGCGCCGCTGGAAGGTGAGAGTCTTTTGCCCGCGATCACCGATGCCGCGGCCCTTGCCAGCGAGCGGCCGGTGTACGCGGAAATGAACGCCGACGGCACCTTCAGTCCCTCGTTCATGGTGCGCAGGGGCGACTGGAAGCTGGTGTCGTGCGAAGGCGACCCACCGATGCTGTTCGACCTGCGCAGCGACCCGGACGAAACGAAGAACCTCGCCGGCAAGCCCGATGTCACCCGAGTGCAGCAAGAGCTGCAGACGCTGGTGAACAGCAACTGGTCGCCGGTCGAACTCAAGCGCGAGATGCAGGCAAGCGCGCGCCGGCGCCTGTTCGTGCAGTCGGCGCGCGATGCCTCGGGTGCCCCGGCGTGGGACTACGAGCCGAGGAAGGACGCCGCAAAGCAATACGTGCGCGGTGGCGGGGTCTCCGCCGGCGCAACCGCGACCAAGGGGCGCGCCAGGTACCCGTTCATCCCGCAGAAGAAGCCGGACCATCCCATGTAGCATTTCCCCTCCGCTTGCACGTAAGCATCACTTTCCAGGGAGACAAAAATGGTTCACGTCATTGCCGTCATCACCGCCAAGCCGGGCCAGCGGGACACGGTCCTCACCCACTTTCGCGCCAACGTGCCGGCGGTCAAGGCCGAGGCCGGCTGCATCGAGTACGGCGCCGCGCTCGACGCGGAGAACGCACTGCCGTTCCAGACCAAGTGGGGCCCGGATACCTTCCTGGTGATCGAGAAATGGGCCAGCATGGATGCGCTCAAGGCGCACGCCGCCGCACCGCACATGGCGGCCTACGGGGCGAAGACCAAGGAGTTCATTGCCACCCGCGTGATCCATATCCTGCAGAACGCCTGATGATCCACGGGTCCTGAATTCCGAACTTTCGTTTTCCCGGACCCGCGCAGCGCTTGGCTCTCCTGTCAGCGGATGTATCGGCACCGATATATTCCCCCCGTGGCCGGGGTCGCCGTACCGCACTGCACAGGGCCATTTGGCTGATTGATTTAGGCGGGTGCAGGGCATAGCTTGGGCTTCCCCCGAGCCCATGACCCGCGAAGAACTCCTCAGGATCCTCCCCCATGCGGCGGCGAAGGCCGACGCATTCGTCGGCCCGTTGTGCGCCGCGATGGGCGAGTTCGCCATCGACACCCCGGCGCGACAGGCCGCCTTCATCGCCCAGGTCGGGCACGAGAGCTGCCAGCTCACCGCGGTCGAGGAGAGTTTCAACTATCGCCCGCAGGCGATCCTGAACACGTTCAACACCGCGTCGCGCATGCGCTTCACGCCGCAGCAGGCCGAGGCCTACGGGCGCACCGCCGAACACCCGGCCGACCAGCCCATGATCGCCAACGTCGCCTACGCGGGGCGCGGCGGCAACGGCGATGCGGCCAGCGGTGACGGCTGGAGGTATCGCGGCGCCGGACTGATCCAGCTCACCTTCCGCGACAACCACGCGGCCTGCGCCGACCATTTCGGCGTGGCGTACGGCGACATTGGTGCATGGCTGCGCACGCCCGAGGGCGCTGCGCGCTCGGCCGCGCGCTACTGGCGGCACCACGGCCTCAACGAGCTTGCCGACGCGGGCGATTTCCTGCGTATCACGATCCGCATCAAGGGCGGCCGGCGCGGCCAGCCCGAGCGCATCGCGCTCTGGGGCGCCGCGCGCGGCGTCATGGGTCTTGCCTGAGCGCGAGGCCGGCCCGTGAGCTACCTCTCGCGCCTCGATGAGCTCCGCCGAGCGGAACTCTTCCGGCGCGCGG
>JBBQCV010000116.1:0-11240 GCA_038319115.1 Burkholderiales bacterium | reverse complement strand
GCCTGCGATCCTCGGGCTGGCCCCAGCCGGTGAGCGCGACGATGAGCGGAGGCTTGGCGGCGCACTCGCGGCGGATCGCGCGTGCGGCGTCGTACCCGCTCATGCGCGGCAGGCCGATGTCCATGAGGATCACGTCGGGCGGCTCCGCCGCCGCGGCCGCAACCGCGCTCTCACCGTCATGCACCACGCCCACGGTGTGGCCCATCGCCTCGAGGAGCATCTGCAGGCTGAGCGCGGCGTCGCGGTTGTCCTCGACGATGAGGATGAGGATGCGGCTGGGAGCAGGGTTCGATGGGGAGGACGTCTCAATCACTGGCGCGCGTGTCCGGTTGGTCACCAAGGCCGATCATACTGCGGCGTACCCGCCGACGCCTGTACAAAACTTGTCATGAGGCGCATTGGCACGGGGATTGTTGCTGCTGTCCACTGCGCATAACCATGGAGAATTACATGAACAACGTCACAGGGCCGGTACGGCGCGCGCGATTCGCGTCTTTCGCCGCTTCGATTGCCATGCTGTTCGCGCTTGCGGGCTGTGCGACGCCGCAGGAATCGCCGGGCGAGTTCATCGACGACGCGGCGCTCACCGCGCGCGTCAAGGCGGCCTTTGTCGGCGACACCATCGTGAACGCGCTCAATATCAGCGTCGAGAGCGATCGCGGGGTGGTGCACCTCGGTGGCGTGGCGCGCAATTCCGAGGAGCTGCGCCAGGCCGAGCGCGTGGCGCGCCAAGTGCGCGGCGTGCGCACCATCCGCAACAACATCATCGTGAAGTAGGCGCTGCCCCGGCACGCGCCGGCGGAGCGGGCGCGGGGAAAATGCCGTGACGCGCCCCGAGGTGGCGCGCATTGAAGTGGCTCAGGAGGCTGCCGACCCCACCGTGTCGCCGGGGGACTGCTGCGCCTTGGCCACTGCGCCCTGCAAGCGGCGCACGAATGCGGCGGCGTCTTCGCCCTGGGCGAACTGCGCAATGCCGAAATCGGCGCTGATGCTGCCCTCGAGCGACTCGATCTTCTGCGAGTTGAGCGCCTGGTCGATGCGCAGCGCCACCACGCTGGCGCGGTCGAGGTTGGTGTGCGGCAGCAGCACCGCGAAGCGCCCGGTGTCGAAGCGCGCCGGCACGTCGGTGGGACGGGTCAGCAGGCGCAGCAGGTAACCGAAGCGAGCGAGCACCTTGTCGCCCACCTCGCTGCCCTGCCGCGCGACGATGCCCTCGAAGCCCTCGATGCTGGCCATGAGACCGCTCAGCGGAAGTCCCGAGCGGCGCACGCGGCTGACCTCGATGGCGAGGGCTTCGTCGAAGCGCTCGCGCGTGCCGGTGCCCGAGACCTTGTCGGTGAGGGTCGCCTCGACGTAGCGGACTTCGCGCTCGCCGGCGGCGGCTCGATTGTGCTTCTCGTCGGCGCGCGCGAGCTGCATGGCTTCGATGTCGTGCTCGGCCACGATGCAGATGCCGAAAGCCGAGCGCCACGCGCGCCCCGGCAGGTCGAGCGACTGGCCGTCGGAGCCGATCACGGTAAACGCGCCGCAATGGATCTCGCCGCCCTCGGTGGCTTTCGCCGCCGCGAGTTCGGCAAAGGACGGCTTGACGAGCAGCAGCGAAACGTTGGCGCCGATGCGCCTGGCCGGGCTGGTGCCGAGGAGCTGCATGAAGCCGGCGTTCGCCTCGAGCAGCACGCCGGCCGGATCGAGCACGGCGGCAGCGACGCTCTTCAGGTCCTGCAGGTCGGGTGAAATGACTCTCATGCGACGGCCATGGTGCGGCTTTCCCCTGGGACGCGCCGGCGACTGGGCGCTTGACGCACCAATACTACCGATAAAATGGCACCTCACGCGGAGGAGATAAAAATGAACCAGCGGCACGAAGGGCAAGCGGCGGCACGACCTGCGCCATGGCGGGAATCCGACGATGCGCGGCGCATGGCCACCCGCAACCGGCCTGCGTCATGGCGCGCAGCCGCCAGCGGCATCGTCGCGGCGCTCGCCGTGGCCGCCTCGATCGGCGTCGCGTCGGCGCAGACCGCGTGGCCCTCGCGGCCGGTGCGCGTCATCATCCCTTTCCCCCCCGGTGCCGGCGCGGAGAACGCGGCGCGCCTGGTGTCCAACCACTGGTCCAAGGTGTTCGGGCAGGGCTTCGTGATCGATGCGCGTCCCGGGGGCAACACCATGATCGGCGCCGAGGCGGCGGCCAAGTCGGTGCCGGATGGCTACACCCTTTTCCTGTGCGCGGCATCGACGATGGTGGTCACGCCGGCGCTGCTCGGCGCGCGCTCGCCGATCAACGCGCAACGCGATTTCGTGCCGGTGGGGCTGGTTTCGCGCCTGCCGTTCTTCGTCGTGGTGCCGGCCGCGGTGCCGGTGAATTCGGTGCCGGAGCTGATCGCGCTGGCGCGCTCCAAGCCGGGCACCGTCACCTACGCGAGCAACGGCAATGGCACCGCCGGCCATCTCGGCTGGGAGATCCTCAAGCGCCAGCTCGGGATCGAGATGACGCACATTCCGTACAAGGGCTACGCCCAGGCGCTGCCCGACCTGCTCGGCGGACGCGTCACCACCATGATGGCCGACCTCGTGGTGGTCGGCCCGACCATCAAGGAAGGGCGCCTGCGCGCGCTGGCGGCCACGTCGCTCGAGCGTTCGAAATTCCTGCCCAACCTTCCCACGATGGTGGAGCTGGGTTTTCCCGGCTACGAGGTCACGGTCTGGTTCGGCGTGTTCGCGCCGGCCGGCACGCCTGCCGACATCGTGGCGCGCCTGAACGGCGAGATGCGCAAGTACCTCGCCACCGCCGAAGCGCGGGAGGCCTACGAGAAGCTCGGCCACGAGGCCGCGCCCTCGACACCCGACGAGTTGCGCGCGCAAATGGCCGCCGACACGGAGAAGTACGGCAAGCTGATCCGTGAAGCCAACCTGAAGCTGGAGTAGGGGCAGGCCGTGGGCGGCGCGCACGCGAAGCCAGGGAAAACGCCGCCCGGGCAATCGCCGCGGAGCGCGGCGCCGGTCGAGTTCTATTTCGACCTGATCTCGCCCTACGGCTATCTCGCCTCCACCCAGGTCGAGGCGCTCGCGGCGCGCTATGGCCGGGCAGTCGACTGGCGCCCGGTGCTGCTTGGCATCACGGTGATGAAAGTCATGGGGCTCCCGCCGCTGATGCAGACGCCGCTCAAGCGCGATTACATTGCGCACGACAAGCCGCGCATGGCGAGGCTCCTCGGCGTGCCGATGGTCCAGCACGGCCTCGAAGGCGTGAATTCGCTGGCGGCTTCGCGCGCCTTCCTGTGGCTCAAGGCCGCCGACCCGGCCCTCGCGGTGCGGTTCGCGCGGCGCATGTATGCGCGCCTGTGGGCCGAGGGCCGCGACATCACGCCGGCCGGTGTGGTGGCCGACGAGGCCGCGGCGCTGGGGGCCGATCGCGCCGCGGTGCTTGCGGCCATCGAATCGCCGCGCATGAAAGAAGAGCTCAAAGCTGCGGTGGAGGCGGCGATCGCCAAGGGGGTGTTCGGCGTCCCCACGTTCATCGTCGACGGCGAGCCGATCTGGGGCGTGGACCGGCTGTGGATGCTCGAGCACTGGCTCGCGCGCGGGAACTGGGATCCTGCCCGGTAGATATTACATATCTTCTATTTAAATTTCCCTAAGAGCCGCGCAGCGCTTAGGTCTACGGAAAATAATGTCACGAATTACCGGTGACGGCCGCGAGCCGCTGGCGCAGCTCGGCCTTGGACACCTTGCCCAGCGTGCCGGTGCGGATGGAGTCGGTGACGATGACCTCGCGCGGCACCTTGAACCGGGCGAGCGAAGCCCGGCAATGCGCGAGCACGCGTTCTGCCGTGTCGGCCGGCGCGTCCTCGGCCAGCACCACGAAGGCAATCGCCACCTCGCCGTACACCGTGTCGGGCTTTGCGACGACGGCGGTTTCCCTGACTCCCGCCACGCCGAGCACGGTGCGCTCGATCTCCGCCCCCGACACTCCTTCGCCACCGACCTTGATCATGTCCTTCACCCGGTCGGCGAACTGGATGCTGCCGTCCTCGTGCAGCGTGACGCGGTCGCCGGTGCGGAAATAGCCGTCGGCGTCGAACGCCTCCGCCGTGGCGGCGGGATTGCCGAAATATTCGGCGAACAGCGACTCGCCGCGCACGCCCTTCACGAGCAGGTTGCCGGTGTCACCGGCCCGCACCGCCACGCCCGTCTCGTCGGCGATACGCACACGCAACCCCACCGAAGGGCGGCCGATCGAACGCGGGCGCTGCGGTGCGTACAAGTTGCCGACGATGCCCTGCGTGATCACTTCGGTCATGCCCCACCACCCGATCATGCGCGCGCCAAACTGCACCTCGTGCTGCGGAATCCACGCCGAGGTTCCCCACAGCCGGAAGCGATGGCCGGGCGGCACGGGCTGCTGCGCCATGACAGCCGTGGTGAACTGCACGTGCGAGGCCACCGTGCTGCCGTGCACGAGCGCCACCGGCCACAAGCGCGAGGCGGAAAACTTGGGTTGTAGCACCACTGTGGCGCCGGCCCACAGCGAGGCCAACACCGACCACGACAGGCCGACTACGTGGCACAGCGGCAGGAACACCTGGTACACGTCCTCGGGCCGCAGCCCGAGCTGCATTGCGCCCATCTGAGCGCCCCACAGCGCGTTTGCATGTGTCCACAGCACGCCCTTGGGGCGCGAGGTGGTGCCGGAAGTGAACATGATCGTCGCCGGAGCGGCTGGGTCGGGCGCGCGCGTCGCGAGCGGACTGGTGCCGGCGCGCAGTGCGTCGAAGCGCGGCCCGGTCGTTTCGACCCAGGCGAGGCCCGGACAATGCGCCGCGATGCCGGCTTCAAATTGCGGCTGGGTCAGCGCCCCCACCGCGCCGGTGGACTGGGCGAACCAGGCGAGCTCCGGCCCCGCGCTCGCGGCGTTGGTATTCACGCTGATCGCACCGAGGTGCGCGCAGGCGAACCACGCGAGCAATAGCTCGGGGCAGTTCTCCATGTGGACGATGACGCGGTCGCCCGCCCTGACGCCGCGCGCGGCCAGGCCGGCGGCGATGCGCGCGGCTTCGTCGGTAAACTGCGCGTAACCCCACACCTGCGGCACGCCGTCGAACGGCGCCCAGATAAGGAACGGGTGGCTGCCGCGCTCGCGGGCCCGCGCCGCGAGCAGGTGCGCGACGTCGAGGCCGGCGTAGCGCAAGGTCATTTTGCCGGCTTGCCCCAGAGCTCGGTGAGGCGCGAGTCGCGGCCGCAGCCGGTGCGGTAGACCTTGTAGCGCACCGGATTCTTCTGGTAGTAGTCCTGGTGGTAGTCCTCGGCCGCCCAGAACTCGGCGGCGGCGGCGATTTCGGTCACCACAGCCGCCTTGAACGGCTTGGTTTTCTCCAGCTTCGCGCGCGACTCCTCGGCCAGCCGCTTCTGCTCGGGCCCAAGGTAGTAGATGCCGGAGCGGTACTGGCTGCCGATGTCGCAGAACTGGCGGTCCTTGACCGTCGGGTCGATGTTGCGCCAGAACACCTCGAGCAGTTTTTCGTAGCCGACTTTCTTCGGGTCGTACACCACGCGCACCGCTTCGGTGTGCCCGGTGATGCCCGCCGACACGTCGTGGTAGGTCGGGTTCTTCGTGCGGCCCGCGGTATAGCCGGAGGTGGTGGAGACAACGCCGGGGAGGACGTCGTAGGGCGGCTCCATGCACCAGAAGCAGCCCCCCGCGAAGATCGCGGCCTCCAGCCCCGCGGGCGGCGGCTTCTCCTGGCTGTGCGCGGGCAGGGTGCTTGTGAGGGCCAGCGCGCACAGGAACGCGCGCGCGGCGTGGGCCAGGGGAAGGGTCGTGGTTTTCATTGGGGTCCTTTGTGCGGTGAAGGCTTCGATCGTTGGTCCGATCGCGGCGCCAATCCTTACGCTGCGCCCGCGCAGCGCGGTCTTACGCGCCTTGGCGCGCGACGACTTCGGTTTGCAGCCAGTGCGCGCAGGCCAGGGTGCGCGCGTCGTCGCCGATGCGCCCGACCACCTGGAAGCCGATGGGCAGGTTGTTCGGCCCCCGGCCATGTGGGACGTGCACGGCGGGCGTGTGCAGCAGGCTCCACGCGCGGTTGAAGTAGGGCAGCCCGGTGGCATCGCCCTTGGGTGCTTCGCCCTGGCTGCTCGGCACCACCAGCACGTCGAAGTCCGCCATGGCATCGGCGAATCCGTGCCGGCCCCGGCGCGCGATTTCCATCGCGGCCTCGTAGTCGCGCCACGGCAGCGCGAGGCCGCGCTCGATCTGGCCCAGCAGCGGCTCGCGGATCCGATCGCGGTGCGCCGCGTGCTCGCCGGTGAGGCAGCGCGCCACCTCGTAATCCCAGATCAGCGCCTGCGAGTCGTGCATCTTCTCGTAGGGCGGGGGCAGGGTGAAATCCGCGACGTTCGCGCCGGCGCGCGAAATTTCGCCGCCGAGGCGCGCGAACAGCGCCTGCACTTCGGGTTGCGCATGCTGCCATTGCGGCGTGAGGCACAGGCCCACGCGCGGTGCGCGCGGTTGCTGCGGCACCTCCAGCGGCCTGCCGGTCAATGCGGCCATCACGAGGCCGAGGTCGGCAACGGTCTTGGTAAAGAGACCCACCGTGTCGAGGCAATAGGAAATCGCCTTGACTCCCACGGTGGGCAGCAGCGCATAGGTGGGCTTGTAGCCGACCGTGCCGCAGAACGAGGCGGGCCGGATGGTGGAGCCGACCGTCTGGGTGCCGAAGGCCACCGGCACCATGGCGTCGGCCACCGCCGCGGCGGAACCCGACGACGAGCCACCGGGGGTGTGGGCGGGGTTGTGCGGGTTGCGTGTCTTGCCCGGCGGGAAGGTGGCGAACTCGGTGGTCACTGCCTTGCCGAGGATCAGGCCGCCGACGGCGCGTGCCTGCGCCACGACCGCAGCGTCCACGCGGGGCTGGTGGCCGGCGTAGATCGGCGAGCCGTATTCGGTGGGCAGGTCGTGGGTGTCGAAGACGTCCTTCACGCCGAAGGGCAGCCCGTGCAGCGGACCGCGCAGCGCGCCGCGGTCCATGGCGCGCGCGGCATCGATGGCGGCATCGCGGCGCAGGCACGTCCACGCCTGCACCTGCGGCTCGCGCTCGTCGATGCGCTCGAGCAGGGCGCGCACCAGCGCTTCGACAGTGAGTTCGCGGCGGCCGATTCGGCCGACCAGCTCGACGGCGGTCAGTTCGTGAAGACGCATGGATCCCTGCCGGGGGAGGCTACTTCTTGTCGAGCGTCGGCGGACGCCAGTTGAAAGGCAGCGGGCCGGGCACGCGCAGCACGCGCACCATGCGGGTGGCCGACTCCTTGCCGCGGTAGTAGCCGGGCACGAGGATGGTTTCGTTGAAGCCCATCGCGCGGTAGAAGGCGCGCGCGGCTTCGTTGCTCGAGCGCAACTCGAGGTGGATCGACGCGAGGCCCGCGGTGGCCACCGAGTCGACCAGCCATTCGATCAGCCGCCGCCCTACGCTGTGGCGGCGATGGCTGGGGCGCACGGCCAGCAGCACGAGGTGGGCGCGCTCGTCGCCGAACTCCATGATCGCGAAGCCCACCAGCTGCGAGCGCTCGCAGGCCACCAGCGTGACGGTCTCGCGGTCGTTCATGGCGCGGCGGATCCGCTCGGGCTCGTATTTCCATCCAAGCCCGGCCTCGATGAGGTCGCGCGACATCAGCGCGATGGCCTTGGCATCGTCGGGCTGGGCGATCCGGAGGGTAATGGCGGTCGCGTTCATGCAAACATTCTGCCACAGACTCCGGGGCGCGGTTCCGTGCTAGTCGGCACGGATTCCGAGTGGTTTCACGACGCCGCGCCAGTAGGCGAGATCCTTGCGCACGCGCTCGCCGAGTGACACTCGGGGAGCGTACATATCAGGAAGTCTCCGTTTCAGGCAAGTAACGCCCGGGTCCATAGGCGGGATCGGGCTCGCCGCCGATCTTGAGGATGCCGCTGATGCGCGCCACCGGCGAGGCGTCACCCAGCGTAATCAGTCCATGCGCGAACGCGAGGTTGCGCGTAGTGCGCAGCACGGTCACGCGCGCTTCGAGCCAGGTGTCGCGCGGCGCGGGTCCGAGGAAATCGCATGTCACACTGACCGTGGGAAGGAAGCGCGACAGTTTCGCCTGCACGTTGACGCCTATCGTGAGGATCAGGTCGGCAAATGTCATGATCATGCCGCCGTGGCACAGGCCGATCGAGCTGCAGTGGCGCTCCTCCACGCGCAGGCCCAGCACCATCTGCTCGCCATCCATCCTGGCGTAGACCGGCCCGTTGGCGCTCATGAAGGCGTTGGACGGAAGGTCGAGGAGCGTGAATCCGGCGGGGATGTCCATTCGGGCCTCGCGCGGATTCAGTAGCCGGCCGAGGCGTCGACGAGGTTCGAGAGCCTGCGTCCTCGCGCGAGGCGGGCCGCATTGGCGAACGCGAGGTCGAGGGTCATCGGCATGTAGTCGTCGTTGTCATCCGACGAGCAATGCGGCGATACGTAGACGTTGGGCGCACCCCACAACGAGTGGCCGCGCGGCAACGGCTCCGGGTCGAACACGTCGAGCACCGCGCCCGACAGGCGGCCCGAGCGCAGGGCGGCCTCAAGCGCCGCCTGGTCGAGCACGGGGCCGCGGCCGATGTTGATGAGGCCCGCGCCCGGTTTCATGAGGCCGAACTCGCGCGCGCCGATCGCATGCCTTGTGGCGGGTGTGAGCGGCGTCGCGACCACGACGATGTCGGCCTTGGGCAGCAGGCGATGCAGGTCCTTCATCGCGTGAACCTTGTCGGCATGGGGGTGCGGCTTGGGCGTGCGCCGGATGCCGAGCACGCGCATGCCGAGCGTGCGGCCCGCGCGCGCCATCGCGCCGCCCATGTCGCCGAGGCCGACCACGAGCAGCGTGCGGCCGCGCGGCGAGCCGGTGAACTGCGGCTGCCATTCGCCGCGCGCCTGCTGGGAAAAGATCTGCGGCACGCGCGCGTTGATCATGAGCAGGCTCATGAGGCCGAACTCGTACACCTTGCCCACGTGCACGCCGCTGTTGTTGGTGAGCCTGAGCCCGCGGTGCAGCCAGTCGAACGGCAGCAGGCTTTCTACCCCTGCGCCGATGACGTGGATCCACGCCAGTTGCGGCGCGTCGGTGGCCAGCGTGCGCAGCGGGAAGCGCTTGTCGAGCAGGTTGGCCGAGGAGCAGACGAGGCCGCTTGCGCGGCCGATCCAGCGAGCGATGGCTGCGAGATCCTGGCCGCACGAAACACCCACCAGCGCCGCCGCATCGGGGTTGCGCCGGCGCGCGGCGGCCACGCGCCGGGGGGTGATGCGAAACACCTCCGGGCGCTTGCTGCCGTCCTCGAAGTGGATGAGAGGCTTCATGTTCGAAATCCGGTCGATGCTGGGGCGGTGGCGGGCCAGTCTACAGGAGGCGGATGGTGCGCGATGGGGTGCGTTTCGCATCCTCGGCACAGGCGGTGGCGAGGGTAAGATGGCGAAAATCGACTCGCCCCACAGGATCCGCCATGGCCCGCTGCCCGACCCGACTTACCCTGCACCCTGCGGCCCATTCCGCCGCGATGGCGGCGGTAGCGGCAGCACTGGCAGGCTGCGCAACGTTCGAGCCCAAGCCCGCGCCCGACATGCCGCGCGCCGCCGAGATCGGCGTGTATGAAGCTTTCCCGCCCAGCCAGCGCGAATACGTTCTCGTCAAGCGGCTGTGGGTCGAGCCTTGGCGCACTGCAATTGCGGTGCCGCGCTATGCATCGGTAGCAGCCGGCTCGGCCGACCTGCGCAACCACGCCGTGCTGCTGGGCGGCGATGCGGTGATGAATTTCGCCTGCTACCACGCCGCGGTCGATCCGAACTCGGCCTACTACTGCAATGGCAACGTGATCCGCTACGTGCGCTAGCCGCCGCCCCCGGTCGCCCATCCCGCAGGGAGCGATTCGAGACCATAGATGGCGAGCTTGTGGTGGAAGTTGAGCTCTTCCACCGGGCGCAGCGGCTTCAGGCCCGGCAACCTGCGCACCAGCGTGCCGATCGCCTCCTGCAATTCCATGCGCGCGAGCGGCTGCCCGATGCACTGGTGGATGCCGAATCCGAACGCCAGGTGGGCCTTTGGCTTGCGCGTGATGTCGAAGCGGTGCGGATCGGGAAACACCGACGGGTCACGGTCGGCGGTCGGCTGGTGCATGATGATCGCATCGCCCGCGCGGATGGTCACGCCGCACAACTCGATGTCCTCGGTGGCGATGCGCAGGCGCCCCGAATGGGTGACGTCGGTATAGCGCAGGATTTCCTCCACCGCGCCGCGCAGCAGCTTGGGGTCGGCCTGCAGCAGCGCAAGCTGGTCGGGATGGTAGAGCAGCGCGGCCAGCCCCAGTCCCAGCGTCCCGGTGGTCGACTCGTGGCCTGCGGTGAGCATGAGGCGCGCGAGGCTCGCCACCTTGTGCTCGTTGATGATGCCGGCGCGCATCGGTTCGACGATCAGCCGGCTCAGCAGGTCGTCGCCGGGCTGGGCGGTCTTGCGCCGCACGAGGTCGGTGAGGTAGCCGTCGCAGAACTCGCGCGTCATCGCCGCTGCCTGCTCGTGGGTGATGAACGTCGAGGAAATCTGGCGCGCCCACCCCTGGATCGCCGCATGGTCGGATTCCGGCACGCCCAGCAGCGTGCAGATCACCTGGCACGGCAGCGGCGAGGCGAAGTCCTCCACGAGGTCGGCCGGCGGTCCCTTGGCGATCATGCGATCGACGAGGGCATCGATGAGGGCCTGCACCTTCGGGCGCAATTCCTCCACCCGGCGCACGGAGAATTCACCCGCCACCAGCCGGCGCTCGTCGGTGTGCTGTGGAGGGTCCATCTGCGCGAACACCTGGTAGTCGCGGCGCACGAGGGCGAGGGCGGCGCTTTGCGCCGGATAGGCCGGATGCGAAGCGTCGGCGCTGGTGCGCGCATCGGCCAGCAACGCGCGCACGTTGGCGTAGCCGGTGACGAACCACGCCGGCGCGCCGTTCCATTGCGTGACGCGCCGCACGGGCTGGGTTTCGCCCAGGCGGGCGTAATCGTCGGGTGGATCCATGGGGCGTTGGCGCGGCAGCGGAAAGCGCGCACCGGTGGCCGCAGCGGGATCTTCGGCCGATGCAAGCGCTGCACCCGCGTGGAAGGGGCATCCGGCGGTGGGGTCGGTCATGGATTGCTCGTCGTCATGGTGGGTGGGAAGCGTGGCCTGTGCTTGCGGTGGCGCGATCCTACGCAGCGGCCGCGGCGCAG
>JBBQCV010000115.1:0-11351 GCA_038319115.1 Burkholderiales bacterium | reverse complement strand
TGCGCGCTGGTCGATCTGGGCCTGGGTTTCCTGCAGCACGCGCTCGCGCGCCTGCTCGAGCAGGCTCTCGCATTCGGCGGTTTCGGCGCCGCCCTCGCCCAGCGCGGCCAGGTCCTTTTCGATCAGCAGCAGGTGCGATATGGCGATCGGCTCGGCGTCGAGTAATTCGCGCACCGCGGCGGCGAGTTCAACCGAACGGCGCGCGCGGGTGTCTTCCTGCCGCGAAGCACGCAGCGCATCGGCGCAGTGCCGGTGCACCTGCTTGTCCTTGCTCGCATCGGCCACGCGCTTGAGCGCGCCGAGGTCCGTGATGCGCCGCGCGGCCGCCAGGCGGATCTCGGCGAACTTGCTGCGCAAGGCCACCTCGGCAAGCAGCCCATCGCCTTCGATGCGCTGCGCCCATTCGGCCGCCAGCACCTTGTCGGGCGCATTGCAGACCGCTTCGGCCCAGGCTTCGGGCGGGTCTTCCGGCGACGGCGGAACCACTGCGGCCTGCGCGATGGGCGCGACCGGCGCAGCCACGCCGTCCTTCGCCCCGTTCTTGCCAAGGCGCGCGAACACCCAGTTCTTGTTCATCCCTGCCCTCGCGGCGTCAAAGCACCCCCGACGTGCCGCCGTCCAGGTTAACGCTGGTGCCGGTCACGTAACTCGCCGCATCGGAGGCGAGGAAGGCAATCACGTTGGCCACCTCCTCGGCCTGGCCGACGCGCCCCAGGGGGATGTCCTTCGCCATGTTCGCGTACACGTCTTCGACCGGCACGCCGGCCTTTTTCGCCTTTGCCTCGTGCTGGCCGGCGCGGATGAGCCCGATGCAGACGGTGTTCACGAGGATCTTGTCGGGCGCGAATTCCTTCGACAGCGCCTTGGTGAAGGCGAGCCCTGCGGCGCGCGTGACGGTCGTCGGCATCGACTTGGCGCGCGGCTGCTTGGCGCCGATGTTGGTGATGTTGATGATGCGCCCGCCGCCCTGCTTCTTCATTTCGGGGATCGCCAGGCGCGCGAGGCGGATGGCACCGAACAGCTTGAGGTCGAAATCCGCCTGCCAGGTTTCGTCAGTCACGGAGGCGAACTCCCCCGTGGCGGAGGTCCCGGCGTTGTTGACCAGGATGTCGACCCGCCCGAATGCCTTGACGGCCTCCATCACGAGCCGCGCGCAATCGGCCTTGTTGCCGATGTCGGCCTGTATCGGGGCGACCTTTCCACCGGCGGCGCGGATCTCCGCGGACACGGCCTCGAGCAACGCCTTGCCGCGGGCGGCGATGACGACGCTGGCGCCTTCGCGGGCGAGCATCACCGCGGTGGCCTTGCCGATGCCCTGGGTGCCGCCGGTGACGATGGCGACCTTGCCTTTCAATCCGAGATCCATTGCGCAACCCTTTCGATTTTCCGACCGCGAAGCATAGCGCCCCCGCGTCGTTCTTGCCTACCTTGGATGCGCTGCGCGGCTCTGCCCGGGGGCCCGCCCCCTCCGCCACGAACTTGCGCTATCCTCGTTTGCATGACTGCCCCCGACCCCGGCGCTAATCCGCGCTTCTACGCTGAATTGGGCGTGGTCGGCGACCTGGCCGAATCGACGCGCCCGGAAAACTGCGCGCCGCTGCCCGGTGACTGGCATGTGGCGTTGTGCGACGTGCGCAATTCGACCATTGCGATCGAATCCGGAAGCTACAAGAACGTCAACACTCTCGGGGCCGCCGCGATCACCGCCGTCCTCAACGCCGCAGGCGAGCTCGACATCCCATTCGGCTTCGAAGGCGACGGATGCGTCCTGTGCGTTCCGCCCCACCTGCTCGAGGATACGCGCGCGGCGCTGTCCAAGACGCGCCAGATCGCCACCCAATCGTTCGGCCTGGACCTTCGCATCGGCACCGTGCCGATGGCCGCCATCCGCAGCGCCGGCTATGAAATCCTCGTGGCCCGCTACCGCGTGAGCGAGCACTACGTCCAGGCGGTGTTCTCCGGCGGAGGCATGGCGTATGCCGACAGCCTGCTCAAGGATCCGCGCCCCGACAATGCCTACCTCATCTCCGAGGGCACCGAGCCGCGCGGCAGCATGGAGGGATTCGAATGCCGCTGGCAGGACGTCCCCAGCCCGCACGGCGAAACCGTGAGCCTGATCGTGCGCGCGCTCACGCCCGACGCGCAATTCGCCGGGGCCCTGTACCGGCTCGTCATCGCCAAGGTGGACGCCATCTACGGCAGCCCGGAAACCTGCCACCCGTTGTCGGTGGCGAACCTGTCCTTCGGCTTCGATGGCAGGCAGATGGCCAACGAAGCGGGCGTGCGCGCCGCGGGAACGGGCGCCTGGGGCCGATGGAAGTGGAGGATGCGCATGCGCTGGTTTGCTGCGCTGGGATGGGCGCTCATGCGTTTCGGCATTCGCACCAAGGAAACGGACTGGGGCGGTTACAAGCAGACGCTGGTGCGCAATTCCGACGTGCGCAAGTTCAACGACGGTTACCGCCAGATCCTTGCCGGCACCCGCAAGCAGCGCGAGCAGCTCGATGCGTGGCTCGACGAGCGTTTCCAGGACGACGAGCTCGTGTACGGCATCCACGCCACCAATCGCGCCCAGATGACGTGCCTGGTGTTCAACTATGCCGGGCACCACATGCATTTCATCGACGGGGCCGACGGCGGCCTGTTCCTCGCGGCCAAGGAGCTCAAGAAGCGCCTGGCGATGTTCCGGGTGCGCTCTCCTCAAGTAACCTGACCAGCGCATGCAGCGTCTGGTTGACGGGCGCCGGCACGCCGAGCGCCTCGCCGCGGCGGAACACGAAGCCGTTGAGGTGGTCGATCTCCGAGCGCTTGCCGCGGGCCAGGTCCTGCGCTGTGGATGAGGTCGCCTCGGGCATCGAATCGGCAAGCCGGCACGCCACCTCCTCGAGGTTGCCCGGCGGCATCGTCACACCCGATGCTTGCGCCACAGCCAGCACCTCGCGCACTGTGGAGCGCATGACCGCCTGGATGGCGGGGCTGGCCGCGATGCGTTGGTACTGCGCGCGTCCCAGCGCGCTGATCGCGTTGTAGGCGCAGTTTATGAGCAGTTTCAGCCACAGCTCGCCCTCGACGTTTTCCGAGACCTTGCAGAGGATGCCTGCCGCGGCGAACAGCGCCGCGATTTCGGCGAGGTCCTGCGCGCTGAAGGCCGCGTCGCTGCCCATGTTGCCGATGACGAGTTCGCCGCGCCCCGTGTGGCGGACGACGCCCGGCCCGGCCATCGCCGCCGCGACATACACCACCGCCGGCAGGACGCGATTGGGCAGGCGGCTGCGGATGCGCTCGAAGTTGTCGACGCCGTTTTGCAAGCCGATGACGATAGCATCGGGGGAAAGGTGCGGGGCGAGGGCCGCTGCCGCCTCCTCGGTGTCGCCCGACTTGACCGAGAAAAGCACCCATTGCGCGGTGCGTGCGGCGCGCACATCGGTGGATGCTTCGATGGCGATGCGCCCGCTGAAAAGCGGGCTGTCGAACCCCAGCCCGTCGCGCGATATGGCGGCCGCATGCTGCGGCCTTGCGATCAGCGTCACCGGCGCGCCGGCGCGCGCCAGCATGCCGCCGTAAAAGCACCCGACGGCGCCGCTGCCCATCACTACCGTTTCAGGCCAGGAGGCAGGGGTCATGAAATCAGCGACAAAAAGAATAAAAATGAAGGTCGGATTCTAATCCCGCAATCTGGGGTAAATTAGCCGCCACCATCAAGGCCGACATCGAGCGCTGGAGAAAGGTCGTACGGCAAGCCGGCGTCAAGGTCGACTGACCTGCCAATCGAACTGTCAGCCCGGCGAGACCGCGCGCAGCGGCGCGGTGCGCATACGGGTTTTGGACACCACGCCGGAAGGATCGAAGAGGATCACGTATTCACTCGTTCCGGCACTGCGCGCCGGATTCCCGGCCGCGATGCGTTCGTCGGGACCGCCGGTGCGCATTCGATACACCCACACCTCGTAACCGCTGTCGAACCGGACCGTGGCCGTCCCACCGAGGGCTGCGGCGACATCGGCTTTCGTGCTCCTGCCGATGGTGATGCGCTCGCCGGCGCCGGCAGGCACTTCGCTCGCCTTGGTCTGCAACGGCGCGTTTCCGTCCAGGCCGGTGGTGGCACAGGCGGCAAGCAGGGCGAAGCACGCCACAATGGCTGCCGTGGCGACCCGGCGCCGGAGCGTTTCCCCAGGCAGGATCATGCACCTGCTCCTTTTGCGTCGTCCATGTACTCGTACTGCACGAGCGTGTCGTCGGGCCAGCCGCGGTCGCCAAGCGGCAGGAAATACGTCCGGTCGATAAGCGCCTGGCAATCGCAGTAGGGCAAGTCGGATTTAAGGCCGGTGTCGTAGCTGGCCCCGGCGTACAGGCGGTCGATCGACAGCGTCTCGCGCCGCTCGCCGTGGACCAGCGTGACGGCGAACAGCGGGCGCTCGGCGAAGTAGAGGTATTGCGAATCCACCCGGCCGCAATAGTCGGCGGGCCCCACGAACAGGTTGGCGAGCTGGCCGAAGATCGGCTTGACGTTGGACACCAGCCCCGCCTCCATGCCGACCAGGCACTCCAGACGCAGGTCACCCAGCCGCCGCGTGGCCGGTGGCAAGCCGGGTGAGCGGATCTCGGTGCGCCACGTCATGCTGCCGGCCGGCCGGTTGGGGATCACCGAGGCGTCCTCGGCGAGCGCCTTGGGGTCGCGCTCGAGCGTAAAGGTCTGGTCACGCCCAACCGACACGGCCGTGGCCACGGTTTCACCGACCACGTCGACCGAAATGCCGCTCATGTTGGTGCCGGGCAGCCGCGGCAGCAGTTTGTAGCGCAGCGTGGCACTGGGTGCCCTCGCGCGGTTCTGCTCGAACACCTCCATGCCGTGGATCATCTTGCGATAAGACTTGTCGACCGGGTCGCGCACCGCAGTGGCTGATACGGAGGGCAGCACGACGTCGGGCTTGGGCTGGGCGATCGACTGGGCAAGCGCCGGGGCGCCGGCAAGGGCCAGCGACGCCAGCGGCACGAGCGCTGCAAGACGGACAAGGCGAAACTTTCTCATGCAGTTCAGACAGCGTCGGCGACGAAAGATTCCGGCAGGCTCGCCGCAGTACACTGCAGCGACTTCAAAGCGGGGGGCCACGATGCAGCGGATTCATCAGCACAACGGATGGCGGTCGATTTCAACGGGCGTGGCGAGCCTGCTCCTCATCGCCGCCTGCGCAAGCGTCGCGCCCCCGATTCCGCCTGCGCGCATCGCCGAGATCATCGCCAGCCCCGACCGGCGCGAAGCCGACCGCGTCAACGACCTGCGCCGCAAGCCCGCGCAGATGCTCGAATTCATCGGCGTGCGTCCAGGGATGGTGGTTCTAGACCTGAGCGCAGGCGGCGGCTACACCACCGAACTGCTCGCGCGGGCCGTGGGCCCGTCGGGGCGCGTTTACGGGCAAAGCCGCCCACGCGATCCCAACAGCTCCGCACCGAGGCCCGCCGCGCCCGAGGGCGGCGCGAGCGCAGCGGGAGGCGCGAGCGCAGCGGGCGGAACGCCCGCCGCCGGCGCTCCCCGGCCGGCCGGCCCCCCGAATTCGCCCGCCGCGCTCGCCGAACGGGCCAAGAATCCGGCAGTGGCCAATATCGTCGCCGTGGTGCGCCCATTCGAAGATCCCGTGCCGCCCGAAGTCGGCCGCCATGGCCTCGACCTTGCAACCCTGATGTTCAACTACCACGACCTCGCCTGGCTGAATGTCGACCGCGCCCAGATGAACCGCGCGGTTTTCGAAGTGCTCAAGCCCGGTGGCCGCTCTGTGATCGCGGACCACGCCGGGCGTCCCGGCACGGGCATTTCCGAAGCCGGCACGCTGCATCGCATCGACGAAGCCTTCCTGCGCCGCGAGGTGGAAGCCGCCGGGTTCCGCTTCGAGGCGGAAGGAAATTTCCTGCGCAACCCGGCCGACCCGCGCGACCGGAACACGCCCGTGCCACCGCAGCCGAAGGACGAGTTCGTCTACAAGTTCGTCAAGCCCTGAATGGCTCAACCGAGGGCGAGTTTTTCGAGGTCGGCTTCCCACGGAAACCGGCCGGTCTCGTAGCGCGAATAGGCAAGCTTGCCGTCGACGCTGACGTCGAATTGGCCCGACTTGCCGCTCACGAGCTCGACCGGCCCCTTGCCGCGGGCTTCGATCCAGGCCTTCGCACGGAGGGCCTCGGGTTTGTAGCCTCAGGCTGCGCAGTACTGGATGGTGATGGGCATGGCGGCCTCCATGTTGACGCGCCCAGTGTACCGCCTGATCCGGTCTCGCCCCGATTCCCCCACATCGATACGATTACGCCTTCCCGGCGCAACTGCGCGGCCTCGAGCCGCCGCCAGCCTCGCGGATCGCGACCTGGAACGCCGACCCGGCGTCCTTCTCGTAACCCGCGCTGAACGGGAGTGGCTTCACGCCCGCCCCCTTGGCGTAGGCGGCGGCGAGGGACTTTTGCAGCGTCTGGCTGAACGAGGAGTTCGGATGGGTGAACTTGCCGTACAGGCGCACATCGAACGCCGGGTCCAGCAAGGCGTAATCAATGCCGGTTTCGTCCTGCACGATGAGCGGCGCCTTCGCCAGCACGATGTCGCGGAATATGGAGAACTCGCGCCCCTGCGGGTGATGCGATGCCGCCTTGAGCAGGGTCGGGTTCACCGCCACGCTCTCGATCCACTTGCGCGGCCCCGGATCCCGCCCCAGTGCGGCGTCGGAGAGGTCGACGCGCACGTGGTCGACGATGACCTTGCGGCCGTCCTTGCGCAGGGTCAGCCGCACCGAATCCCACGTGCTGGGCACCTCGGGCGTGCGCGCGCGCAGAATGAGCTGGTTGGTGTTGAGGTCGAGCTGAATGGGGTCGACCGCCTCGACCTCGAATCCCAGGCGGACCGCGAACGCCATCAGCGCGCCCGTCACCCCGATCGGCTTGCCCTCCGACTTGCCGCGGCCGTCGAGGTCGTCGGTACGAAAGAATCCGAGCACGTTGTAGAAGCGCCACGCTTTGCGCAATACCTCGACGTACTCGTCGAGCTCGCCCTTGGAGTAGCTCTCCAGGAGCGGCGGGGGCTCGCCCCTTTGCATCGACAGCAGCACGTAGCGATTTGCATCGGGGAAAAGCTGGTAGGCGGCCGGCAGGTCCGGGCCGGCGAAAGGATAGAAGACGGTCCCCCCCTCGGCGCGCGGCAGTTCCTTGCACGCCCACTGGCGCATCGGGTTGCCGATCTTGCGCTCGTACTCGCGCCAGTAGGCCGACACTTCGTTCGAATAGGCGCGGGCGGTAGCCTCGTCCTCTGCCCAACGGGCGGCCTGCCCTGCCCGCGTGTCGAATCCGGCGATGACGCGAGCGGCGTCATCGAGCGATGCCGCCACGGACGCACCAGCCCACGCGATCGTCGCGGCCAGAGTCACCAGCGCCAGGCACGCAGCGGCCAACACCGAATGCGGTCGCTTTACGTAAGACGCCGTCACGGCTGATCCCTGCTCCATTTTTCCTCCGAACCCGAATATGCCTCCCCCACAATCGTACGGAGGCGCGATGGGATCTTCCATGCGCTAGGTCACGTAACGGGTCGGCCAGCAGCGCGAAATCCGGATTGCTAACCGCCCCAGCGCTTGTCCGACCTCAGCGCGCTCGACTTCGGCACAAAGATGAAATCGGCCTGCCACAGCGCCCGGTCGAGGGGCCTTCGCGTCAGGCCGCAAATGTCGTAGGCGACCCATCCGCGTTCGGAGAGCCACCCATTCACTTCGGCCAGCAGGGGAACGTTCCTGTGGATATCCAACAGGTTGATCTCGGCCACGATGGCTTGCATTCCGGAAAGCGCGGCAACGCTGCCCTTGAGCACCTCGAGTTCATATCCCTGCACATCGAGTTTCATCAACGCCGGGGCCCGGCCGCCGAAGTCCGTCGCGACGACTTCATCGACGGTACGCATCGGGTATTCCCTGGTGGGGAAGCCCTGCTCGAAGTGCTCGGGCAAGACGGAGGAAGCGGTTTCGCAGACATGCAGCGCTACACCCTCATGCCCGGCGGCGCCTAGAAGCGTCGGAAATACTCGCAGCCCGCCCGTCTCGCGGGCAACGCGTTCCAGCCCTGCGACCCTGTCTTCGAGCACTTCGAAGCAGGCGATTTCCGCGCCCGGCCAGACCCGCCTGCACATCAGCGCAAACTCGCCCCGATAAGCGCCGACATCGAAAATTGTGGCCGGCGAGAGCCCGTTCGCCTTCAGGCGTTCGAGGGAATCGGCAAAATCCGGCGCACCGAGCCGGCGGACAAGATACTGGCGGAGGATTCGCTTGAACCGGTTCACGCAAAAGTCTTTTCAGGTAGCCGAAGGGTGCCCAGGGCGCGGGGCGCCAGTTTGCCCGAATCGGTTGCCCTGCCGACAGGAAGAGATTACGCCAGCATCATTGGATCGGTGCCGGTTCACGCGCCTCCGGCGGCCGCCTTACTTTCCAGACCAGGTAAGCGATGACGACAAGATTGATTGCAAGTGTAGCGATGCGCGGCCAGCTTTCGCGCTGGAACAGCTCGTAGATCTCAAACGGGGACGCGGTGGCAACGATCGACACCTATATGAGATTAGATCTCATGGCGATCCTGGCTAGGTGATGCTGCGGAAAGGGTCTGTGGGAGGGGTCCACGACTCCGCTATGCGCGCAAGCGCACTGAGGGCCGTCCGCGGGATGGGAATGATCCGGGGCGCTTTCGACGACGCCCGGCATTTTGAGCGCGCGCGGCCGCAATCTTCTGTTAACTTCCCTAGCCAACATAGACCCCCCGACAGCGCGGGGAGGCCAGCCCGGTCAAGCGCCGGATCCGTTCCAAAATGAAACCCCGAAGACCCACGGTATTGGCGTTTTCCAAGGATGCGCACGTAAGAGATGGCACCCGATTCATCCCAGCAGCATCTGCAAGCTCGCCGTCCGGCGATGACGATCCGTTCGCACTTGTTCCTCTTTGCGTTGTGCGTAATCGTGCCCGTTCTCGCATTCGCGCTCTACGTATCGGTGCAACTGCTCGAACAGAACCGCACTGCAATCCAGAACGGCGCCATGGACCGGGCGCGCGCGTTGATGACGGCGGTGGATGCGGAATTGATAGGTTCAACGACCTCGCTGCGGGCGCTCGCCACTTCGAGCGCGCTGGAAGTGGGCGACCTGCGGACGTTCCACGAACAGGCGGAGCGTGTCCGCCTTTCCCAGCCGAACTGGCGCAGCATTTCGCTCGTCACCGCACCCGACATGCGGTCGATATTTCACTCGGCGAGGCCGTTCGGGACCGTGCTTCCCGCAATAGCCGAATCCAGCGATGTCGAGCGCATGCTGAAGACACGCTCACCGCTGGTCGGCAATGTCGTGACCGGGCCGCTGCTGGAGGTCCCGCTGATTCCGGTGCGGGTTCCGGTAATGAAGAATGGCGAGGTGGCCTACATCCTCAGCGCCAGCGTCGAACCGCAGTCTTTCGAAGGCCTGATCCTGCAGCAGAATCTTCCGGCCGGCTGGGTGATCGCAATCGCAGACGGGAACAGGCGATTCGTAGTGCGCATTCCATCGAGACCCGCGGGCTCACCTGTCGCGGAAGTGTTCAGGACGGCGATGCTCGGCGCTGCCCAGGGCTGGAACCGGGGGGCGACCGTTGAAGGCCAGGACACCTACCAGGCGCATTTCACTTCGCCTTACAGCGGCTGGACGGTCGGTCTCGCCATCCCGGCCGGTATCGTCGACGCGGGAGCTTTGCGTTCGCGATGGCTGCTGACCCTGGGCGCCATCCTGTCGATTCTGATTGCGACATTAATCGCGGTGGTGATTGGACGGCGCATCGTTGGGCCGATCATCGGGCTGGCCGCGTCGGCCCGCGCCATCGGAGGCGGGGCACCGCCGCCTGCGCAATTTCCTTTGGTCAGGGAGCTGGCGGCGGTGGTGAGCGCCCTGGAGGAGGCGGGTAACGCAGTACGCGATCGGCAGCGGCTGGTCGAGCGCGAAAAGCAGGCGCTGATGGAGTCAGACGTCGCCAAGGACCAGTTCATAGCGATGCTGAGCCACGAGTTGCGCAATCCCCTGTCCGCTTTGACCGCGGCAGCCCACCTGCTCAACCTCCCGGGAGTCAATGCAAAGGCCTCGGAACACGCCCGCGGCGTGATCGGTCGGCAAACCCGGCACATGACCCGGCTGATCGAAGACCTGCTCGACATCAACCGCGTGGTGATGGGCAAGGCCACGTTGATTCACGAGGTCCTGGACCTTGCCGAGGTGGCCGGCGAAGTGGAGCGCACATGGCGGGGGTCGGGTCGCTTTGCTAACCACACGGTCGGGCTCGATACATCGAGCGCAATCATCGAGGCGGATCGCTCGAGAGTGGAGCAGATCTTCACCAACCTGCTGGAAAATGCGCTCAAGTTCACCCCCAGCGGCGGGAAAATCGACATCGTTGTGCGTCAGGAGGGCGGCGAAGCCGTGTTGCGGATCAACGACGACGGCGTGGGGATCGAGCCCGAAATGATCGAGCGCGTTTTCGAACTGTTCGTGCAGGGTCCGCAGGCCCTCGACCGACTGAGCGGCGGCCTGGGTGTCGGTCTGGCCCTCGTCAAGGGTCTCGTGGAACTGCATGGCGGAACAGTTTCCATATCGAGCGGCGGGCATGAACGCGGCGCCTCGTTTAGCGTGCATTTTCCGCTGGCCGAGGCCCGCAGTTTCCCCCTCGCTGCGCAGGGCCCGGTCTCCAGTAACGCCCAGACATCGAGGAACATCCTTATAGTCGAGGACAACGAAGATGCACGAGAAATGCTGCGCGTCATGCTGGATGTCGCGGGGCACCAGGTGCGCGATGCGGGCAACGCAGCGGACGCGCTCAGGATGGCCGCCGGAGAGGTGCCTGACGTAATGATTCTGGACATCGGGCTGCCGGACATGGACGGCTACGAGCTGGCGGCGCGAGTGCGCGAGTCCGCGTGGGGCGAGGGTGTGCTGCTGATCGCGCTGACCGGCTACGGCCAGGCCGAGGACAAGCGGCGCGCGTTGGAGGCGGGCTTCGATGCGCACGCCACCAAGCCTGTCCTGCCCGAGCAGATCGAAGCGCTGATCGAATCGGCGGGCCGCGCAATGGAAAGCAAGGCGGGGTGACCCGGTGGTGGAGCTCGCGCGGCTTTCCGTCCGGCGCAAATTTCTCGTCGCGCCTTTCAGAACAATTGCGTTGTTCCGCGAAATTGGGTAGTGGCGGGAATCAGTCCACTCTGGCGCCGGAATCCTTGACGACCTGGGACCATTTCGCGATCTCGGCCTTGACGAGCGCCGCAAGTTGCTCAGGCGTCCCACCAACCAGGTCGGCAGAGCCCTGCGGTGCAAGACGCGCGCGGACTTCAT
>JBBQCV010000114.1:0-11394 GCA_038319115.1 Burkholderiales bacterium | reverse complement strand
GCTCGAGGCCGACCGGGTGAAGCAGGAGTTCACTTCCACGCTGTCGCACGAGCTGCGCACGCCGCTGACCTCCATCATCGGGTCGCTGCAGTTGGTCAACTCGGGGGTGCTGGGCGAGCAGAACGAGGACCAGGCCGAGCTTACCCAGGTGGCCGAGCGCAACGGCCAGCGCCTGCTCGACCTCATCAACGACATCCTCGACATCGAGAAGATCGAGTCGGGCAAGCTCACCCTGTTCTCCGAGCCCATGCCGATGGAAGAACTGGTGACGGAGTCGATCAAGCTGAACCAGGGCTTTGCCGACCGCTACGAGGTCAAGCTCGCCATCCACGGCGTGAAGGACGTGGTGGTGAACGCCGATCGCAAGCGCCTGTTGCAGGTCATGACCAACCTGATCTCGAACGCCGCCAAGTTCTCGCCCAAGGGCGGCAGCGTCGACATCGAAATGCAGGTCGATGGCGGCAAGGTCCTCGTATGCGTCGCCGACCGCGGCAACGGCATCCCCGAGAATTTCCGCGGCCGCATTTTCGGCCGCTTCGCCCAGGCCGATTCGGCCGACACGCGCGCCAAGGGCGGCACGGGCCTGGGCCTGGCGATCTGCAAGCGCCTGGTCGAGCTCATGGGCGGCACCATCGGATTCCGCGAACGCGAAGGCGGCGGAACCGTGTTCTGGTTCGAACTGCCGGTGCATGCGCAGCCTGCATAAGTGGCAACAAAGGAACCCCTATGCCCGCCCGCCCCCTGAATAAGGTTTTCTACGCCGAGGACGACGAGGACATCCAGCGCATCGTGCGCATATCGCTCGAGCGCATCGGCAAGATGACGGTCAGGATCGAGAGCGACCCCCTCAAGGCCATCGAGGGGATCAAGGCGTTCGTACCCGACCTCGTGATGCTCGACTGGATGATGCCCGGCATGGACGGGCCGACCTTGCTCAAGAAGATGCGCGAAGATCCCGAAACCGCGTCCTACCCGGTGGTGTTCATCACCGCCAAGGCGACGCAGAAGGACCATGCGGAACTGGTCGCGCTGGGGGCGGCAGGGATTGTCTCCAAGCCCTTCTCGCCCAAGGACCTGCCCGATGAACTGCGCAGGATCTGGGCCGGCCTGCCCTGATACGGCCGACCGCGCGGGGCCGGAACTAGTCGGCTTCGTCCTGGTAGAACTTGCGCGACAGGAAACCGAGCACTTCGTCGGCGTTCCTGAAACGCGCATCGCGGTCCTTCTCCACCAGCTTGTCCACCAGCCGCTGGTAGCGCTCCAGCGCCACGGGCAGCGCAGGCGGCGGGGTATTCAGGTGGTGCAGCGCCACTTCCAGCGCCGTGTCGCCCGTGAACAAATGCCTGCCGCTCAGCATCTGGTAGAGCAGCACGCCGGCGCTGTAGATGTCGGTGCGTAAATCCAACGCCCGGCCCTGCACCTGTTCTGGGCTCATGTAGCGCGGCGTGCCGAGAATTTCGCCGTGGCTGGTGCGGTCCACCGCATCGATGTGCTTGGCGATGCCGAAATCGACGATCGCCAGGCTGCCGTCGTTCCTGAACATCAGGTTCTGCGGCTTGAGGTCACGGTGCAACACGCCGGTCTCGTGGATGTCACCCAGCGCGAACATCAGTTCGCGGAAGATCTTCAGCGCGGCCTCGGCCTCCATGGGCAGGCCGTCCAGGCGCTGGCTCAGGTCGCCGCCGTCGAAGAACTCCATCACCAGGTAGGCGTGGCCGTCCGACACCCCGTGGCCGTGGATGCGCGCCACATGCGGGCTGCGGATGCGCTCGATAAGGGCGTATTCCTCGAGGAAGCGCTCAAGCGAGTTCTTGTCCTCGGTAACCTCCGATCGCAGGATCTTCACCACCAGCGGCTCGTCGTCCTTCTCGCGCGAGGCAAGGTAGACGCGCGACATCCCGCCCTCGCCGATCATGTGCAGGATGCGGATCCCGGGCACGGTGATGCGCGCCCCCAGCGTCTGGCCTTCGAGCCTTGAGGCGACTTCGGGGCTGACGGTGCGCTCGATCTTCTGCTGGGTGCAGTCGCGGATCGAATTGAGGAAGCGCTCGCGGGTGAGTTCCTGCTTGCGCAGGTAATCGTCGGCGCCGAACTTCATCGCACGCACGGCGATCACCTCGTTGCCGGCGCCGGTCAGGAACACGATCGGCGGGCAGTTGCGGCGCGCCTTGAACTCGCGCAGCCACTCCAGGCCGTCGCCGCGCCCAAGCATGTAGTCGAGGATGATCACGTCGTACTTCGCGAGGTCGAAGTCCTCGCCGGGCATGTCGCGCTCGAGCGGGTCGAACTCCTCGACCACCGCCTGCGGCCACTGCTGCTTGAGGTAATGCGACAGGAGGTTGCGCAGGTCCTCGTCGTCGTCGATGATCAGGGCATTCATTTCAGGCGCCGACCGCCTCGACCGGAAGCGGGATTTTCACGTTGAATACTTTGATCGGGTCGGCGCGACCACGCAGGGTCACGTCGCCGCGCGATTCAACCTGCGCTGCGGGGACCACATCTCCCAACGCCGCGTGGACCTGGTCGCAAATCAGCACCTCGTAGGGCTGGGCGAGCTGCATGAGGCGCGCCGCGCTGTTGACCGGGTTGCCGATGATCGTATAGCTCATGTAATGCGGCGACCCGACGTTGCCGATGACCGCCTCGCCCATGCAGATGCCGATGCCCACGCCGGTGCTTATGCCGAGCTCTTTCTCCCACTGATCCGCCACCGGCGCAAACCGGGTCAGCATTTCCTGCGCGCAACGGTAAGCGCGCACCGCCGGGTCGTTCTGCGGGAACGGGACGTTGAACCCGACCAGCAGCGCGTCACCGGCCATGTTGAAGATGGTCGCCTCGTGGTTGTAGGCGGCCTCCGACAGGATGGTGAAATATTCGTTGAGCATTTCCACCACGCGCCCCACCTCGGTGCGGTCGGTGAGGCGGGTAAAGCCGCGCAGGTCGGCGAACAGGGCCACCACGTGGGAGCGCTGCGCCTTGCCGAACACCTGCTCGCCCTGCGCGCCATCGCCGATGATGCGCTCGGCCAGGCGCGGCGACACGTAGCGCGAGAAGGTCTTGCGGATCGCCTCCTTGCGCTCGACCTCGGCGGCGAGGCGCCGGCTCTCGAGCTCCTTGCGCGTCTCGTGCAGGCGGCGCAGGGTTTTTACGCGCGCCACGAGTTCCTCGCGCTTGACCGGCTTGGACAGGAAATCGTCGGCGCCGGCCTCGATGCCGCGCACGCGGCTCTCGGTGTCGTCGAGGCCGGTGATCAGCACGATCGGGATGAGCGCGGTGGCCTCTTCTGCCTTGAGCCGCTCGCAGATCTCGAAGCCGCTCAGGCCCGGCATCATGACGTCCAGCAGCATCAGGTCGGGCGGGTCGGTCATGACGCGCATGAGGGCCGCATCGCCGTCCTGCACGATCTCGGCTTTCATGCCCTCCTTGCGGAGCAGCACCGCGAGGAACGCACCCATGTCGGGGTCGTCGTCGACGACGAGCACCCGGTAGGGCGGGGCTTCGCTCATAGGAATATTCTCACGCGCGCCTACTCGTAGGTGATCTCGACCCGGCTGAGGTAGTCGGCATAGCTGCCGATGCACGCATCGATGCCGGCGGTGTCGGAAGTCCTGGCGCCATCCTCGATCTGCTTGCCGAAATCCGAAACGGGCGCGAACCCGTAGGAATTTCCAACGCCCTTCATGCGATGGCCGAGCTGCTCGAGCTGCTCCATGTCGCCGGCGCCCAGCGCCGAGCGCAACGCGTCGACTTCCTTGGTGCGGTTCTTCATGAAGACCGGGATGAGGTCCTCGAGATCCTTCGCCACGACTGCTTTGTAGTTGATTTCTGCCATCGGTCTTTTTCTCTGGGCGGAATTCCCTGATTATAAGGGCTATCCGCTAGTCCCTTCCCGTGGCCGGTCAGAGTTTGTCATGCCCGGGCTTCTCCGGGTGCCCACAACCACGCCGCGCCGCGCACCCCGCTCGAGTCGCCGTGCGCGTTCCTGACAAGGCGCGTGCTTATGGCATCGGAAAACACGAACGCTCCCCATAGTTGCGGCACCGACTGGTACCAACGGTCAACGTTCGACAGTCCGCCGCCCAATACGATGACGTCGGGATCGACGATGTTGATGACCGAGGCGAGCGCACGGGCGAGACGACGCTCGTACCGCGCGAGCGTAGCTTCGGCTTGCGCATCGCCAGCGAGCGCCAGGGCGACGATGTCCTTTGCGCTGGGCGCTGCGTGGCCGGCCGCGGCATGGTCGGCCGCCAGGCCCGGCCCCGAAAGGAAGGTCTCGATACATCCGTTTCGGCCGCAGAAGCACGGCCGTCCGGGATACTCGCCCGGCAGGGGCCAGGGCAGCGAATTGTGACCCCACTCGCAGCCGATAGCGTTCGCGCCGTGCAGGAGCTGGCCGTCGATCACCAGCCCTCCGCCCACGCCCGTGCCAAGGATCACGCCGAACACTACGCGCGCGCCCTGCCCGCCGCCATCGGAGGCTTCGGAAAGCGCGAAACAACTCGCGTCGTTTTCGATGCGCACGGGCCGGCCGAGGACTTTCTCGAAATCCTGCCGAAAGGCATGGCCGTTGAGGCAGACCGAGTTGGCATTGCGCAGCAACCCGCTGGTCGGCGAGATCGAGCCTGGCGTTCCCACTCCCACCGTGGAGGTCCCGGGGTCACCCAGCTCCAGTTCCATGCCGTGGACGAGTTCGGCAAGAATCCCAAGCGTGGCGCGGTAGTCCCCCGCAGGGGTCGGCACGCGCAGCCGGTGCACGATCCTGCCTCCGGCGTCCATGGCTGCGATCTCCGTCTTGGTGCCGCCGAGGTCGATGCCTATCCTGAAGCTCATGATGCAAAGCCGCCGTGCGCCCGTCGGCCCTAGGCGCTGCGGGTGAAGCGAAAGATCTCCGCGAGGCGCCCCTCTTCAACGGGCTTGACGAGATGTGAGTCGAAACCGGCGTCGCGAGACTTGGTCATGTCCTCAGCCGTCCCCCAGCCCGTCACCGCCACGATGGTCGGCTCGGGGGGGCAACCGCGGTTACGCATGCGCCTCGCCACTTCCAGTCCGTTCATGCCTGGCATGCCCAAGTCGAGCAGAACGACTTCGGGGCGGTAGAAATCGTATTCGGCGAGTGCATCCACGCCGCTGTGCACGGTCTTGACCTGGTGCCCGAATTTCGTTCGCAACAGGTCTGAAAGCGCGATGGCCGCGTCGACATTGTCATCGACCACCAGAATGCGAATGGGCTGCACAGCCTGCTCGTCAGCGCGAGGCACCACCTGAAGCAGGCCCGGTTTTGTCTTCCTCACGGGCAGCCGGATGATGAATTCGCTGCCCTTGCCAACGCCTTCGCTGTTTCCTTCAAGCGTGCCCTGGTGAAGCTCCACGATGGACTTCGCCAACGCGAGCCCCACTCCCAGTCCGCCACCCTCGCGATTCATCGCGTCCTTCCCCTGGACGAACATGCCGAACACCGTGCCCATCAGCGCAGGATCGATTCCCCTGCCCGTGTCCTTCACCGAGATTGCCACCGACTCGCTGCGATCACTGTCCTGGACTGATACCTTGATGACGATCCGCGCGCGATCCTCGGAATAGCGCGCAGCATTGATCAACAGGTTGGTCAACGCCTGGGTGAGGCGCACTTCGTCCCCGTCAACCGCCACCGGCTCGACGGGGAGGTCGACATCCAGTACGTGATGGCGCCAATGGATTTCCGGCCCCGCTGCCTCAACTGCGCGCGCGATGACATCGCAGACCGGCAGATAGGCTCGCCTGATTTCCAGGGCTCCGCGCGTGACCCTGCTGATGTCGAGAATGTCGTCGACGATCCGCGCCAATTGGGCGCTTTGCCGATCGATGGCGTGGAGCATTTTGTCGCGGCCAGGGTCGTCCGGCTTCGCCAGTTTGAGGACCGTGACGGCATTGCGGATCGGCGCAAGCGGATTGCGCAATTCGTGCGCGAGGATCGCGATGAAATCGGTGACGCTCTTGGTCGTCGCCTCCAGCGCCGCGGAGTGCCGCGCCTTGGTCATGTCCTGGGTGACTTTCGCGTACCCGTGCAATTTGCCGCTTTCGTCGTAAAGGGCGGTCACCACCACCTTGGCCCAGAACACCGAGCCGTCTTTGCGTACGCGCCAGCCTTCGTCCTCCGCGCGCCCTGCATCGCGCGCCTGCGCAAGCTCCATCCAGGGCTTGCCGGCCGCGATGTCCGTGGGTTTGTAGAACCGCGAGAAATGCTTTCCGAGGATCTCGCCGTCCTTATAGCCTTTGATGCGCCGCGCGCCCGAATTCCAGCTCGCGACCCGGCCTTCAGGGTCAAGCATGTAGATCGCGTAGTCGGAAACCCCGTCGACGAGCAACCGGAACCGCTCTTCACTCCGGCGCAGGAATTCGTCCTGGTTCTTGCGTTCGGTCAGGTCCCGCGTGATCTTCGAATAAGCGAGGAGCGTCCCCGCGTCGTCACGCAATGCCGTGATGATGACGTTCGCCCAGAACCGCGTACCGTCTTTGCGCACGCGCCAGCCGTCGTCCTCGAAGCGGCCTTCCATCAGCGCGCGCTCGAGCTCGTATGTGGGCCAACGCCTGGCGATGTCTTCCGCGGTGTAGAAGACCGAGAAGTGCTTGCCAATGATCTCCGCGGGCGCATACCTCTTTACGCGCTCGGCGCCTGCGTTCCACGTCAGAACGCGACCCTCCGTATCGAGCAGGAAAATCGCGTAGTCCTGCACGCGATCGGCCATGAGCTTATAGAGCGAGGGGTCGATATCGGGCACTTTGGTATCTCGCTTTCGTCCTATCTGAAAACTCCGAGTCCACAGGGTATCACTGGCAATTCCCGGTTTCGTGCCCCCCCCTCGCGCCACATGTCGGTCCGGCATGGTCCTACACGCACTGGTGCCGCGTGCCTACATCGCAGCCTCGGGCGCCCCGCTACGCTCCTGCCAATGGCTTTGCCTCCCAAAACAAAGGATGGAACGCAATCATGAGCAGAACCTGCCCCGACTGTGAAGGACTCCAGAACGGGACGCTTTCGTTCGAGGACCCGCACGAGTATTTGGTTCCGTCGGGCCGCTCGAAAGCCGGCGGGGCGGTGTTTTACCGTTGCCTCCTGTGCAAGACGTTCCTCACCCACTGTCCCGACGGCGACGTGCCGCGCTGGAACCCCGGATTCCGACCGGAAGGTGCCCCGGCAGCGGGACTATCCGCGCACTAATCGAAGGCATGCCCCCTCCCCGCGCGGAGGATGCCGGCCGTTCGTGCACAGACGCACAGAAGAACCCTTCCTGACTCGCGACAATGCCTTGCCAAGTGGCTGGAACCGGGACCTCCGGCGACAGGCCGTGCCAAAGCGCAACACCTCAAGGAGATAGCAATGAGCCTGATCAGTTTCATGAAGGATGTGGGGGAAAAGCTTTTCGCTCCGCGTGGCGCCTCGGCCGCATCATCAGCTACGCCAGCCGCCGACCAGCAAACCCAGGACGTGGCCAACGGGGCGACGATCAAAAAATACATCGAATCCCTCGGGCTCAATGTGTCGGGCCTCGAGGTCAAGTACGACAGCGCCAGCTTCACCGCGACCATCTCCGGCACCGCGGCCGACAAGGAAACCCGCGAAAAAGTGGTGGTGGCCGCAGGCAACGTGCTGAATGTCGCCAAGGTGGACGACAAGATGACGGTCACCTCCGATTCGGGCGCGGACGCCAAACTCCACACCGTCGAGAAGGGCGACACCCTCTCGAAGATCGCCAAGCAGGAATACGGCGACGCCAACAAGTACAACAAGATCTTCGAAGCCAACAAGCCGATGCTCAAAAGCGCCGACCTGATTTACCCTGGACAGGTGCTCCGCATCCCGGCCTGACTGGACGTCCCGGCGCTCGGCCATGGCAACTCGCGAACTCCGATCAGCCGAACGGCGCATCAGCGCCGGCCGAGCGGAGATCGCCCTGCATGCCCAAGGCGTCAAGCAGGAAGCAATCAAGCTCGCCAAGTCGCCCTATGTGATCGGCGGCGCCCTGGCGACGGCAGTCGTGGCAGGCCTCATCGTCTTCGTGCGGCACAAGCAGCAGCCTGCGCTGAACATACGGCGGCCAAGCGACGGGGCCGACAAGGTCGACACCTTGCTCAAGTGGGGCCGGCACCTGCTGCCCCTGATCGGGATGCTGGCCGCCCGCAAGGCGTCTGGAAAAATCGATCCGCGCGCGTTGCCGGTAATCGTGCACCCCGCTGGCGACAAGGCTGTTGGGGCGTCCGTGTCCACCCCTGAGCGGGGCTTTTTCGCCAACCAATGGGGCCTTATCAAGGCCGCATTCTCGTCCTGGTCGGACGACTACGCCCCCAGCATGGGCGCGGCGCTGTCCTACTACACCTTGTTTTCCATCGCGCCGCTGCTCATCATCGTAATCGCGGTGGCGGGCATGATTTTCGGCGAAGAGGCCGCGCGCGGCGAAATCCTCGGCCAGCTGCGAGGCGTCATGGGAGACCAAGGCGCACTCGTCATCGAAGGCATGCTCAAGTCGGCGCACACGGCTGGAAAGAGTATCTGGGCCGCAATTGCCGGCACAGTCGTGCTGATCCTCGGTGCCACCGCGGTGTTCGGCGAGTTGCAGAGCGCGCTCGATCGCATTTGGCGCACGCCCGCGCCCAAGAGCGAGTCTGGCCTCTGGTACCTGGTGCGCACACGGTTGCTGTCGTTTGGCCTTGTGCTCGGCCTGGGGTTCCTCCTCATGGTTTCCCTGGTCGTGAGCGCGGCGCTCTCGGCGCTCGGCAAGTTCTGGGGCGGGTGGTTCGGGCAGTGGGAATTCCTGCTGCAGGCGGTGAACATGGCGGTTTCGTTCGGCATCTTCACGGTGCTCTTTGCGATGATCTACAAGCTCATGCCGCGCGCGAGGATCTCGTGGCACGACGTGTGGATGGGCGCAGGCGTGACCGCGCTGCTGTTTACGGTAGGCAAGGTGCTCATCGGGCTGTACCTGGGCAAGAGCAGCATCGCCTCAGGCTTCGGCGCGGCCGGCTCACTCGTCGTCCTGCTGGCTTGGGTCTACTATTCAGCGCAGGTCTTCCTTCTTGGTGCCGAATACACTTGGGTCTACGCAAAGCAGCACGGCTCTCACGCGCGAGTTCCTGCGCAACCGGCCGCCGCTGGCGTTCCCTCCAAGCCGGACTGACGCGGCAAGCGTCCCGCCCTCCGGGCCGGTCCCCAGTGCATGGCGCGCACCGCAATGCGCGTGCAGCGAAACGCAGGCTCCGGCAACTTTACGCCGCGCGGCATTTCGCTTGTAATGCCCATGCTCCTATTTCCTTCCCGGCCACCATGAAAACCAGCGCTCTCCCGAAGTTGATCGCACATTTGCTCCCATGCCTCCTCGCATCCCTCATTGCCGCGCCCTCGATCGTGTGCGCGCAGGAAGCCTGGCCGGCCAAGCCGGTACGCATGGTGGTGCCTTTCGCCCCCGGCGGGGCGACGGACCTCGCCGCCCGCCTGGTCGCCTCCAAACTGAGCGACAGCCTGGGCAAGCAGGTCTACATCGAGAACCGCGGCGGCGCCAACGGCTCTATAGGCGCCGAGGTCGCGGCGCGCGCGGCGGGCGACGGCTACACGCTGGTCATGGGCACCACCGGTACCCATGCGATCAACTTCAGCCTGTACGACAAGCCCTCCTACGACCCGGTGAAGGATTTCGCGCCGGTGACGCGCGTGGCGGTCTTCCCCAACCTGATCCTGTTGCACCCGTCGGTACAGGCGAAAAACGTACTGGAGCTGATTGCGCTGGCCAAGGCGCAGCCGGGCAAGCTCGCTTACGCCTCCACCGGCAGCCTGCTGCAATTATCGGCGGCCCTGTTCACCAGCATGGCCGGGGTCGAGATGCTCAACGTGCCCTACACCGGCTTCGGCCCGATGATGACCGCCATCAGCAACAACGACGTGCAGATGTCGGTGGTGCCGGTGTTCAGCTCGGCGCCGCTGATCAAGTCGGGCAAGGTGAAGGCGATAGCGATCACCAGCGCAAAGCGAAGCCCGACCGCGCCCGACTACCCGACCGTGGCCGAGTCCGGCCTGCCGGGCTACGAATCGGTGTCGTGGTACGGCATCCTCGCCACCGCCGGCACGCCCAGGCCGATCGTCGAGCGGCTCAACGCCGAGATCCGCAAGATCGTCGCCACGCCGGAAGTGCGCGATGCGCTCTCCAACCAGGGCGCCGAACCGGTGACCGACACGCCCGAGGAGTTCACCGCCATCGTGCGTGCCGACGTGGCCAAGTGGGCCAAGATCGTCAAGGCCACCGGGGCCAAGCCGAACTAGGCTTGGCAGTATTTCGCCCTGCGGCCCAATAGCGGCGCAGGGGTTGGCCTAAAACTGGCAGTATTTCCCGCGCCGGCCGGCTCAGGCCCGTTCGAGGATATTGAGTCCGCGCACCCGGTCGAGCAGGTAGATGAGGCCACGGTCATCCACCGTCACGTCGTTGCTCTGCACGCGCGGCCCCTGCACCGGCGTGGGCATGTACCACGCGGTTTCCTTCATCGCGTGCGGGTTGGAGAAGTCGATCATGCGCAGGCCGTGCGCGAACCACGCCACCGGGATCTCGGTGCCGGTGACTTTCTCGCACGGCTGGTGGCAGCCGGTGAAGGTCGGCGCGGGCCGGCCGTCCTCCGCCTCGACCTGGTAGGTGCCGATCGGCACCGGATGCTTCTCGTCGGTGATGTCGACTATCCACAGGAACGAGGGCGGCGCGTCTTCCTCGCGCGTCACGTCCTCGTCGGCGACGATCATCATCTTGCGGCCACGCACGAGGAACGGCACCGGCAGCGCGGTGTGCGTGGGCCACGGGTACGGCGGGCTCCAGTCGAGGCCCGACACCCATTTGGGTTTGGACATGTCCTCGATGTCGAGGATCACCAGGCCGCCCAGCCAGTAGCTCGTGTACAGGCGGTTGCCCATGCGCAAGGGATGGTGGCAGCGGTGCTCGGTGCCTTGCCACGTCGGCGTCTCGCCACCCGCGATGTGCTGGCCCGGCATGTGCCAGCGCCCGACCTCGGTGGGTTTGGAAGGGTTGCGCAGGTCGATGATCTTCATGATCGTGCCGACATAGCCGTCTTCGGTGGCCGAGGTGTAGGCGTAGTCGCCGTCGAAGTCGAACCGGTGGCAGCCCTTGCCCGGCGTGACCCAGTCGGTGATCTTCTTCGGCTCCTTGGGGTTGGACACGTCGTAGATGCCCAGCCCGGCCTTGAAATCCTGCGGCGCGAGCTGCGGCGAGACAAACTCGCGGTTGATCACCATGAGGTCCTTGGCCACGCGCACCTTGTGCGAATGGGTGCCCGGCACCATGCCGAGGCGCGAGATCTCGCGCGGGTTCTTCGGGTCGGACACGTCGACGATGGTGGTGCCGTCGGGGCTGCGCATATTGC
>JBBQCV010000113.1:0-11456 GCA_038319115.1 Burkholderiales bacterium | reverse complement strand
GAAGCTGCGCACCATCGAAAGGTGTCGCGGCGCGCCTTGCTCGAGGGCGGTTTCGAGGATCGTCTTCAAGGCCATCTCCGGTGGAGGGGTTGGGCAGGTGGGTTAGGCAGGCGGGTTGGGCAAGTTCGTGCGCAGGGCCTGTCGCCAGTCACTCTATACCTCGATCATGCCCAGTTCTGTGGGCGAGGACACGCAGCAACCCAGTTTCGCCATTCGCCGCGCGAGCCCGAGCAGGGCGCGGTCCTTGGTCACGAGGTGGGTGGCGCCGGCCACCCAGGCGAGGTCGAGGAATTTCTGGTCGTCCGCATCCGGGCAGCGCGGCAGCAGCGCCTGCGCAGGTGGTTGCGGCTCGCACACCGCACGCGCGACGACCCAGCCGCAGGCCTCGTGCTGCGCAGCCGCGCCGAGGCCGAAGGCGGCATAGCCCAGCACCCGCCGCAGTTCTTCCATGCAGGCCGGGCTGGTGACCATCATCACGCGGCCGGTGTCGATGGCGGTGCGCAGCGCCTCCACCCCCGGATCGTGGAACACCACGAGGTCGAGGAGCACGTTGGTATCGACCACGATCCGCTTGCCGTCGAATTCCATCATGCTTTCCGGTTATGGCAATTCAACTTCCCGGAGAGCGGCCTGCGGATTGGCTCCGCGATTTTCATTGTTGTACTTTCAGGCCCCCCGCGGGCTTGCCGGCAGGCGATCAGCCGCGCCCGACGAACGGCATCTTGCTCGCCATGACGGTCATGAACTGCACGTTCGCATCCAGTGGCAGGCTGGCCATGTAGGCCACCGCGCTGCCGACGTGCGCCACGTCCATGCGCGGCTCGACCATGGTGGTGCCGTTGGCCTGCGGCACGCCGTTCTTCATGCGCTCGGTCATCTCGGTGGCGGCGTTGCCGATGTCGATCTGGCCGCAGGCGATGTCGTACT
Source organism: Burkholderiales bacterium (assembly GCA_038319115.1). Taxonomy (GTDB): domain Bacteria; phylum Pseudomonadota; class Gammaproteobacteria; order Burkholderiales; family SG8-39; genus SZAS-79. Next base: position 10,529 of record JBBQCV010000113.1, on the reverse strand, counting down.
TGCGGCAGTCGAGCGAGGTCGACTTGGTGAGGCCCGTGACCGCGTGCTTGGTCGCCGTGTAGGGGGAGGAAAACGGCCGCGGCGCATGCGCCGAGATCGAGCCGTTGTTGATGATGCGCCCGCCCATCGGCGTCTGCGCCTTCATTATGCGGATCGCCTCCTGGGTGCACAGGAACATCGCGGTGAGGTTGATGTTGACCACGTTCTGCCACTGCTCGAGCGTGTGGTCTTCCATCGGGATGGCGGGCGCGCCCATGCCGGCGTTGTTGAACAGCACGTCGAGGCGCCCCCACTTGGCCTTGACCGCGGCGAACACCGGTGGCACGCCTTCGGGCTTGGCGAGGTCGGCTGACACGCACAGCGTGCGTTCGGGCGTGCCCGAGTCGGCGGCGGTCTTCTCGAGCAGCTCCTTCCTGCGTCCCACCAGCGCCACGTGGTAGCCGTCTTTGAGCAGCGCGAGCGCGGCGGATTTGCCTACGCCGGTGCCGGCGCCCGTGACGATTGCGACTTTGGTGGATGCCATTTGGGATGCTCCGTTGGTGTCTATTGGTGTATGCGGGTGTGGGTTGGCGGATGGGGCGCGAGGCGGGTTTACTCGACCCGCGGGATTATTCGACCCGCGCGCCCGATTCGCGCACGACGCGTTCCCACATCGGTGCTTCGGCCTTCAGCTCGGCCTCGAAGGCTTCGGGCGATGCCGAGGGCGTCGCGTCCATGCCCTGGAAGGCGATCTTCTCCTTCACTTCGGCGCGCGTCAGGCCCTTGACCGCCGCCTCGTGCAGGCGCTTGAGGACCGCCGGCGGCGTTCCCGCCGGGGCATACAGGCCGAATGAGAAGGTATGGTCGTAGCCGGGCAGGCCGGCTTCGGCCGCCCCCGGCAGGCCGGGGATGGCGGGTGACGCGTTCTTTGAAGTGATCGCCAGCGCGCGCATGCGTCCGGAGCGAATGAATCCCATCACCGTCGGCGGAGTGGCGAACATGACGTCGGTATCGCCCGCGATGAGGGACTGCGCGGCCGGCCCGCCGCCCTTGAACTGCACGGTGGTGAATTTAACGCCGGCGGTGGTCATGAAGTCCACGCCGGCCAGGTGCGGCGAGGAACCGTTGCCCGAGTTGGCGTTGAACAGTTTGCCCGGGTTGGCCTTGGCGTACGCGATGAGTTCGCGCAGGCTCTTGATCGGCAGGTCGTTCTTCACGCAGATCACCAGCGGCCCGGTGGCCACGCGGGTGATGGCGACGAAATCCTTGTCGGGGTCGTAGCCGAGCTTCTTGTACAGCGCCTTGTTGATCGCATGATGGGTCGAATTGAAGATCGTGTACCCGTCGGGCGTCGATTTTGCCACCGCCTCCGAGGCGATCGTCGCGCCCGCGCCGGGCCGGTTCTCGGCCACCACCGCCACGCCCAGGTTCTTCGTCATCTCCTCGGCCATGAGCCGGGTGAGGAAGTCCGCCGATCCGCCCGGCGGGTAGCCGGTGATGAGCTTCACGGGTTTGGATGGAAAAGTCTGCGCGCCGGCGAGCGTCGCCAGGGCGAGGGTGGCGCAAAGCGTAGTAAAGCGCGCCGCCAGCCTTGCGGAAAATCTCGATTCCATGCCTGTCTCCTTTTTTTGGGGGGGGGTGCCTGGCGCCCTCTGCGGGGCGCTTACTTGCCGACGAAATTGGGCGTGCGCTTTTCCATGAAGGCCTTGCGGCCCTCCTTGTGGTCCTCGCTCGCAAAGCATGTCTGCACCATCTTCGAGGCGGTGGCCATGTCGCGCTCGGCCGGATCCTTCAACCCCTGCACGACGGCGAACTTGGCCGCGGCCACGGTGAGCGGCGCATTTTCGGCGATCAGCTTGCAGTACTCGGCCACCTTCTGCTCCAGTTCGTTGACCGGGTGCACCTGGCTCACGAACCCCATGCGGTGCGCTTCCCTGGCGTCGAATTTGCGCGCCGAGGCGAAGATGTCGAGCGTGTTGGCCGCGCCCAGCACGTTCATGAAACGCTTCACCCCGCTGGGGCTGTAGCCCAGGCCCAGCCGCGCCGCGGGCATGCGGAAGATCGTGTTGTCCGAGGCGATGCGGATGTCGCACGCTGCGGCAAAGCCCAGGCCGCCGCCGATGCAGATCCCGCGGATGCGCGCGACCACCGGCTTTGAGCACAGGATCGGCGCGATGTAGGCGGCCTCGACGGCCTTGTTGTACTCGGCCTGCGCTTCGGCAGTGCCGCGCAGCTTCTCGAACTGCGAGATGTCGGCGCCGGAGATGAACGCCTTGTCGCCGTCGCCCGCGACGATGATCACGCGCACCGACGGGTCGGCGTCGAGCTCGGCGAGCGCTTTCGGCACCGCGCTCCACATGTCGAACGTCATCGCGTTCATCTTGGGCGGGTTGGAAAACAGCACGGTGGCGACGGCGCCCTCGCGCCGGGTAATGAGTTCGGCCATCAGATGATTCCTTTCGATTTGAATTGTTCGATCGCGGCCGCGTCAAACCCGGCCTCGCGCAGGATCTCGGCGCTGTGCTCGCCGCGCTCGGGCGAGGCGCTTGTGATTGTTGCGGGCGTGCGTGAAAGCTTGACCGCCTGCCCCAGCAGGTGGATGCGGCCGAGCTTGGGGTGGTCCACCGGCGTGGCCACGCCCATGTGCTTCACCTGCGGGTCGGCGAACACCTGGTCCATGGTGTAGATGGGGCCGCAGGGCACGCCGGCGGCGTTGAGGATCTCCACCCACTCGGCGCTGGTCCTGGCAAGCAGGATCTTGTCGATCTCGGCATTGAGCGACTTGCGGTTTTTAGCGCGGCTGGGCGCATCCTTGTAATCGGGATTCTCCAGCAGGTCGGGGCGCTTGACCGCCTCGCACAGGCGCACCCAGATCGCCTTGCCCGCCGCGGCCACGTTCATGTAGCCGTCCGCAGTCGTGTAAGCCGAGGTCGGCATGCTGGTCGGGTGGTCGTTGCCCACCTGTTCGGCGACTTCCTGCGACATCGTGTATCGCGCGGCCTGGAAATCGAGCTGCTGGATGCCCGCCTGCAACAGGCTCGCCTGCACCCACTGGCCCTCGCCGGAGGTCTCGCGCTCGAGCAGCGCGGTCATGATCCCGAGCGCCGCCATGAGGCCCGCGGTCACGTCGGCGACCGCGGCCCCGACGCGCATCGGTCCCTTGCCCGGCGCGCCGGTCACCGACATGATGCCCGACAGGCCCTGCGCGATCTGGTCAAAGCCCGGCCGCCCGGCATACGGGCCGTCCTGCCCGAAGCCCGAGATGCTGGCGAGGATCACGCGCTTGTTGACCTTGCGCAGCGACTCGTAGTCGATGCCGAGGCGGAACTTGACGTCCGGCCGGTAGTTCTCCACCACCACGTCGGCGGTCTCCACCAGTTTCATGAAGATCGCCTTGCCTTCGGGCGCCTTCAGGTTGAGCGTCATCGAGCGCTTGTTGCGATGCAGGTTCTGGAAGTCGGGGCCGTCGCGCGCGCCGCCCATGTCTTCAAGCTCGGTGTTTTCGATCTTGACAACGTCGGCGCCGAAATCGGCGAACTGCTTGACGCAGGTGGGGCCGGCGCGCACGCGCGTGAGGTCGAGGATGCGCAGGCGCGAAAGGGCGGGTGAAGCGGTGATCCGGGGCATTTTGGAGGCGCCCGGGGAGACCGGGCGGCATGTGGCGCAGGGGATGCGAAGGGTAACTTATCGCCACCCCTCTGGCGACCCCGGTTCGCCGGAATCGCTCCCCCTGCGCGGCAAATCCCGGCGCGGATGGCGGAAGGCCCCGGGTGGAACGAACCTACGCCGGTGCCGGCGCCAGCCCTGCGAGCACTTCCTTGAGCGCCTTTTCCTCCAGCGGCTTGACGAGGTGGCGGTCGAAGCCGGCTTCGGCCGAGCGCAGGCGGTCGCTTTTCTGTCCCCAGCCGGTGAGGGCGACGAGCACCACCTTTTCCAGTCCGGGCGTGGCGCGCAGGCGCCGCGCGACTTCATAGCCGTCCATTCCGGGCATGCCGATGTCGAGGAACACGAGCTCGGGGCGCTGGATGCGCGCCTGCTCGAGGCCGGCGGCGCCGTCGAAGGCCACGCGCACTGCGTAGCCCTGCGCGCGCAACAGGATGGCGAGGCTTTCGGCCGCATCGCGGTTGTCGTCGACGACCAGCAGCCGGTGCCCTGCGGCGACGGCGGGCGTCTGGCCGGGTGCGTGAGCCACCGGGACTTGCGCTTGCCGGTCCGGCAGCAGCGGGAGGCGGATGGTGAATTCGGAGCCGCGGCCCAGGCCCGCGCTCCAGGCGCTCACCGAGCCGCCATGCAGTTCGATCAGGTTCTTGACCAATGTGAGGCCGATGCCCAGGCCGCCCTGCGAGCGCGCCTCGGAATGGTCGCCCTGCACGAACAGCTCGAACACGTGCGGCAGCATGTCCGGCGCGATGCCGATGCCGGTGTCGACGAGGCGGACGAGCGCCTCGTTGCCCTCGCGCTGCGCGCTAAACGAGATGCTTCCGTTGGCCTCCGTGTACTTGCCCGCGTTGGTGAGCAGGTTGCCCATCACCTGGGCCAGGCGCACCGGGTCGCCGTCGATGAGGAGCGACTGCGCGGGCAGGGCGATGTCGAGCCGGTGGCCCTGCACCTCGATGAGCGGCTGGGCGATCTCGACCGCGCGGGCCACGATGGTCGCTAACTCGACTGCCTCCTTGCGCAACTCGATCTTGCCGCGCACCACGCGCGATACATCGAGGAGGTCGTCCACCAGGCGCACGAGGTGGTGTACCTGGCGCTCCATGACGGCGCGCGACTTTTCCGCCGTGGCCGGGTCGAGGTTGGGCAGCTTCAGGATCTGGAGCGAATTGCGGATCGGCGCGAGCGGGTTGCGCAGTTCGTGCGCGAGGGTGGCAAGGAATTCGTCCTTCCTGCGGTCGGTATCGCGAAGCGCATCCTCCATGCGCTTGATCTCGCTGATGTCGGTGTTGGTGCCGAACCAGTAGACGATATTCCCGTCTTCGTCGCGCAGCGGGTTGACCCGGGTGAGGAAGGGGCGGAACTGGCCGTCGGCGCCTTTCAGCGGAAATACCATCTCGAAGGGGACTCCCCCGGCGATCGAGGAGGACCATCGCTCGATCACCTCGGGCAGTATTTCAGGATCGTGCACCGACTGCCACCCCCAGCCCTCCATGCCAGCCAGGTCGGTGCCGGTATAGTCGTACCAGCGGCGGTTGTACCAGAAGATGCCCCCGTCGGGCTGCGCCATCCACGCGAGCTGCGGGATCGTGTCGGCCAGGAGGCGCAGCTTCTCCTCGCTCGCGCGCAGCGCCATTTCGGCCTGCCTGCGCGCGGTGACGTCGTTGTGGGAGAGCACCACCTCGCGCACCCGGCCGGCGTCGTCCTTGAGCGGATAGGCGACCGCGGCGACCCAGCGTGCCGCGTCCTCGCGGTTGGTGATGTCGGGAATGGTTTCGTTGGGGTCGTAGCGGATCTCGGGGACGGCCACCGATTCGCCAGCGAAGGCGCGGCGCAGATAGCCGAGCACGCCCTTGGCTTCGAGTTGCGGATCTTCGAGCACGTTGTAGCCCGCGATCTGCTCGAGCGTGACACCCCACACTTGCGACCAGGCGCGGTTGACCGCCAGCGTGCTCCCGTCGGGGGCGAGGATCTGCACGCTGAACGGAGCCTGCTCCATGAGGCCGCGGAACCGCCCTTCGCTTTCGCGCAGGGTCTGTTCGGTCTGCCTGCGTTCGATGAACTGGCCGATCTGCCCGGCGATGGTGGTGATTGTTTCGAGCAGTTCGTCCTCGGGCTCGCGCATGCGCCGGGTGAAGAATTCCATCACGCCCAGGGTGCTGCCATACAGGGTCACGGGGCACGCGAAGGCGCTTTGCAGGCCGTCGGTGGCGGCGGGCGCGGCGCGCGCGAATTCCGGGCTGGTGCGCACGTCGCCCACCCATTCGCAGCTGCCGCTCGACCACGCACGGCCAGGCAGGCCCTCGCCCTTGCGGAAGGTGCGCGTGCGGCTCGCGTCGACGAAATTTAGGAACGCCGTGCCGGGCCGGTGCCAGTTCGCAAGGCAACGCAGCGCCTCGGCCGCCGGGTCCACGACCCAAAACAGGCCGATGTCCCAGCCCAGGTTTTCGCACACCGCCTGCAGGAGGTGGGCCGACGCTTCGCTCATGTCCTGCGCCTGTGCGAGCTGGTGCGTGACGGCCATGCGCACGCTGCGCAACTGCTCGGCGCGCTGCCGCTCGCTGATGTCGCGCAGGTAGGCGGCGAACTGCGGCGGGCCCTCGCCCGGAATGCGTGTAATCGCCAGCTCGACCGGAAACTCGCTGCCGTCAGCGCGCATGCCCGGCAGCTCGATGCGCTTGCCCAGCACCGGGCCCTCGCCGGTGGCCACATAGCGCGCCAGCCCGGCGCGATGGCGCTCGCGCAACGCGGGCGGCACGATGAGTTCGGCCAGTTCGCGCCCGACGACATCGGCGCGTCGGTAGCCGAAGGTGCGCTCAGCGGCGGGGTTGAACTCGAGCACGCACCCGGCGGCGTCGATGAGGATGATGCAATCGAGCGCGGTGTCGAGGATCGCACTCTTGCGCGCCTCGTTCTGGCGCAGTTCCGACAGGTCGCGCGTCACGTTGCCGAAGCCGCGCAGCCTGCCGCCCTCGTCGTAGAGCGCAACCAAGGCTACGTCGGCGATGAAGCGGCTCGCGTCCTTGCGCACCCGGCTCGAGGTGTCCCTGAACGTGCCCTGCACGCGGGCGGCTTCCAGGTTGCGTTCCGGGTGCCCGGCGCGCTGGTCCTCGGCGGCGTAGAGCAACTCGACGTGCCGGCCGGTGATTTGCGCTTCGGTGTAGCCGAACAGCCGCTCGGCGCCCGCGCCCCAGCTCTGCACGCGGCCGTCCGGGTCGAGGATGAAGATCGCGTAATCCCGCATGTTCTCGGCGAGCAGGCGGTATTGCTCGCCTTCCCAGTGCCGCGGGTCGATTACGGTGTTATGGGACATCGGACTTCGGACATCGGGCATGAGGCATGAGGGAAGCGGGGCGGGATCGGATGGCAATGTGACCCACGTTATGAGGGCGGTGGCGGGCCGGTTCTGTGCGCTCGCGCTCCGTACTGGCGCGCAGGCCGTCCATTGGCGGGCTTAGCCTTGCAGCGTGTGCAGACGCTCCCTCACCGCAGCCAGGTGCGGATGCAGCCTCAGCGCGGAGTGGAAGGCGAGCGCGGCGCCCTCGCGATCGGCGCCCGCGAGCAGGATCTCGCCCACCGATGCGAGCGCGCCGAAGTGACGCGGCTCGATGTCGAGCGCATGGTGCAGGCTCGCGACGCTTTTGTCATCGGCTCCCATGAGGTAATGCAGCGTGCCGAGCTTGTGCCAGGCTTCTGCGTACGCGGGGCACGCGCGGATCAGGCGTACCAGGCGCGTTTCGGCGATGTCGTAGCGGCGGCTGGCGATGTCGTTGGTGGCGCGGTCGAGCACGCTCGCCGCGGCGGCATTGGGGTGCGCCATCCAGACCGACCAGATGCGGTCTTCGGCGGCGAGAGCTTCGTGCTCTTCGCGCGCTCGGCCGAGGCGATCGAACAGGGACTGCAGGATGGTGGGCGACGAGGCCGGTGGGCGGCGTCCCGAGAGCATTGCGATGAGCCTGAGGGTCGGGCTGTAGGCCAATCAGGAAACCGGAACCTTGGATGCCATGCGCAAAGTGTACGGCAAAGGTGGCATGGCACGAAACGCCGATGCGGATCCCGCAGCCGGGAATATATTAATATAGCAAGTCTGGAAGAGGCTGTGCTGTCAGATCGTGTATCGATACCGGTACATATTGTCACCTGAATCCCACCACCGAAAGAATCCTTTAACCTTGCAACCGGATTTCCTACCCAGGACTGGTACGGCTAAAGGGGGCAGGTCACTCACGATTTCGCCGGCAGCATTGCGCGAATTTGATCCGCGAACGCCGGCACCGAATGCATCGCGGATTGCCACACCACGCCCAGATCGACGTCAAAATAGCCGTGAACGAGTCGATTGCGGATGCCGCTCGCCTTCTGCCAGGGCACATCAGGATTTGCATCCCGGAACTCCGGCGCGAGGTTCGCGCACGCCTCGCCGATGACCTCCAGGTTCCGCACCACCGCGTCCTTGGAGCATCCGATTGGCGAGGAACCCGTCGCGATTGACGCTCGACAGATAGTCCGCGATCCGGTCTGCGGCATCGACAACGTGCCGCAGTCGCAACTCATCGCGTTCGTTCAAAGGGGGCGCGCCTCGGCGAGGACCTGCTCCCGGACGTAGTGTGAAATCTCCGCGGGCGTGCGTACGTCGACCCGGACGCCAAGAAGGTCGTGTAACGCCTGCTCGAGCCCCGCGAGGGTGAACAGTGTCACGTACTCCTCGACATCCACCAGAAGGTCGATGTCGCTGCCCTCTCGGTCGGCGCCACGCGCCACGGAACCGAACACCCGGACGTTGCGTGCACCGTGAGCCCGCGCGATTTCTAGCACGCGGTCACGATGGGTCTTGAGTGCGGTGGACGGTTGCGCCATGCGATTACCCTGGAGCACGTAAATTAACCTTCGGCGAACGACTATAGCAAACCGGGCATGAATCGGGCGAGGCTCGCGCTGCGCGGCCCAGCCATCGCAGCGCTGCTGCCGCGCCTCGGTCTTTCGAGACCAGTGGCGATTCGCAGGAAGGTGTTGTACCGGGCGCGCGACCCCGACCCGCGGTCCCTTGAGAATTGGTACGGCTGGCGGGGGGCGGGTCACTGCCGTGTGGTGGCAATTCTGATACCATTTGATCGATGCTGATCGTGGTCGATACCAACGTCTTCGTGGCGGCCTGCCTGGGAACCGGCGCATCGAATGCGATCGTAGGCGCGTGCCTGCGCGGTGAACACGTTCCGCTCATGGGCTCGGCGCTAGTGACCGAGTACGAGGATGTCCTGAGCCGCGGGAAGCTGTTTCAAAAATGCAGGCTGACCGCAGGCGAACGCGAAGAGCTGTTCGATATCTTCCTTGCGGCAAGTCGCTGGACGCGCATCTATTTCGGTTGGCGCCCCAATCTTCCGGACGAAGGTGACAACCACCTGGTGGAGCTGGCGGTGGCGGGCGGTGCCAGTCGAATCGTGACGCACAATCTTCGCGATTTGCGCGGCATGGAGTTGAAGTTCCCGGATCTCGCGGCGGTGACGCCCGCGCAATTCCTGAAAGGGGTGAAATCATGAGTGCATTGACGATTCGGCTCGCGGACGACAAGTATCAGCGCCTGAAGGACCTCTCCCGGCGCCGTCGTATCAGCGTCAACCGGCTGATCGATGAAATGACCACGCAGATGCTGGCGGAATTCGACGCCGAGACCCGCTTCCTGCTGCGCGCGGAGCGTGGACGCAAAAGGACGGCGCGAGGCCTTAGACTGCTGGAAAAGGCCAAGGGCGTCTGAGCCTGCACCAAACGGGGGCTTGGGGGGCCGCTATACGGGAGGCAATACGATGCGAAGACTCGCGCGTCTGATTGCAACGACGGGAAGTCTCTGGCTCGTTGCGTTCGCGGCTTGCGCACAGTATCCCGTCAAGCCCATCCGACCGGTGGTTCCGTTCGCCACGGGCGGTGGCACTGACATCCTCGCCCGCACCCTGACCCGCGTGTAGGCCAGCTTCGGGGGGCACCGTTGGCGAGCGCTCGCTCGCCTCGGGCTGCCACAGCCCCAGGTGCTCGAGGATGCGTCGCACCACAGGCGGATCGCTGATCAGCGCGATGACGCGCATCGGCCCCTTACATTTGGGACATTCCAGCGTGCGGCGAACTCGCTCACGGGTTCGTTCGCGGGCTCGACATGCGGCTGCACAAGCCCTCGGACAGCACGCGTTCACGCCCGGGATAAAGCGCGGTCTCCAGCCTTTCCGGCAGTCGACCAGGGTTTTATTTTCGCCAGTTTGACTTTCAGGGTCCGTCCCGCGACTTTCGTGTCATGGGCCGCCTGGGCGCGCAGCCAGTAACCGTTTGAGAGGCCGAAGTAGCGGAACAGGAGCAAATCGGTGCCGGCAGTAACAGTGCGTTTCCCGGCCACGATGTCGCCGATACGCTGCGCGGGCACGGCAATCTCCTTTGCCAGTCTGTATTGACTGATGCCCATGGGCTTCAAAAATTCTTCGAGCAGGATTTCGCCGGGGGTCACGGGTTTGAGTTTACGCATCATGTATCTCCATCAGTGATAGTCCACGATCTCGACATCCTCGACACCGGTGTCCGTCCAGCGAAAGCACACGCGATATTGATCGTTTATGCGAATGCCATGCTGGCCCAGACGATCGCCTTTCAAGGCCTCCAGACGATTGCCGGGCGGAACGCGCAGATCGTCCAAACGCCCCGCAATTTCCAGCTGCCGCAGTTTTCGACGGGCCACGTCTGCGATGTTCACGAACCGCCTGACGCGCTCGCCCTCGGAAAGAGCAAGCGTGTCGGCGCACTTGAACGTCTTGATCACGAATGTATAGTAACGCCACGCGTGATTAGCGGCAAGCGTGAGTATCTGCGGGAGTGATGACGCCGAAGCCCCGCTCGCGGGCTCGATGTGTGCTGGG
>JBBQCV010000112.1:0-11495 GCA_038319115.1 Burkholderiales bacterium | reverse complement strand
GCGGCGTTCGAGGCGCTGGACGACGGCACGCGGGACGCGCTCGATCCGATCCTCTTCGAACATTCGACTTTCGGCTATTCGACGGCCCTCGCGGAAAGTCGACTCTGACCCGACTTTTTTTGCGCGTGCCGGGCGGGAACCTTCGCGCGACGCGCGTGCCCTATCATTCAACGCCCACCCCGCTCCCAACATGAACACCACCTATGCAGCCACCGAGCCTTCCCGGGCCGAGATCGACGCCCTCGAAGGCGGCACCCTGGTCGAGTTCGGCAGCCCGACGTGCGGCCACTGCCGCGCCGCGCAGCCCCTGCTGGCCGGCACCCTGCCCAACCATCCCCATGTGCGCCACATCAAGATCGAGGACGGACCCGGGCGGCCGCTCGGCCGCTCGTTCGGGGTCAAGCTCTGGCCGACGCTGGTATTCATGAACCAGGGCAAGGAGATTTCGCGCCTGGTACGGCCGCGCGACGCCAACGCAATCCAGCAGGCGCTCGAGCAGATCGAGCCTTCGGCCTAACCGGCCGGACCGGTCCGGCCGCGCGAAACGCTCAACAGCAAGCCAGGTAACGCTCCTTGATGATCCCGAGCACTTCGTCGGGGTCGCGCTGCCACCAGTTGCGCGCGGAAAAAATCTCCACTTCGCTGAACCCGGTGTAGCCCGCGCCGTCGACCAGCGCGCGGATGGAAGGCAGGTCGATGATGCCGTCGCCCATCATGCCGCGGTCGAACGCGAGGTCGGTGGTGGGCACCAACCAATCGCAGATGTGATGCGCGAGCAGTCTTGTCTTGCCGGCGCGCGCGACCTGCGCGGCGAGCTGCGGGTCCCACCACACGTGGTAGACATCCACGGCCACGCCAAGGGCGCCGGTGTGGCCCGGATCGAGGGCGTCGCACACATCGAGCGCCTGGCCGAGTGTATTGATGCAGGCGCGGTCGGCCGCCTGCATCGGATGCAGCGGCTCGATGGCCAGCGGCATGTTTGCGGCGCGGGCGTGCGGAAGGATGGCGGCGATGCCATCGCTCACCTGCGCTCGCGCGCCCGCAATGTCCTTCGAGCCGGGCGGCAGTCCGCCCACTACGAGGATCAGGCACGCCGCGCCGATGGCCTGCGCCTCGTCGATGGCGCGCAGGCTGTCGTCGATCGCCGCCTTGCGGCCGGCCGCGTCGCTGGCCGGAAACATGCCGCCACGGCACAGGCCGGTCACCGCCAGGCCGTGCGTCCGCAGCGACTGCGCCGCAGCGGCCACACCCATCTCCTGCAGCCGGTCACGCCACACAGTGATGCCCGGAATGCCGTGCCGCGCGCATCCCTCGATGGCCTGGGCGAGCGTCCACGTCTTGGTGGTGATGGTGTTGAGCGACAGGCGAGCGGGATCGGGTGGATTCATTTTCGTTGAGCAGGGTGATCGGCGAAAAAAAACGCTCGGGGCGCGGAGCCGGAGGGTCAGGCCAGGCCGTGCACGGCAAGCAACGACTTCATGCGCGCGCAGGCTTTCCCGGGGTCGGCAAGGAGCCCGGCGGCGTCGGCCAGCCGGAACAACTCGGCCAGGTGCAGGATGGAGCGCGCGCCCTGCTGCCCGCCGACCATGACGAAATGATCCTGGTGGCCGTTCAACCACGCCATGAACACCACCCCGGTCTTGTAGAACCGCGTCGGCGCGCAAAAAATGTGGCGCGACAGCGGCACCGTGGGCGCGAGGATCGCGTGATACGCGGCCTTGTCGCCGGCGGCGAGCGCGGCGAGCGCGGCCGAAGCGGCCGGCGCGATTGCGTCGAAGATGCCGAGCAGCGCCTCGGAGTGCCCTTGCGCGTCGCCCTCGATCAGCTCGGCGAAATTGAAATCGTCGCCGGTGTACATGGCCACGCCCGCGGGCAAGCGGCGGCGCATGGCGATTTCCTTGTCCTTGTCGAGAAGCGAGATCTTGATGCCGTCGACCTTTTTGGCGTTGCGCGCGAGCACTTCGAGGCACACGTCCATGGCGGCGTAGTGGTCCTTCTTTCCCCAGTAGCCTTCGAGCGCCGGGTCGAACATTTCGCCCAACCAGTGGATGATCACCGGCTCCTTCGACTGCGACAGGATGCGGTCGTAGACGCGGCCATAGTCCTCGGGCGATTTGGCACAGGCGGCCAGCGCCCGGCTCGCCATGAGGATGATGCGCCCGCCGAGCTTCTCGATCGCCGCGCATTGTTCTTCGTACGCCGAGATGACATCGGCCACGCCGAGCCCGGCGCGCGGCGAAAGGTGGTCGGTGCCCGCCCCGCTCGCCACCACCGCACCGGGGAAATCGCGCGCCGCGTCCACCGAGCGGCGGATGAGCTCGAGCGCGTTGGGCCAGTCAAGGCCCATGCCGCGCTGCGAGGTGTCCATCGCCTCGGCCACGCCCAAGCCGTAGGACCACAGGTGGCGGCGGTAAGCGATGGTGCGGTCCCAGTCGATGGCCGCCTCCAGCCACGGCTCTTTCGGCGACAGCGGGTCGGCCACCAGGTGCGCGGCGCCGAGCGCCTTGCGTGTGAAGGGCCGGGCTGGTTTTGCGAAGACCTTGGGCTCGCGCACCGAATACTCCTCGATCCGGCCCCCGGTCTGCGGCAGCCTGATCGTCACGACAGCGTCACGTTGCATGGGTTCTCCCGGCGGCGGATCAGCGCCGCATTGTGCCTACCTGAGCCGGGGCACGTCGAGCCACTTGCGCTGCTTCCAGCTCTTGAGGCCGAGTTCGGCGAGCTGCACGCCGCGCGCGCCTTCCATGAGGTCCCAGCGGAAGCCCCCCTCGCCCGCCACGTGGCGCAGGAACAACTCCCACTGCGCCTTGAAAGCGTTTTCCGTGGGCGTGTTGTCGGGGACCTCCTGCCAGCCGGCGAAGAAATCGATCGGCTGAGCGATGTCCGGGTTCCACACCGGCTTGGGCGTGTTGACGCGCGACTGGGTGAAGCAGCGCCGCAGCCCCGCCACCGCAGAGCCGTGGGTGCCGTCGACCTGCAGCGTGAGCAGGTCGTCGCGGCGCACGCGCACCGCCCACGAGCTGTTGAAGTGCGCGATCACGCCGCCATCGAGTTCGAACGTGGCGTAGGCCGCGTCATCCGCGGTAGCGCGGTACTTGCGGCCGTTCTCGTCCCAACGTTGCGGAATGTGCGTTGCGCCCAGGCACGACACCGCCCTGACCTCGCCGAACAGGTTGTCGAGCACGTAGCGCCAGTGGCACAGCATGTCGAGGATGATGCCGCCGCCGTCGGCGGTGCGGTAATTCCAGCTCGGGCGCTGCGCCTCCTGCCAGTCGCCCTCGAACACCCAGTAGCCGAACTCGCCACGCACCGACAGGATCTTGCCGAAGAAGCCCGAGTCCCTGAGCATCTTCAGCTTGAGCAGGCCGGGCAGCCACAGCTTGTCCTGCACCACGCCGTGCTTCACGCCGGCCTTCTTCGCCGCCTTGTACAACCCGAGGGCCTCGGCGAGGTTGGTGGCCACCGGCTTTTCGCAGTACACGTGCTTGCCCGCGGCGATCGCGCGCTTGAGCAGCGTCGGGCGCAGCTGGGTGGAGGCCGCGTCGAAGAACACCGTGTCGTTGGGTTCCTTGAGCGCGCGGTTGAGGTCGGTCGTCCAGCGCTCGATGCCGTGCGCCTTGGCGAGCGCCTCGACCTTGCCGGCGTTACGCCCCACCAGGATCGGGTCCGGCATGAGGCGTGTGCCGTCCGCGAGCTTCACGCCGCCCTCCTTGCGGATCGCGACAATGGAGCGCACGAGGTGCTGGTTGGTGCCCATGCGCCCGGTGACCCCGTTCATGATGATGCCGATGCGTTTCTGTTTCATCCCTTTGCCTTCCCTGTTTGCATTGGCTGCATTGAATTCCAGTCCGGCATCGCCGCGCTCGCGAACCCCTCGCAGGCAAGACTGCCGATGTCGAGGATGCCGCTGCGGATCGCCACGCGCACCGCGCCGTGGCTGCGCTCGTACAGGTCCGGGTGGGCGGCGAGGAAAGCAGCCTGCTCGAATTCGCCCAGGCTCGCCATGCCGTTGACGTAATGGTGGCCGTTGCGCTCCACGTGGGTAAGGCCGAGCAGCGACACCAGCGCGAGGTCCTGCTGGATCGCGAGGCCGGGCTGGATGGTGAGGTCCTCCCCCGACATGAGGAAACCTGCGCCCCACGCTTCGCAACGGGCCCGGTTGATGAGCGACTTGTACAGCCCCTTGCAGGTCTTGGAGGACACGCCACGGTACCCGAGCGCCCTGGCGCGAGGGAACGCCTCGAGCGAGTCGTCGGACTCATCGATGATGACCGGCTTTTCGGCCGACAGGCGCGCGACGCTTTGCGCCAACGCGTTCTGTCGTTTGATCGGCTGCTCGATGAAGATCACGCTCGCCACCAGGCGCGCGAGGCGCGGATCGGCCTTCATCTTTTCCCACAGTTCGGTGATCCCCTCGACGTCCTCGTACTGCTCGTTGCCGTCGAGCGACGCGAAATACGGCGCGTCGATGCGGTCGATGACCGAGGCGATGGCGGCCAGGCGCTCGAGGTCGGCGCGCGCATCGCCGCCGACCTTGAGCTTGAAGTAGGTGTGGCCATAGCGCGCCACCACCTCCTCCAGCGTCTCGGGCAGGCCGTCTCCCACCGGGTGCGCGTTGTCAGCGGCGGTGATGGGATCCACAAGGCCCACGGTGTGGCGCGCGGCGATCGTGGTGGAGGGCACCAGGCGCGCGGCGAACGCGGGCAGGTCGAGCCCCTCGACCTCGGTCAGACCCGGCAGGTTGGCCTGCACCGCCTTGTAGAACGACAGCCCGCAGGCGCGGCACAGCGCGTCGAGCACGGCGCGGTCGATGAGCGCGGGCCCGTAGTTGGCCACCAGGCTGTTGAGGGCGTGCTTTGCGCCCGCCTCGATCTGCGCGGCGTAATGCGCGCGATGGTGGCCGAACGCAGTGTTAGCGCCGCCGACGAGGTAGGCTTCGCGCGCAAGCGACAGCGCCAGGCGCAGTTGGTCGAAGTTGTCCTCGTTGGTGAGCGCGGGATTCTTGTCGAACCACTTGGGCGCGAGCAACTCGGCCGCGGCGCCGGTGGCTTCGCGCCCGTCCTCGAGCCGGATGCGCACGCGCGCAAAGGCCTGCGGCGACTCGGTGAGTGTGACGATGCCGAAGCGAAACGGCATGCGCAGCTTCACCTCCCGCTCGCACAGCTCCACGGCCGCAATCGAGAACCGCACCGGCGCCTCGCTCATGCCGCCTCGCTCACTCCATGCCCAGCAGCTTGTAGATCCGCCGCGTGTACTCGCCGAAGCGCTCGTGGGTCTTCATGTCGAGCGTGCGAGGCCGGGGCAGGTCGATCTCGAGGTTGTCGGCCATGCGCGCCGGGCCGGCGGTGAACACCACCACGCGCGTGCCGAGGAACACCGCCTCCGAGATGCCGTGCGTGACGAACAGGATGGTCTTGCCCGATTCGCGCCAGATGCGCAGCAGCTCGAGGTTCATCTTCTCGCGCGTGAGCGCATCGAGCGCCCCGAAGGGCTCGTCCATGAGCACCAGCTTGGGGTCATGCACGAGGGCGCGCGCGATCGCGGCGCGCTGCTGCATGCCGCCGGAGAGCTCATAGGGGTACTTGTCCTCGAACCCGGCCAACCCGACGAGTTCGAGCAGCCCCCGGGCGCGCTCGCGGCTCTGCGCCATTGGCAGGCCGAGGATCTCGGCCGGCAGCAGCACGTTCTCGAGGATGCGCCTCCACTTGAGCAGCAGCGGCGCCTGGAACACCATGCCGATGTCGCGCGACGGGTCGAAGGCGTGGCTCTCCGAGCCGATGCGCACGGTGCCCGAATCGTGCGGGTGCAGGCCGGCGAGGATCTTGAGCAGCGTCGACTTGCCGCAGCCCGAAGGTCCCACCAGCGACACCAGTTCGCCCGGCATGACGTCGAAGGTCGCGTCCGAGATCGCGAGGTGCTCGGTGCGCCCGCGGCGGTAGGTCTTGGTCACGCCGGCGAGATGGATGAATGGCTGCATAAGTTTGTTATGATTTAACCAACTCGTTAATTGTCGCGGGAGGCACGATGCCGAGTCAAGGCAGCAGCGCTGCACAGGGCGGATTGTGGCAGCGCTTCGCCGCCGCGGCCGGCTTCTATGCACCCAGCGCGATCGTGATCTTCGTGCTGGTAGTGCTGTGGCAGTTCGCGGTCGATGCTTTGCACGTCAAGGAATACATCCTGCCCACGCCGTGGGCCGCGCTGAAGACGCTGGGCCAGGCCAACTACCAGTGGCTGCCGAATTTCCTCGCCACCTTCTACGCGGTGATGGGCGCGTTCGTGCTGTCGGCGATCCTCGGCGTCGCGCTCGCCGTGCTCATCGTGTGGAACCAGTTCCTGCTGCGCACCGTCATGCCGGTGCTGGTGCTGTTCAACACCCTGCCCAAGATTGCGCTCGCGCCCCTGTTCGTGATCTGGCTGGGCTACGGGGTGTGGCCCAACATCGTCATCGGCACCACCATCGCGTTTTTCCCGATGGTGGTGAACACCGCCGTGGGCCTCGCCTCGGCCGAACCCGAGATGCTCGACCTCGTGCGCTCGCTCAACGCCACGCGCTGGCAGGTGTACCGCAAGATCCGCTTCCCCAACGCGGTGCCCTACATCTTCACCGGCCTCAAGCTCAACGCCACCATGTCGGTCACCGGCGCGATCGTGGGCGAGTTCGTCGCCTCGGAGCGCGGCCTGGGCTCGCTCATCATCACCGGTGGCGTCACGCTGCAGACGCCCTCGATTTTCGCCTCGCTCATGCTGATCTCGGCGCTCGGGCTGGTGCTGTACGGCGCGGTCGTCGCCCTCGAGGGCATCGTCGCGCCCTGGGCCCACCGCGAGGATGCGGCCAAGTAATCCCTCGCGCGCCCGGCCTGTAAACGACTCCCCCCAACCACCCGGCCCCAACCACCCAAATCACCCGCAGCAACCCGACAACACAAGACCCACAAGACCATCGAGGAGACCCCATGAACTTCCGCACCCTGTTTGCCGCCCTTGCCGCGGCGCTGTTCGCCCTGCCTGCCCAGGCGCAGGACAAGATGACGCTGCAGCTCAACTGGTTCCACCTCGCCGACCACGCGCCGATCTACATGGCGCTGAAGAAGGGCTACTTCGCCGAGGAGAAGATCGACCTCACCGTGGTGCGCGGCGCGGGCTCGGCCGACAGCGCCAAGAAGGTCGACCTCAAGCAGGCCGACGTCGGCATCTCGGACGCCCCGACGGTGATCACCGCGATCAGCAAGGGCGCCGACCTCAAGATCGTGGCGGTGGTGTTCGACAAGGCCGGCAACAACGTGTTCTTCAAGAAAAGCGCCGGTATCAACAAGCCCGCCGACCTGATCGGCAAGAAGATCGCCGCGCCGCCGGCCGATTCGCACCGCGTGCTGTGGCCGGCGTTCGCGGCGATCAACAACATCCCCGCCGACAAGGTCACCATGGTCAACGTCAAGCCCGAGGGCAAGCAGGCCATCGTGGCCGCGGGCGAAGTCGATGCCTCCTTCGACCTCTACACCAGCTACGCGATCTGGGAGAAGGTCCTCGGCAAGGGGCAGGTGGGCAACCTGCTGTGGGCCGACTACGGCCTGCCGATCTATGGACACACCTACTTCGTGAACAACGAGACGATCGCCAAGAACCCCAAGCTGATCGAGCGCTTCCTGCGCGCCGTGCACAAGGGTTGGCGCGATACGCAAATGGCCCCGGCCGAGGCGATCGACGCGATGGCCGCGGCAGTGTCGGGCCTGGACCGCGACACGCTGCTCAACACCATGCCGCAGATCCTCGACCTGTGCATCACCGACCGCTCGCGCAAGAACGGCATCGGCTGGATCGAGCCCGCGCTGATGGCCAAGACGCTGGAGATCACCTTCGCCAACGCCAAACCCGACCGTCCGGTGAAGGTCGAGGACGTCTACACCAACGCCTACAACAGTCGCATCAAGCCGCTGAAGTAACTCCCCGCAGTTCGGCGTCTCACTGGTGGTTGCTCCAGTAGAGGCGGTGCAGCGGCCGGTGCAGCACTCAGGGGCGCGGCCGCGGCCCCCTTACTTCATCGGGCTGTAGTCGGTCGGCAGCAGCAGCACGTTGGTCATCTCCGCGATCGAGCCCGTGTTCGCGGCGGTAAATGCGAGCCAGGCAGGGTCCTTGAACAGCTCCGTGCGCGCCTTGGTGCGCGCCTCGAAGTTCGCGTAGTGCCACATGTGGAACACTTCGTTGGGCTGCGGCGCCTCGCCGGTCCAGATGCCGACGTTCTTCGAGTACTTTTCGCGCACCGGCATGATCTCGCGGTAGGCCTTCGCCCAGCCGGCGGCCATACCGGGGTGCATGCGGTACATGCGCAGTTCGTAGAAGCCGCCGGCCTGCGCCGGCGCGGTCGGGCCGACCACCGGGTTCAGCAGGCGGATGTCCTGCCGGGCCATCAGCGGCCGCACGGAGGGGATGTACTCCTTGTTCCAGCGCTCGTTCCTGGCCAGCTCGCCGCGCAGGCGGGTGCGCTCGTCGAGGCTCTCGTACGACCACAAGTGCCAGACTTGGTTGAGCGCACCGAACTCGGCCGTCCAGTAGCCGAGGTTGGTGCCGTAGTCCTGCCCGCGAACCGGCCTGCCGATCGTGCGCGCGGCCTCGAGGTAGGCGTTCAGCTTGCCGGGATGGAAGGTGTAGGTGCGCAGTTCGTGGATCATGGGCGTCTCGTCGGCAGGGGCGGAGAATTTCGAGCGACGACTCTAGGGGGCGCGGTCGGGGGGGTCAAGTCGCCGCCGCATCCATGCAGGCCGACACCATCGCGCTCAGGCGCGCGATCCACGCGGAGCCCGAACTCGGCCTGCAAACGCCGAAGACGATGGCCAAGGTGCGCGAAGCGTTGTCCGGGTTGCCGCTCGAATGGAAGACCGGCGCCTCCACGACCGGGGCGGTCGCCAACCTGCGCGGCGCGCGGCCGGGGCGCACGGTGCTCCTGCGCGGCGACATGGATGCGCTCCCCATGCCGGAGGACACCGGCCTGCCGTTCCGCTCGCGCATCGCCAATACCATGCACGCCTGCGGGCATTACACGCACACCGCAATACTCGCTTCGGCGGCGCGGCTGTTGTGCGCAAGGCGTGAATCGCTTGCGGGCACGGTCCTTTTCATGTTCCAGCCCGGCGAGGAAGGCCATCACGGCGCTCGCCACATGATCGACGACGGGCTGTTCGCCGATCCGGCCCCCGATGCGGCGTTTGCGCTGCACATCATGCCCAACGGCCCGGCGGGTGTGTTCTTCGGCAAGGCCGGCCCGATGCTCGCCTCGGCCGACCGGATCGAGATCCTCGTGCGCGGCAAGGGCGGCCACGCCTCGATGCCACACGACACGCTCGACCCGGTGCCGGTGGCCTGCGAGATCGTCACTGCGCTGCAGGTGTTCGTCACGCGGCGCATCGACGTCTTCGACCCGGTGGTCATCACGATCGCCAAGATCGAGGGCGGCTCGGCCAACAACGTGATTCCGGAATCGGCCAGCCTGCTGGGCACCCTGCGCACCCTCTCGGAAGCCTCGCGCGAGATGGCGCATGCCGGCATCCGCCGCATCGCGGAGAACATCGCCCGCGCGCACGAGTGCGAGGCCGAGGTCGAGCTCATCCGCGGATTCCCGGTCACGGTGTGCGACGCGCGCGCCGTCGGTGTCGCCGAGCGCGCGCTGACGGGACTTTTCGGCGCTGAGGCATGGATCACGATGGCCACGCCCATCATGGGCGCAGAGGACTTCTCCTACGTGCTCCAGAAGGTGCCGGGGGCGATGGTGATGCTGGGCGTGTGCCCGGAAGGCCAGCAGTGGAAGTTCGCCTGCCCGTGCCACTCCAACAAGATGACCCTCAACGAGTCCACGCTCGCGCGCGGGGTGGCCGCGCACTGCGCGATCGCCGAGGACTTCCTCGCCCAGGGATTCGGCTAGGCCCCGCTTCGTCCCAATGGCTCCAGTCAACGACTTTCGGAATAAGAGTCGTGAAATTGTCCGGCTGCTGCGGAGAGGGGGCAAGCCACTCCGGCAGCGATGGCGATCCGATGCATCGGACCCACTGGATTGACGGCCGATCCGGATGTGGTTACAGTAATTACATGAAACGCGACCCGCTTTCCGCTGCGCAAAGGAACCCCGCCAAGGTCGAGCTGAAAGTCGTCCGCATAGGCAATTCGCGCGGCGTGCGGCTGCCAAAGGCGGTGCTCGAGCGTTACCAGATCAAGGACGCCCTCGTTCTCGAAGCGCGGGAGGAAGGCCTGCTGTTGCGCGGCACGAAGGACAAGCGCATGACCTGGGAGGAGACCTACCGGGAGATGGCGGGCGAGAAGGAAGACTGGGACGATCTCGACGCGACAGTCGCCGACGGCATCGATCCCGCCGATAAGTGGTGACGCGGACTGTCGGGCGCTACGGCGTCTATCTCGCCGATCTCGACCCCGTTCGAGGGCGCGAGATCTCCAAAACCCGGCCGGTCGTGGTCGTCAGCCACGATAACATGAACCGCTTCCTGGACACCGTGGTCGTATGCCCGCTCACGACCAAGCTGCATCCGCGCTGGCGAAGCCGGGTCCAGACCGTATGCGCAGGGCGCAAGGCGGAAATCGCGGTGGACCAGATCCGAACCGTCAGCAAGCAGCGCCTCGGCCGGCGCCTCGACGAACTGGAGCCGACTACCGCAGTGCAGGTGCGTCGGCTGATCACCGAGATGTACGGCGAATAGGGGCAGCCGTCGAAGCGTGGAGAATGTACCGGTATCAGCACAAAATTGGCAGGAGAGCCAAGCGCTGCGCGGTTCTCTGAAAATAATGATTCAGAATGGCGCGCCTGCGCGGCGCCAGGAAGCACCCGGGCCGGGCGGTGCAACGGGCGCCTTGTGCACCGCCCCCGGTGCTATTTCGGCGTGGCGAGCGCTTCGAGGATGCCCTTGAGGTAGCCCACCGCGCGCGCCGCGGCCGCCGGGCCATCGGGCACGTAATCGAAAGGCTCGACCGCAATGTCGCCGCTGTAGCCGTGCTTCAGCAGCGCTGCGATGAGGGGCGCGAATTTCTGCTCGCCCTGCCCCGGCCCCTGCCGGTTGCGATCGTTGACCTGCACGTGGGCGATGATGCCCTCGGGCAGCCAGCGCTCGGCCAGCTGCGAGAGCGGCTCCTTTTCCATGCGCCCGGCCGAGCTGCAGTCGAGCATGCTTTTGAGCGCGGGATTGCCGATGGCGGCCACGACCGCGGCGGC
Source organism: Burkholderiales bacterium (assembly GCA_038319115.1). Classification (GTDB taxonomy): domain Bacteria; phylum Pseudomonadota; class Gammaproteobacteria; order Burkholderiales; family SG8-39; genus SZAS-79. The sequence goes on along the minus strand of JBBQCV010000112.1, from coordinate 286 downwards.
CTCCTCGAGCGTGTTCACGAGCGGCGTCTGTTCGGCGCCCAGCGGCTCGACGCAATAGGTGACGCCGGCTTTCTGCGCCCGCTCAGCCACCGCGGCCCAACACGCCTGCGCTCTCGCGAGCGCCGCTTCGCGCGTCTCGCCCGGATCGATGCGGCGCTGCGCCGGCGATCCGTGCACGAGGTAGCGCCCGCCCAGCTCCGCGCACATGTCGACCAGCGCGTACATGAGGTCGAGCGTGCGCGTGCGCACGGCGTCGTCCTTGGTGCTGATCGACAGCCCGGCGGGC
>JBBQCV010000111.1:0-11498 GCA_038319115.1 Burkholderiales bacterium | reverse complement strand
ACCGGCGAGTTCGGGTCGAGGAGAAGCGCGGTCACGTCCTTCATCTGCTGCTCGGTGAGGATGCCATGGTGCCCGAAACGCGGCATGTTCGAGCAGGCCGAGTACGCCTCCGAGTTGTAGATCTTCCCGTAGGTGTAGCGCTGGCTGGCCTCGCTCGTGCCGCGCACCTTGCCGAAGTGGTACAGGCTCGGCCCGATGGTGCCGTACGAGACCTCTTCCTTGGTGAGCTGGTGGCAGGCGTAGCAGTTGGCGCCGTTCGGCCGCTTCGGGTCGTCGGAGTACTGCTTGCCGCGGCCGCTCTGCGCGACTTTCTCGCCGTCGCGCCAGTTGCCGATCATCTTGCCGTCGGCGGGGTACCTGATCGTGGCGAGGTTCATCTCCTCGATGCGCGCCGCGACGGGCTTGGCCAGCGTGGCCGACGGCGGGATGCTGCACAGCTTCTGCGTTTCGTCCTGGTCCAGGCGATCGAGCTTGGCCTGGCCGCGCTCGTTGAACGAGGCCTTCATGACGGCCACGGCTTTGTCGGCGACATCGCTGTCGCTCATGCTCGCGCACCCGGCTGCGATGAACGCCGCGGCGCAGGCTGCTATATGGAATGTCTTCATGTGGTCTCCCCCTAGCGCTTGATGGCCGGCGCGTTATAAGGCGCGCCGTTGGCGTTGTGGGCCAGGAACGTGGTCAGCGCGACGGATGCTTCGGAGGTGAACTTGAGCTCCGGGAAGCGCTGCTGGCGGAAGCAGTCGTTCAGCCGCCACTGGAAGGTGCGCAACTCGCCCTGCGAGACGCGATACGCCGGCCAGGTCGTGTAGGCGAGTTGTGCGCCGGCCTTCTCGGTGAGGTTGGGCAGGTCCTGCAAGCGGATGCGCTTGCCGGTCTCACCGTGGCAGGTGGCGCAGGCGAAATCGTGCGGCCCGCCGCGGAAGAAGAACATCTTCTCACCCAGCGCGTAGGCCTCCTTCTCCTTGGGATGACTGAGCGCCACGTGCATCGGCACGCCCTTGGATTCCGAGGTGATCCACGCGCCCAGCGACTCGAAGTCCGAGCGGTAACTGCCGGACCCGAACGGGCGCTTGGTCACCTCTGCCGGCGTGAACCCCTGCTGCGTCACCATGCAGTGGACCAGGCGCGATTCCAGGTCCATCACGCGGTCGGCGTCGGCGAAGTACTTGGGTAGTTCGGCATACGCGCCCTTCACCACGCCCGCGCCCTTGCCCAGGTCGCAGCGCTCCAGCGACACGTTGCGCGGCCCGCGTTTTTGTTTCCACAGTTCCTCGCCACGCGCTTCCCAAAGTTCGGCCGGATTGCCCTCCTGCAATTGCTGCCGGTACTTGGCGATCTCGTCGATGGCCGACTGGGCGGTGACGCCCGTCGGGAACAAAGCGAACGCGCCGCAAGCCGCCAGCACCCCGCCCACTGCCTTGCGCAGATGGTTCTTCATCTTGTTTGTCTCCTCCTTTGGGTCTCGCCCGGTCAGCCGATGACGGCCTCGTCGGTGCGTTTTTCGCCCTTGTTGTCGGTCCAGGTGACCTGGATCTTGTCGCCCTTCTGTCCGCCCTTGAAGTTGAATTCGAGGAACGGGTTCTTCGAAACCGCCGGGCCCCACTGCGCCGAGATCACCGTCTTGCCGTTATGCATGGCGCTCACACTCTGGATGAAGTGCGCCGGCACGATCTTGCCGCTGGAGTCCTTGCGCTGGCCGGTCTCCATCTCGTGGCTCATGAGCACCTTCACGTTGACTACCCCATCCTTTGCCACCGCGCGTATGCGCATCGGGTCTGCCATGTCAGCCTCCACATCCGCCAATGGTTACCTTGATTTCCTTCTTCGCAACGTAGAACTTGCCGTCGGCCTTGACCAGCGCGTACACGTCGGAAGTCTGGCCCATTTTTACGCGCGTCGTTACCGACGCCTCGGTGCCCGCGGGCAGGTCGAAGCTGGCCGCCAGCGCATTGGGGTTCTTGTCGACCAGGATCGAGATCGACTGGGTGCCGGGAATCTTGCTCTCGACGCCCACCGGCACGACCGCGCCGTTCTCGGCGATGTCCGCCGCGCGGATCAGGATGTCGCCCGAGTTTGCCGGGGATCCCGCGCCGAGGGCCTTGAGCGCGTCCTGGGTGGACTTGCCCTCGAACGCCGCCTTGTTCCAGTCGGCCGCCCAGGCGCCGCCCGGAATCGCGAAACCTGCCGCAGCCAGCAGCGCCAGCACCCCGGCGGCGCCCCCTGCCTTCAAAGTAGTCCTACGCATCTGGTTCATAGCTAATCTCCTCTCCTCGTTGCATTGAATTGGCCCTATGGCGCCGCCCTGAATTCACTTTGGCAGCGCGCTGTACTTTGTTCATCATGCCCCCCGCTTCTTCGGCGCGGGCATCATGCGCAGCAGGTCGTGGCGCAGCGGCTTCATCTCGTCCATGCTGCCCGCAATCCGGTTGCAGACGGTGCGAAATAGATCAACCATCGTCGGGTGGGCCATGCGGTAGTAGACCTGCCTGCCGTCCTTGCGCCGCGCGAGCGCCCCTGCCCGGTACATCAGGCCCAAATGACGGGAGGCATTGGTCTGCGTCGCCCCGGTCTCGGCGACGATCTGCGCGACGGGCTTTTCGGTGTTGCATATGGCGTGCACGATGCGCAGCCGGGTTGGATCGGACAGGACGCTGAAGTAGGCGGCCACGGAGTCGAATACTGGATCAAGTTCGTCCACGGGGGATGATCGCAAAAGCTGTGGAAGGCGCGAATATATGAGCTTATGCGTATATGGGCAATCATGCGTTGCAGCATGTACGTGGCCAATTCGAGGATTGCACTTCGGCCGCGGTGACCAGGTTTGGAGTTTCGGGCTCCTGAGCTGTCCTCTTTAGCCAATCCGGTTATTTGGAAGGAGGTCCGGTTTCCAGGGATGGCCGCCGATGCCGTACTCGGAAGCATTACCGTCGCGCCCTCGGCAAGCTCATAAGCAGGCTAGCCCCAGCGTCCGATGTCGAGTTTTAAGCCCGCGCCTTCACCACGTGCACCTCCAGCCCCACGCCAAGGCGATCGCGCATTGCGCCGAAAATGGCCGCGAGGTTGTCCATGTTCGGATTGCCCTTGGGCGAGAGCATGCGGTGCAGGCTCTTGCTGGGCTTGTCGGTCATGTCGGCGAGCTGCTCGAAACCGAGGGTGGCGTTCACGAGATCGCGCAGGATCAGGCGTGCGGTTTGCGTCTCGCCGTTCAGGAACAGGGTTGCCGCTTCGTCCAGCAGCGACTTCGCGAAAGCGGGGTCGCGCTTCACACGCTCGACGACGGTCTGCTTGAAATCACGGGTCAATGCCATTTCATTCACCTCTTGTGTTTGCCGGGTTTGTTCTCACCCGCTCCGGCCCTCTTTCCGGCCTTGTATTCGGCATGCAGGGATATCGCCCGGTCGATATCGGCTTGCTGGCGGCGTTTGGTGCCGCCGCCAAATAATACGATCAGCTGCTCACCATCCCGGGCCAGGTAAATCCGATAGCCAGGTCCTCAATCGATGATGCATTCACCTATGCCGCTGAACCATTTCACGTTCGACGTGTTGCCAAGTTCAAGCCTCAGCTTGGCGGTAACTACCTTTGCGGCCGCAAGCGCATCGAGGCTGTCGAACCACATCCTGTAAGGACTTGATCCGTCGAAGCGGAGATATTCCTCGACCTCGATGCCCATTCTTTATGGTAACGCAAAAGTTACTACATGTAAAACTACCTCCTGCGCCCGCCGGCAACAGTTCTAGACGCTGTTCCTCGATGGGGAGAGCAAGAGTGATCCGCCCAAAATACTTCACACCCCGCTCTTCAACCCCTTCGCCGAAATCACATGCCCAAGCTGCCAGGGTCGGGGCAGCTTGTCGTGCGCGGCTTTGATGGCGGCCAGGCGCGGGAGTACTTCTTCCGGCCAGGGCGTGGTGCGGCGCGTTTGCATCGACACGTGCGAGGAGAGCGACTCCTGCGAGGCGGCGAGGTAGCCCTCGTCGGCGTGGAACATCTCCTGGTAGAAGTGAATGCGCTTCGCATCGAAGTCGACCAGCCGCGCCTCGAAGCGCAGCGGGGCGCCTTCCTTCACTTCGCGCAGGAAGTTCGCGTGCGCTTCGAGCGCGAACGTGGTCGAGCCGTGGTGCTTGCGAAAGGCCTGCGTGAGGCCGAGGAAATCGAAGAACACATCGGCAGCGAGGTCGAATACAACCTGGTAGTAGCCCACGTTCATGTGGCCGTTGTAGTCGATCCAGTCCTTGCGCACGACGTCGCGCCCGCCGGCAAACGGCGCGGGGATGGGGTCGGGAAGGGGTGGGTACAGCGTGCTGTTCATGGGACTGCCCTTTATTTTCCGGTGAATTTTGCCCTGCGGCGCTCGACGAAGGAGCGCAACCCTTCGGCCGCGTCCTCGCTCTGCGCGAGCTTCCTTTGCACGGCCTCCATTTCGGGCTTGATGCCCAGCGGCCCCTTTTCGGCGAAGCGCCGGGAGGAGGCGAGCGAGGCGCGCACCGCCAGTGGCGCCTGCTCGGCGATGGTGCGCGCGATCTGCATCGCGCGATCGAACTGGAGGCCGGCGGGCACCAACTCCTGCACGAAGCCCAGGCGCAGGGCCTCGGCCGGGCCGAACTCGTCGCCGGTGAGCAGGTAGCGCTGCGCGTTGCCCCAGCCGGCGCGCTCGACGAAGCGCAGCGTCGCCCCGCCGGTGGGCATGATGCCGCGCTTCACCTCGATCTGCGCGAAGCGGCAGTCGTCGGCCGCGATCACGATGTCCTGCGCGAGCATGAGCTCGATGCCGAGCGTGAAGCAGATGCCCTGCACGGCGCACACCACGGGTTTGGTGCGCAGCGGCTCGCGCAGCGAAAACGGGTCGATCCCGCCGGCGGGCGCCGCGGCCTCGCCGCGCGCCATGAGCGGCGCGAACTGGTCAAGTTGCAGGCCGGCGGTGAAGTTGGCGCCCTCGGCATACAGCAGGCCGACGCGCGCGCCGGCGTCCGTCTCCATCGCCGTGAATGCCGCGGCCAGCTCGCGGTACATTTTCAGCGAGAAGCCGTTGAGTTTCTTCGGTCGGTCGATGCCGATCACGAAGACGTCCCCGTCCCTGCGGGTGGTGATGCGGCCCTCGATTGGTGCGTCGTCTGCCATGCGCCTCTCCACGTGGGAAACGGGCGTCATCTTGCCATGCCCGGCGGTTTACAATGGCCGCGACAGCAGGGCCGCACGGCGCGCCCGGCGGGAGCCGGCCACCCACCCTTCAGGAGAAGCCGCATATGTTTCCAATCATCGAAGTCGGGGGCAGCGCGCATGCACGCGGCCATACCCACGGGGCTACGGCCAAGGCCCGCATTGAGCATTCGGTGGGCACCTATGCGCGCCTGTTCGCCTACTGCGGCATCGACTGGCCCGGCGCGCAGCGCCTCGGCGCCGGGTACCGCGACATCATCGGGAACCTCGATGCCGAACTGCTGGAGGAAATCGAGGGCATCGCGGCGGGCTCCGGCCGCCACGTCAACGAAATCCTCGCGCTCAATGCGCGCACCGAGATCCTGCCGCCCAGTTACCCGGGCGAGGCGCACCCGGAGCGCGAGGCCATCGCCGCGCGCAACGTTGCCAGTGGGGTGCCGGACTGGGGCGAATGCACATCGGTGGCGATCAAGCCCGCCCTGAGTACCACCAAGACCACGCTGCTCGCGCAGAACTGGGATTGGCTGGGCACGCAGCGCGCGGCGCTGGTGCTCCTGCGCTGTGCCGAGTCCGACGGGTCGACCTGCCTCACGCTCACCGAGGCCGGCATGCTCGCCAAGATCGGCCTGAACAGCAACGGCTTCGGCGTATGCCTCAACATCCTCCGGTCGGCCGATGATGGATCGAAACCCGGCGTGCCGGTGCACGTGCTCTTGCGCGCACTGCTCAAGCGCCGTTCGGTCGAGGCGGCGGTGGGGTTCGCGTCGAAGCTTTCGTTCGGCGCCTCATCCAACGTCCTGTGTGCCGACGCCTCCGGGGCGACGGCGGCGCTGGAATTCTCGCCACGCGGGCTGCACGTGATCCGCGGTGCGCAGGCGGCGCTGTGCCACACCAACCATTTCCTCGCCGAGGACGCGGCCAGGCACCAGGCGTCGCTCGCCCCAAGCCTGTCGACACATCCGCGACTGGAGCGCATCGAGGCGCTCACCGGCGCGCACGAGGGGCGTTTCTCGCCCGAAGACCTGCAGCGCATGCTGCGCGACGAGTCGCAGGGACTGCTCTCGATCTGCCGCCGGCCCGACCCGGCCGCCGCGCCCGAAGCCTGCATGGAAACGGTGGCCTCGGTGGTCATGGACCTCGGCGCGCGCGTGATGCATATCGCGCCGGATGTGCCGTCCAAGGTGGCCTACGAGCCGGTCGGCCTGGCCGCGGAGCCCGCGCTCGCCTGAGAAAGTTGCGCTTTAAATGCGCAAGACCTAATAAGCGCGCGGGTCTCCGGACAGTTCAATTTCCATAAACGGAAAACCGTTCGGCTTTTCGCCGTTGCAGTAAGGCACCGGCGCCTTAGCGATCCGGCACTAGCGCCGTACGTGAAAAGCGCACAGCGCCGCGATCATCACGGCCGCTCCCGCGAGCACCGCGATCGGGACCGGAATCGCCTCGATGGCCCTGAACACGCAATACACGTTGGTGGCAAACAGCACGCCGAGGCCGAGGGCGACGTTCTTCGCGCGCGGCGTGTGGCTGCGCGCGGGCGGCGCGTAGCGCAGCCATGCCCAGACGCAGGCGATGCCGACGAAGCCGCGGAAGGTGCGCAGCGTGAGCACATCCGCGCCGGCGGCGAATGCGATCTTGCCGAAGACGTTGGAGGCGCCGAACCCGAGCGCGGCCACCAGGCCCGGGACGACCTCGGCCAGCATCAGCGCGCGCGCAGGCGCGCGGTTTCCGCCGTGTCGACCTCATTGCCGGCGCCGAGCCTGACGCCGTACAGCGCTTCGGCCTGGGCAGTGGTGTAGTAGCCGCGCGCGACATCCTTCGCCACCTTCGTCGGGTCGCGCTTGAATGGGTCGCCGAAGCCGCCCCCGCCGGGCGTGGACACGCGGATGCGGTCGCCGGGGGCGAGCTGGATGTCCTGGTCCTTCGACAGGTGCGGCGGGCGGTACTCCACCCCGGCCTGGTCGATGGCGACGGTGTTGACGCCGCCGTCGGAGCCGCCGCGCGCGCCCTGTGGGCCGACGCGGCCGTGGTCCATGACCATCGAGGCACGCGCCGCACCCCGACGCAGGCGGATGGTGTAGTTCACACCAAAGCCGCCGCGCTGCTCGCCCGCGCCGCCGGAGCCTTCGTGCAGCGAGTACTCCTCGAACAGGATCGGGTAGTACTGCTCCATGACTTCGAGCGGCGGGGTCTTGGAGATCCCGATGGTCGAGCAGCCGTTGGAGATGCCGTCGCCCGAGGGGCTGCCGCCGTAACCGCCGCCGGAGATCACGTACATCACGTAGTTGCGGTTGCGCTGCGGGTCGTTGCCGCCCACTGCGAGGTTGCCCGAGCTGCCCGCGGGCGCCGCGAACAGGCGCTCGGGAATCGCATGCGTGAGCGCCGAAAACACCGCCTCGGCGATGCGTTGGCTGACCTCCGCCGCACAGCCCGACACCGGGCGCGGGTAGCGCGCATACAGGAACGTACCCTCGGGCTCCACGATATGCAGTGGCTCGAACGTGCCGGCGTTGATCGGCACTTCGGGGAAGATGTGCTTCATGGCGAGGTAGATCGACGAGCGCGTGGTGGCGATCACCGAATTCATCGGCCCGGCGCAGGGTGGCGAGGAGCCGCTCATGTCGAACTCGAGGTTGGCGCCCTTTTTGGTGACTTTCATGCGGATCACCAGCGGCTCATCGACCACGCCGTCGGAATCGACTATCGCGCTGCCTTCGTAGGAGCCGTCCGGGATGGTGGCGATTTTGGCGCGCATCTGTTGCGCGGCGCGCACACGCAGCTCGGCGATGGCCGATTCGACCGTGTCCGCACCGTAGCGGTCGAGCAGGGCGCCGAGGCGCTTCTCGCCGATCGAAAGCGCCGCAGCCTGCGCCTTGATGTCGCCAATGCGCTGGTCGGCGATGCGGATGTTGGACAGGATGATCGACAGGATCTCTTCGTCGAGCACGCCCTTCTTGTACAGTTTCACCGGCGGCAGGCGCAGCCCTTCCTGTTCCGATTCAGTGGCGTGCGCCGAGAACCCGCCGGGCACCATGCCGCCGGTGTCGGGCCAGTGGCCGGTGTTGGCCAGCCACGCGAACACCTTGCCGCGGTAGAAGAACGGCTTCACGAACTTGACGTCCATGAGGTGGGTGCCGCCGAGGTACGGGTCGTTGACGATGAACACGTCACCCGGCTCGAGTGTCCAGCCCTTGTCCCTCACGCGCTCGATCACTGCTCGGGTGGAAAACTGCATGGTGCCCACGAACACCGGCAGGCCGAGCTCGCCCTGCGCGATCAAGGAGCCGTCCTCCTTGGAGTAGATCCCGTCGGAGCGGTCCATCGCCTCGGAGATCACTGGCGAGAAGGCCGCGCGGCAGAAGGCGAGGTCCATCTCGTTGCACACCTGCTGCAATCCGTTCTGGATCACCACCAGCGTGATCGGGTCGAGCCCGGCGGTGGGGCTAGGGGTAGGCACGCCACACCGACAGGATCCATTCGCAATCGGCGGTCAGCGCATCGATCCTCTGCGACCACTCGGTGCGGTTGGCCGACTGCCACGCCGGATGTTGCGGGGCTGCGGGGTCGGCCAGGTCGTACAGCGCGATGTAGCGCGGCGAGCCGGTGGTCGCGCGAAAGCGCCGCGCGCCGAGCACGCCCGGCACCTGCTGCAGCAACGGCAGGTGCTCGATGTCGTACCAGCGGTTGAATTCCTCCTCGTGCGCCGCGGGCACGTCGCCGCAGGCGAGGAAAAGTGCGCGGGCACCCTGGTCGGGCGAGCGGTTGCCGGGGGACACCTGATCGCACGCCCAGCGGCGGAAATACGTGGCCGCACCCAGGCAGCGCTTGCTCCACGGCGTGAAGTGGTCGCCGACGTGGGCGAGGTATTCAGGAGTGGAAAGCACCTCGGGCGAAGTCAGCTCATAGGTGGCGAGGTATTTGCCTTCGCCGGGGGCGCAGTCGCGCCGCCAGCGGCGGGCCGAAAGGAATCCAGCGATGCCGAGGCGTTCGGCCATGTGTTCGGTGTCGTACCAGGCGTTGAACTCCTCGTCCATCGCGGCCGGCGGCTCGGTCATCGTGAGCAACAGGCCCATATTCGCACGCATGCGGTCATCCTTTCGCCTACAGGGGCGTTAATGAAGTGTGGGGGCCGGTGGCGGCTTTCGCCCCATGCCTATGTGCTCCACCACACCGTCTGCGCCACGGTTGGGCGCTATCGTGCAAAGGTGGCCGGCGTCCCCGTTCCGGTCGAAGGAGTCCCTATGAAAACCCGCGCTGTTGCACTCATCCTGTTCGCTTCGCTGGCTGGCGGGGGAACAGCTTTCGCGCAACCGTACAACCAGTACGGGCAATACGACGCCTATGGGCAATACGACGCCTATGGGCGCTACCAGCCGTACGATCCCTACAACCAGTACGACCCTTACGAGGGCTACCGGCGCGACGAGTGGATCCGGCAGGAACGCCAGCGCCAGGAGCAGATCCGCCAGGAACAAATCCGGCAGGAACAGATCCGGGCCGAACAGGTCCGCCAGGAACAGTACCGGGCCGAGCACGTGCGGCAGGAACAACTCCGCGCCGAGCAGGGACGGCGCGACCAGCTCCGCGCCGAACAGCTCCGCGCCGAACAACTCCGCGCCGAACAACTCCGCGCGGAGCAGATCCGCCAGGACGAGCTTCGCGCCCGGCAGCAGGCGCGCATTGCGCCCATCGCGCCCGGCGTGAACCGCGGCCAGGGGTACATCCCTGGGCAGGCCACGCGCAGCGGGGTCGGCCCGTTGCAAACGGCGATTCCCGGCGAAGGCGCCGGCCCCGCGCGCAATATCCGCCTCGGCGACGCGTTGCCGAGCCAGTACTTCAACAACGGTTTTGTGGTCGAGGACTGGGCCGCGCGTGGCCTTTCGCAACCCGCCGGCTATTTCAAGTGGTTCCAGGTCGGCTCCGACTACGTGCAGGTCAACATGAACAATGGCCTGGTCGGCATGGTGGTAGTGGCGCGATAACCTCGTGGCGCGGCCGGTGAAGCGCCTTTGCGCATGACTTGCCGCGGCCTCAGGGTGCGCTTCAGGCAATTTCCACCACCAGGTTGCCCAGTGCATCGAGCCGGACCCGATTGCCGGGGTCGATGACCGTTGTGCAGTCGAGTTGCTCGATGATTGCCGGGCCTTCAAACCCGGCGCCGGCGGGCAGCCGTTCGCGCTGGTACACGCTGGTCGGGCGATAGCCGCCGTCGAACCACACTTCGCGCTGTCCGTTCTTCGCTTCATCGAGGGTCTTCGCCCGCTCCGACCTGGCGAGGACAGCGAGGTCGAAGCGTTTCCTCAGGCCGATCACCGCCGTATGCAGGTTGACGAGTACCGCGCGGATCTCCGGCAGCTCGACTTCGAAGCGCTCCCAATAGGCCGCGTCGAAGCGCGCCTGCAACTGGTCGCGCGACACGCTGGTGCCCTCCAGTGCCACGGTGAGGATGTGGCTCTGGCCCTGGAACTGCATGTCGGCGAAATGCAGCAGGCGCACGCCTTCAATGGCCACCCCCTCGCGCTCGAGCGTGGCGCGGCCTTCGGCGATCTGCGCTTCGAGCACCGCCGTCACCAGCGAATCGTCCAGTGACGCGAGCGGCTTGTTCACCGTGTTGACGTAGTCGTGGCGCAGGTCGGCCGCCGCGCAGCCCAGCGCGTTGGTGATGCCCGGACGCATCGGGATCAGCAGGCGCGGGATGCCGAGTTCGCGCGCCAGCGCCGCGGCATGCAGCGGGCCGGCGCCGCCGAAAGGGAACAGGGCGAAATCGCGCGGGTCGTGGCCTTTGGCGAGCGACACCATGCGGATGGCGCCCGCCATCTTGTCGTTGGCGATGCGCAGCACCGCGGCCGCGGCCGCTGTCGCATCCAGCCCGAGCGGCCGGCCGAGGCGCTCCTCGAAAATGCCGCGCACATGGGCGAGGCTCACCGGGTTGTCCACACCCAGCAGCTTGTCCGGGTTGAGACGCCCGAGCACGAGGTTGGCGTCGGTGATGGTCGGCTCGGTGCCGCCGCGCCCATAGCAGATCGGGCCGGGCAGGGCGCCGGCGCTGCGCGGGCCCACCTGCAACATGCCCGCATCGGAGATGAAGGCGATCGACCCACCGCCCGCGCCTATGGTGTGCACGTCGACCATCGGCACATGGATCGGCATCGCGTACTCGATCTCGAGTTCGGCCGACACCGTCGGCACGCCGTCCTTGATGAGGCCCACGTCGGTCGAGGTGCCGCCCATGTCGTAGGTGATCACGTTGGCCACGCCCGAGGCGGTGGCCGAATATGCGGCGGCGATGATGCCTGAGGCCGGCCCCGACATCACCGTGTTGACCGCCGTCTCGGCCACCA
>JBBQCV010000110.1:0-11541 GCA_038319115.1 Burkholderiales bacterium | reverse complement strand
CCCAGGTCTATCCCGAAGCGGTGCGCGCCACCGTCCTGCCCGAAGACCACGCCTGCTCGGACTCGCAGGGCGACCTGCATTTCTTCCGCTGGGATGCGCACGGCAGGCTCGTGACCGGCGCCGCGCTCGCGGTGCCGCTGGGATGGCGCGAGCGGGCGCCGGCGCGCGCCGCGGAGCGGGTCGAAAAAGTGTTTCCGCAGCTCGGGCGGCCGAAGTTCGAGTATGTCTGGCATGGCAATGTTGGCATCACGTGGGACAAGCTGCCGCACTGCCACGAACTGGCGCCCGGGGTTCTCGCGTTTGTTGGTTGCAACGGCCGCGGCGTGGCCCTGGCGACCTCGATCGGCGCGCAGCTCGCGCGCGCCACGCTGGGGGCCCGCGTGGCCGATCTGCCCATGCCGTTCACCGCGCTCGACCCTTTCCCCGCGCACGGCATCGCGCGCCGGTTCACTTCTTTCCCGATCCTCCTTTACCGCCGGCGCGACGCGGCGGAAATCAACTAAGGCAAGTGGATGAACAAGAAACGGCTGTCCGACAGCGGGCTGGAAATCACCGAGTTCTGCCTTGGCACCATGACCTGGGGGCAGCAGAACAGCGAGGTCGAAGGCCACGCGCAGCTCGACTGGGCGCTGGCCAACGGCATCAATTTCGTCGACACGGCCGAGATGTACCCGGTGCCACCGAAGAAGGAAACCCAGGGACGCACCGAAAGTATCGTTGGCAGCTGGCTTGGCCGCAACCGCGGCAAGCGCGGCCGCATCGTGCTCGCCTCCAAGATCGCCGGCCCCGGGCGGCGCGACTGGATCCGTAACGGCGAGACCCACGTGTCGAAGAAAACCATCCCGTGGGCCATCGACGACAGCCTGAAGCGCCTGCAGACCGACTACATCGACCTGTACCAGATCCACTGGCCCGAGCGTTACGTGCCCGGCTTCGGGAGCTGGCAGTACGACCCGGCCAAGGAGCGTGAAGCCACGCCCATCCTCGAGCAGGTCGAGGCGATGGCGGCCGCGATCAAGGCCGGCAAGATCCGCGCGTATGGGTTGTCGAACGAGACCGCGTACGGCCTGTGCGAGTTCGTGCGCGTCGCCAAGGCCGCCGGGTTGCCGGCACCGGTCTCGGTGCAGAACGGTTACAGCCTGCTGGCGCGCCTGTTCGACGGTGACCCGGCGGAAGCCAGCCGGCAGCTCAACGTGCCGCTGCTCGCCTACAGTCCTCTTGGCATGGGGCAGCTCACCGGGAAATACCTCGGCGGCGCGCGGCCGGCGGAGGCGCGCATGGTCAAACTCGCGCCCTTCGGAGAGCGCTACATGCGCCCGCGCGCAGTCGCGGCGGTCGACGAATACGCCAAAGTGGCCAGCAAGCACGGCATCGACCTCGCCGCAATGGCGCTTGGGTTCGTGCGCAGCCGGTTTTTCACCGCCTCGACCATCGTGGGGGCGACCAGCGTCGCCCAGCTAGAGGAGTCGTTGCGCCATTTCGATTGCGTGCTCGGAGCGGAAGTCCTTGCCGACATCGAAGCGGTGAACCAGGCCATCCCGAGCCCGTCGGCGCAGTAGATCCGACCTCCCAGGGTGTGGGAATCCGTGCCCGGCCGCTGAGGGCCGGCGGCTATAATCCGCACCCCATGCTGGAAGCCTTCTCCCTCGTGCTGCTGGTGGCCGGAACCGCTTTCTGGATCGACAGCCTGCGCGCGCGCGAGGCAGCCCTGGCCGCCGGCCGGACGGCCTGCGAGCGTTACGACCTGCTTTTGCTCGACGACACGGTCGCAGTGACCCGGCTGCGACTTGCGCGCAATGCCGAGGGGGACCTGCGCATCGAGCGGCGGTACGGGTTCGAATTCAGCGATACCGGCAACAACCGGCGCCATGGCTCGATTGCGCTGCTTGGCAATCGGGCCCAGGACATCGCCTTCGAGCCATATGAAGTGGCGGGCGAAGTGGCGCATGAAGTGGTGCGCGGTGCGCCGACCGAACGGGTGGCCGCGCCGCGCGCGACGCCACTGTCACGGGTCAAATGACCGGCGCGCAATGACTGCGTGGCTCGAAGGTACCGTCGTCGGCCAGACGCGCTGGACCGACCGCCTGCTCAGCGTGCGCGTGCAGACCCCCGACGATGCTCCCGCGCTGAAGTTCGAGGCGGGCCAGTTCGCCAAGCTGGCGCTGGACGTCGAAGGCGAGCGCATTGCGCGGCCGTATTCTTTCGTCAACCCGCCGGGCGCCGGTCCACACGAGTTCTATTACGCGGTGGTGCCCGAAGGCCCGCTGACGCCGCACCTTGCCGCCTTGGGGCCGGGCGACCGGGTGTTCCTCGCGCCGGGCGCGGCCGGTTTCCTGGTGCTGTCGGAAGTCCCCGATGCCGAGAATCTCTGGCTGCTCGCGACCGGCACCGGTGTCGGTCCCTTCCTGTCGATATTGCGCACCGACACGCCATGGCGGCGCTTCAGGCGGGTAGTGCTCGTGCATGCGGCACGGCACGCCGGCGAACTGGCCTACCGTGACGTGATCGAGGGCATCGCCGCGGCGCACCCGGCGCAGTTCGCCAGCCTGCACCTCACCAGCCGCGATGCGCCTTCGGTGGAGGTATTGCAGGGGCGAATCCCCGCGCTCATCGCCGACGGCACGCTGGAGGCGCGCGCCGGCTGCGCCCTTTCGGCCGAGACATCGCATGCCATGCTTTGCGGCAATCCGGCGATGGTCAAGGAAGCGGTGGTGACGCTCGGCGAGCGCGGGATGAAAAAACATCGCCGCCGCGCGCCCGGCCACCTGACGGTGGAGAACTACTGGTGAGCCGCGAGGGCCGGATCCGCGTGCTTCCGGGCACGCACGGGCTGCGTCGTGCGCTCCTTGTGCTGGTTATCGCATTGTCCGGCTGCAGCGCCCTCCAGCTGGGCTACAACAATGCCGACAAGCTGCTGCAGTGGCGGGCGGACCAGTATTTCGGCTTCGAAGGCGAGGCACAGGCCGATTTCGAGCGCCGGATGGGGCGTTTCCTTTCCTGGCATCGCCGCTCCGAGCTGCCCCTGTATGCCGTTTTTGCCAACCAGTTGGCGGATCGTCTCGCGCGCGGCGTCTCACTGGCCGATCTGGTTTGGGGTTACGATTCGTTTCAAACGTACCTGCGCCAGAGCCTGCGGGCGGGTACCGGCGAAATCGGCGATTTGCTCGATGCGCTCTCGGCAGCGCAGGTCGACAAATTCCAGCAGCGTCTAGACAAGGAGAATCGCGATTTCGCAAAGGAGCACGGCCTGCGCGAAGGGCCCGACGAGCGGCGCGCGCGGCGCGTCAAGCGCAATGTCGAGCGCATGGAAGAGTGGTTCGGCCCGCTCACCGATGCGCAGGTCGAACGCATCGCGCACTACAGCAGGCGCGCCCCGCTCGACGACGAACTGCGCAACCGCGACCGCATCCGCATGCAGGAGGAACTGCTCGCCATGCTCAAGTCGCGTGAAGCGGCCAAACGCCTGGTGCCATGGGCCGCGGCGTGGGACCAGCACCGCGCCCCTGCCTACGAAACGTTGCGCAGGGCAAACCTGCAGGAGTTCTACGCAATGCTGCTCGACCTGGACAAGACATTGACCCTGGACCAGCGCGCTCGCGCGGTGAAACGGTTGCGTGGCTTCGCGGCCGATTTGACCGCGCTGGCCGCCGCTCCCGCGCGCTGAATTGGATGACGCAGGCCAAGGCCCGATGAGCGTGCCGCGACCTGGTCCCTTTCCGGCTTCGACCCCGGGCACGCGCGCCGACTCGGTGGCGGGGTTGCGCGCGCCGGCGGCGGCCGAGGGCGGCACGGGGCCGCGGGCCGAATCCGGCGCGGCAGGTTTTGCCGGGCGCACGCGTTACACGATGCTCGAATACGAGGCGGCGCTCGCCAACGCGTCGATCGGGATCGCGTTCACGCGCGACCGGAAGTTCTTCCTGTGCAATCCGAAGTTCGCCGAGATCTTCCGCTGGGCGCCCGATGAGCTGATCGGGCAGCCGGGCGAGGCCGTTTACCCCAGCCGCGAGTCGTACGCGGCATTGGGCGCCATTGCGGTGCCGGTGCTGTCGGCGGGCCGACAGCTCGACCTCGAATGGGAAATGAAGCGCAAGGACGGTTCGACGTTCCTTGCGCGCATGATCGCCAAGACCATCAATCCCGAACATCCGCGCCAGGGCACGGTGTGGATCGTCGACGACATTTCGGAGAAGAAACGCGCCTCCGACGAGCTGAACCGGCTGCTGCGCGAGCAGGATGCGATCCTGCAGACGGTTTCCACCGGCATCTTGTTCGTGAAGGACCGCCGCATCATGCGCTGCACGCGCCGTTTCGAGGAAATGTGCGGCTATGACGTCGGCGAGCTGAACGGCGAGCCCAGCGTCTCGTTTTACGCAATCGAAGAGGACTACCACACGGTTGGCCAGGCCTACGCGCAGCTCGCCAAGGGCCTTACGTACTCGATGCCCGCGCAGATCCTGCGCAAGGACGGCACCGTGTTCTGGGCTCGGGTCACGGGCCGCGCCGCCGATGCGACCGACCCTTCGCAGGGCTCAGTATGGCTGGTCGAGGATGTCACCGAGCAAAGGCGCGCGGACGAGGAGTTGCAGCGCCTGGTCCTCGAGCAGCAGGCGCTCTTGAATAACGTGGTGGTCGGAATCACCATCGTGCGCGAGCGCAAAATCATGCGTTGCAACCGGCGCTTCGAGGAGCTGTTCGGCCTGGCGCCCGGCGAGGGCCTGCACAGCCCGACGCGCAGCATGTATTTCACCGAGGATCAGTTCGAGCAGGGGGCCAAGAGCTACGACGAGCTCGACGTGGGCGGCACGCACGCACGCGAACAGTGGCTCAAGCGCAAGGACGGCTCGGGGTTCTGGTGCCGCATGACCGGGCGCGCGGTCGAGCCCGGCGAGCCGGGCAAAGGCTACGTCTGGCTGTTCGAGGACATCTCGGAAAGGAAGCGCGCCGACGAGGACGTGCAGCGCCTGCTCAAGGAGCAGAACGCGATCCTCGAGAACGCCCTCATCGGCATCGCCTTCCTCAAGGATCGCCGCGTGATGCGCTGCAACCGCCGCTTCGAGGAAATTTTCGGCTACGAGCCCGGCGCCCTGCTCAACCAGCCCACGCAGGCCCTGTACCTGAGCGACAAGGTGTACGCATCGGGCGAGCAGCTCTACGACGAGGTCTGGAGCGGCTCGACCCTCGGACGCGAGATGCGCATGAAAAAGCGCGACGGCAGCGAGTTCTGGTGCTACCTGTCGGGCCGCGCGGTCCAGCTCGGCGACCCGGCGCAGGGCTCGGTGTGGCTGTTCGAGGATGTCACCGCGGACAAGGCCGCGGGCGACCGCATCCGCCAGCTTGCGCACGAGCAGGAACTGATCCTGCAGAACGCCACCATCGGCATCGCGTTCGTGCGCAATCGCGTGATCCAGCGCTCCAACCGGTTCCTCGAGCAGATGGTCGGCTGGGCGCCCGGAACGCTGGTGGGCGAGTCGAGCGAGGTCATGTTCGCCGAGCGCTCCGAGTGGGAGCGGGCCGGCCGGCTCGCCTACGGCAGCACCGCCCCGGGCGAAACCCATGTCGACGAGCAGCGCTTCAAGCGCGCCGACGGGTCGACCTTCCTGTGCCGCACCGTGGGAAGGCGCATCGACTCGGGCGGCGAGGAGCAAGAGTGGATCTGGAGCCTGGACGACGTCTCCGCCGAACGCGCCACGCTCGAGTCGCTGGAAAACCTGGCCGCCGAGCGCACGGCCGAGCTCCAGGCGGCCAACAAGCGGCTCGAAGCCGAGATCAGCGAGAGGAAGCAGGCCGAGAGTCGCGCGCGCCACCTGGCCGACCATGACGCGCTCACCGGCCTGCCGAACCGGCGCATCCTCGAGGACCGCCTCACCCAGGCGCTCGCGCTCAGCTATCGCAACCGCAAGCAGACCGCGGCGATGTTCGTCGACCTCGACCGCTTCAAGACGATCAACGACTCGCTCGGCCATGCGGTGGGCGACCAACTGCTGCAGGAAGTCGCGCAGCGCCTCGTGCGCCAGCTGCGCGTCGGCGATACGGTGTGCCGCATCGGCGGCGACGAGTTCGTGGTGGTGCTGCCCGAGATCACGCGCGGGGCGGACGCGGCGCAGGTGGCGCAGAAAATCATCGAGACGCTGTCCGAGCCGATCTCGCTCGAAGGCCGCGAGGTCACGGTCACGCCCTCCATCGGCATCAGCGTTTTCCCCGAGGACGGCAGCGACGCGCAGACGCTCATCCGCAATGCCGACGCCGCGATGTATCACGCCAAGGAAATGGGGCGCAGCAACTACCAGTTCTTCACCGACCAGATGAACCTGGCCGCCAGCCGGCGCCTGACGCTCGAGAACGACCTGCGCCGCGCGGTTCAGAAGGACGAGCTGGTGGTGTTCTACCAGCCGATCTCGGAGCTCAAGACCGGCTGCACCGTCATGCACGAGGCCCTGCTGCGCTGGAACCACCCGACGCGCGGGCTGGTGCCGCCGACCGACTTCATCTCGCTTGCCGAAGACACCGGCCTGATCCTTAAGATCGGCGAGCAGGTGCTGCGCGACGCCTGCACGTGGGCGCGCAGGCTAGGCGTGGACAAGCGCATGCCGGTGGCGGTGAACATCTCGGCGCGCCAATTCAACGATCCGCACCTGGTGGAGCTGGTGGCGCGCACGCTGGAGGAGACCGGCCTGCCGGCCGAGATGCTCGAGCTTGAAATTACCGAATCTACGGTCATGCAGCAGACCGACGCCACGCTCGCCATGCTCAAGCGACTGAAAGACCTCGGCGTGTCGCTCGCCATCGACGACTTCGGCACCGGCTACTCGAGCCTTGCCTACCTGAAGCGCTTCCCGGTCGACAAGCTCAAGATCGACAAGTCTTTCATCACCGACGTGCCCATGAGCCGCGACCACAACGCCATCGTGACCGCGATCATCGGCCTCGCGCATGCGCTCAGCCTGCGGGTCGTGGCCGAAGGCGTGGAAACCGAAGCGCAGCTCGAATTCCTGCAGGGCGCGCGCTGCGATTTCATCCAGGGCTACCTGGGCGGCAAGCCCGTCGACGCCGACACCGCCGCCGCCGACTACCTGTAAACCCCGCCGCTAAAGAACAACACTTGGCGCGCCGACCATACGGTCTGAACGGGGCCGGCCCTAAAAAGGATCATCCTGGCGCAGGGAGGTCTTGAGGAGGGGCGGCAGCCCCTCTTCTCGTCTAGTCGCGGCAGCCCCTCTTCTACTCTCGCTATTTGCTTTCCTTCTCCATCAGCTTGTCCACCAGGCCCGCCGGCACTTCGTCGTACTTTGCGAATTCCATGGTGAACGTGCCGCGGCCGCTGGTGGCCGAGCGCAGGAAGTTGATGTAGCCGAACATTTCCGCCAGCGGCACGAACCCCTGGATATACGCGCTCGGGCCTTTCTGGCCCTGGTCGGTCACCTGCCCGCGGCGGCGGTTCATGTCGCCGATCACGTCACCGAGATAATCCGCCTCGGTCACGACCTCGACCTTCATGATCGGCTCGAGCAGCTTGGGCTTGCTCCCGCGGTGCGCCTCGCGGAAGGCCGCGCGGCCGGCGATCTCGAACGCGAGCGCCGAGCTGTCGACGTCGTGGTACTTGCCGTCGATCAGGCGCGCCCTGAAGTCGACCACTTCGTAACCGGCGATCTGGCCCTTCTTGCTCTCGGTCTTGATCGCGAATTCCACCGACGGGATGAATTCACGCGGGATGCGCCCGCCTGTGACCTCGTCGACGAACTCGACGCCCGTGCCGTATTCGAGCGGCTCGAACGCCATCTTGACCTCGGCGAACTGGCCGGAGCCGCCCGACTGCTTCTTGTGCGTGTAGACGAGGTCGACCGGTTTGCCGAAGGCTTCGCGAAAGCTCACCTTGGGCTTGCCCATGATGGCCTCGACGCCGAGCTCGGAGCGCATGCGGTCGATGGTGATCTCCAGGTGCAGCTCGCCCATGCCCTTGAGCACGGTCTGGCCGGTTTCCTGGTCGACCGACAGGCGCAGCGACGGGTCGGCCTTGGCCATCTTGTACAGCGCGCTCGACATCTTCTCGATGTCGCCGCGGGTCTTGGGTTCCACTGCCACGCTGATCACCGGATCCGGGAAGCGCATGCGCTCGAGCAGCACCGGGTTGGACGGGTCGGACAGCGAATCGCCGGTTTCGGTGTCCTTCATCGATACAAACGCGCAGATGTCGCCGGCGCGGGCCTCGAGGATGTCCTTGGTCTCGTCGGCCTGCACTTCGACGATGCGGCCGATGCGCTCTTTTTTATCGCGCGTGACGTTGATCAGCGTGTCGCCCTTCTTGATCACGCCCGAATAGACGCGCACGAAAGTGAGCGTGCCGAACTGGTCGTTGATGACCTTGAACGCGAGGGCGCGGGCCGGCGCGTCGTCGGTGACCAACTGCTCGCCGATGATCTTGCCGTCGGGGTCCACTATGGAGATGCCGCCGTTCTCGCCCGGGTAGGGCATGTAGTCGACCACGCCGTCGAGGAGTTGCTGCACGCCCTTGTTCTTGAACGAGGAGCCGCAGAACACCGGCACGAGCTTGCCCTGCACGGCGCCCTTGCGGATGCACTCCTTGACCTTGGCGACGTCGAACTTGCCGGTCTCGACGAATTCCATGAACGCATCGTCGTCCATGGCCAGGGCGGTCTCGATCGCCTCGCGGCGCAGGTCGAGCAGGTCGTCCATCCATTGGTTGTCGCGGACGCTGGAGAACTTGAAGCGGCCCTTCATTTCCTCGATGGGAATGGTCTCCCAGGGGGAATCCTTGTCTTCTTCCTTCCACACGTAGCCTTCGCCCGCGATCAGGTCGACCATGCCCTTGAATTCGTCATGGCTGCCGATGGGGATCTGGCACAGCACGATGGTCGCGCCCAGGCGCTCCTTAATGCCGGTGATGGCCTTCTCGAAGTTGGCCCCCATGCGGTCCATCTTGTTGATGTAGCACATGCGCGGCACGTTGTACTGGTTCGCGAGGCGCCAGTTGGTCTCGGTCTGCGGCTCCACGCCGGCCACGCCGTCGAACACCACGACGGCGCCATCGAGCACGCGAAGCGAACGGTTCACCTCGATGGTGAAGTCCACGTGCCCAGGGGTGTCGATGATGTTGACCTGGTGGCCCTTCCATTCGGTCGACACGGCGGCCGACTGGATGGTGATGCCGCGCTTCTTTTCCTGCTCGAGGTAGTCGGTGGTGGTGCTGGTCTTGCCGTCCTTGGTGTCGTGGACGTCGATGATCTGGTGCTTCTTGCCGGTGTAGTAGAGCACGCGCTCCGTAGTGGTGGTCTTGCCCGCGTCGATGTGGGCGATGATCCCGATGTTGCGGTAGAGCTTGAGCTCTTTCTGCCTGGCCATGATGTTGCTTTCCTGTAAGGTGCGAATAGGGTGAAAAGGGCGAACGGGTCGAAGCTTTCTCTCGTCCTTGAGGGCGTCGAATGCGCCCCAATGGATCCTGAGGGAAACCCGCAATTTTACATCACGGTGGATGCGCACCGCCTCGGCCGGGTTCACGTGCGTGGTTTTCATGAAAACCGCGGGTCGGTGGGGACGTTCACCCCGGCCGTCTGCAGGGGCGTGTGGCGCGACATGGGCGCGCATTATAGATAGACTCCCCCGCATGCGCCGCCCGGTGCTCCATTTCTCCCATGCCAACGGATTCCCGGCGCCCACCTACCGCAGCATGCTGGCGCGGCTCGAGGCGAGGTACAGGGTGGCCGCCGTGCAAGCCATCGGCGCCGATCCGGGCTTTCCGCCCAGCGAAGGCTGGCCGGCCCTCGTGGCGCAGGTCATCGCGAACGTCGAGCGTGAGGCCCAAGCGCGTTCGCAGCCCGTGGTGGGCGTTGGCCATTCGCTCGGCGGGTATCTCACGTTTATGGCGGCGGTCGCGCGGCCCGACCTCTTCAGCGCGATCATCCTGCTCGATGCGCCCATCATCGGGGCGATCAAGGCACGCCTGCTGGGCGCCACCAAGCGCTTCGGCATCGTCGACCGGGTGACCCCGGCCGGGGCCACGCGCGAGCGCCGGTCCGAATGGGCGAGCCTTGCCGAAGCCGAGCGCCATTTTCGCGGCAAGGCGCTGTTTCGCGATTTCGCCCCCGAGGCCCTGCGCGACTACGTGCGCTTTGCGCTGCAGGACGACGGCGCGGCGCTGCGCCTGGTGATCGACCCGGCGATCGAATACCGCATCTACCGCACCATCCCGCACGACCTGCACCGGTCACTGGGCAACCTGCGCGTGCCGGCGGGTTTCATCGGCGGCGCCGCGTCCGACGTGGTGCGGCGGGTGGGGATTTCGACCATGCGGCGCGCCGGGTTTGCGTTCCGGAGGGTCGAGGGCGGGCACCTGTTCCCGCTCGAGCATCCCGCCGCGGCGGCCGACGCGATCCTCGAGATGACCACGCGGCTGGGCGCCTGATAAGCTGGCGGCCGGATTCAATTCGCCCCCCAACCACCAATGTCCGGTCTTCAGCGGGGGCCGGACCAGGAGAATATTCGCATGGCAAAAATCCACACCCTGCGCGTCGAACCGCTCACCGCCGCCATCAAGCGCCTCGTGCGCGGGTTCGGCAGCGAGGCGCGCGAAGTCGACCTCGTCACCGACAACCTGATCCAGGCCAACCTCACCGGCCACGATTCGCATGGCATCGGCATGCTGCCGCGCTATTCGGAGGCCTACGTAGAGGGCGGGCTCAAGCCCAATGCGCACGTCAAGACTACGCTCGACGGCGGCGCGATGCTGCGGCTGGACGGCCAGGCGGGCTTCGGCCAGGTCATCGGCCACGAGGCCATGGAGATGGGCATTGCGCGCGCCAAGCAGTACGGCAGCTGCATCGTGGCCCTGGGCAATTCCCACCACCTTTGCCGCATCGGCGCGTGGGCGGAGATGGCGGTGGCGGCCAACCTCGTGTCGATCCACTTCACCAACGTGATTTCGCGCCCCATCGTCGCGCCCTTCGGTGGCGGCGATGCGCGTTTCGGCACCAACCCGTTCACGGTCGGCATCCCGGTGCCGGGCGGCGAGCCCATCCTGCTCGATTTCGCCACCAGCGTGATGGCGCAGGGCAAGGCGCGCGTGGCCTACAACAAGGGCGAGCAGATGCCCGAGGGGCGCCTCATCGACAACAAGGGCGCGCCCACCACCGACCCGAAATTCGCGGTGGTCGAGCCCCACGGCGCGATCGTCACGTTCGGCGAGCACAAGGGCTATGGCCTGGCGGTGGTGTGCGAACTGCTGGGCGGCGCGCTGGCCGCGGGCATGGCCTGCCACGAGCCCTCATCCGGGGCCAAGCGCGTGCTCAACGGCATGCTCACCATCCTGTTCGACCCGGCCAAGCTTTCCACCGGTGCGCTCTTCGGCAGCGAGATGAATGCCTTCCTCGACTGGGTGAAGGCCTCGCCGCCGCAGCCCGGGTTCGACAAGGTCAGGCTCGCCGGCGAACCCGAGCGCGAGACGCGCGCCGGGCGCATGGCGCGGGGCATCCCGGTCGACGAAATAAGCTGGGGTGACATCCTCAAGGCCGCCGAACGCCTGAAGGTGGA
>JBBQCV010000109.1:0-11653 GCA_038319115.1 Burkholderiales bacterium | reverse complement strand
CAACATCCACCACGTGCTGATCTACCCGGGCCTGTCGGTGCAGTCGCCGCTGCAGCAGTTGCGCGCGGTGCGGCCGCTCGGCGTGAACAAGACCCTCACCGAGATCTGGCATTTCCGCCTCAAGGGGGCGCCCGAGCCCATCTATCGCCGGGCGCTGGCCTATTACAACCTCGTCAACTCGCCCGCCACGCTCATCAACGCGGACGACCTGGAGAATTTCTGGAAGATCCAGGTCGGCCTGGGATCGGATGGCGGCGACTGGGTGAGTTTCGCGCGCCACTACGGCCGCGACATCGAAAAGGACGGCGCGCTCGAGACGGCCGAGGGCATGGGGACATCGGAAGCGCCCATGCGCAACCAGATGAAGGCGTGGGCCCGATTCATGACGAAGGCATAGGAACCGCGATGGCGACCAAGACCAAGAAACGCCCGGCAGGAAAAAAAACCGCGCAACGCGCCGCCACCCGGCCCGGGGCGAACAAGCCCGCCCACCCGAAAGCCCCGCGGGGACGGGTCGCGCGCGGTGCGGCGGCACCCTCTCGGCGGACTGCAACAGCGGGCCCCGGCGCAGCGGGCGGCAGCGCCGCGCATGCTACCCAGCACGCGGTCGAGCAGGTCCTCTACCACCAGGCCGAGATCCTCGATGCCAAGCGCTGGCAGGATTACATCGACCTCTTCACAGTCGACGGCGTGTACTGGATGCCCGCCGACCCGGCCGACAAGCACTGGGACGGCATCCCGTCGATCTTCGCCGAGGACAAGAACCTCATGACGGTGCGGATGAAGCGCGTGCTGCACCCCGACGCCTGGTCACAGCGCCCGCTATGGGGCACCAACCACGTGGTCGGCAATGTGATGATCGAAAAGGCAGCGCCCAACGGCGACGTGGTGGTGCGCTCGCGCTTCCACATGATGGAATTGCGGCGCGACACCGTGCGCCATTTTGCCGGCAGCTACGTGCACCACCTGGCGAAGGCCGGCGACAGTTACCGCATCAAGCAGCAGCGCGTCGACATGACCAACGCGCAGGCCGCCTTCGATTACGTGCTGCAGGTCTGGGTCTGACCTGTCCGCGGCCTAAGCCGCCCTCGCATCCCGGGCGATATTCGCCATTCGCCCGAAGGTCACGCGTTCCCGAACGCTGATCAGTTCGTAGATCCCATACCTCGAGCGGTGTTGTAGCGCCGGGTTGATCCGCGTCAATTCAGGCTGCACCAGATGGTGCAGCCTGAATGCTATGAGGAAGCCGTCTTTCTGCGCGACACCGGTGTGGTCGGGCAAAAGATGCCGTAGATCGTGTTGAGGACCGCGGCGGCCTCGCTGCTGGCGAGGCTGTAGTAGATGCGCTTGCCGTCGCGCCGCGTGTCGACCACGCCATCGCTGCGCAGCACACCGAGCTGCTGCGACAGCGTCGGCTGGTGGATGTCCAGGAGCGCCTCGAGCTCGCTCACAGACTTCTCGCCGTCGATCAGCTGGCACAGCAGCAGCAGCCGGTCACGGTTTCCCAGGGTTTTCAACAGGCCGCAGGCCGCATCTGCAGCTTCGCGCATCGCAATGATTTGCTGGGGTTTCATGGTTGGGCCGTTCCGCCTTGAATATTCGTGAATATATTATATTGACTAATATATTGATAGACAATATTATATCAATATTGAAACTGAACAAGCAGCCCCTGTCCCAGGGGCGGGAGAAATCCACATGCTACTGAGCTGCAGCAAGTGCGGTACCAGGAACCGGATCGCGGCCGACCGCGCCAATGACGGACCGGTGTGCGGCCGCTGCAAAGCGCCGCTGCTGTCCGGTGCGCCGGTCGAGCTGGACGAGGAAGGCTTCTCGGCGTTGACCGGCGCGCTCGACACGCCCGTCGTGGTGGATTTCTGGGCGCCCTGGTGCGGTCCCTGCCGGGCTTTTGCGCCCGCTTACGCCAGTATCGCAGGCGAACTGGCCGGCCGCGCTGTTTTCGGCAAGGTGAACACCGAGGACGTCAGCGAACTCGCGCAGCGACTCAACATCCGCAGTATTCCCACGCTGGCGGTGTACCGGGGCGGACGCGAAATCGCGCGCATGAGCGGCGCGCTGCCGGCGGCGCAATTGCGCCAGTGGGTGGAAACGCAGATCGCTGCCTGAAGCCGTTGAAAAGAAGAAGGACGCCATGAAACGCATGTTCGCCTCGCTGGCCCTCGCCGTTGCGCTCACGCCGGCGTTCGTGTCCGCGCAGCCGCTGGCGACCGCGATCGTGGACTTCCGCCAGGTCGGGCTGACCTATTCCGCGGACGGCGTGGTCGAGGCAATCCGGACCTCGACCCTCGCCGCGCAGGTGCCCGGCCGCATCGTAGAGCTGCGCGCGAATGCCGGCGACCGGGTCGCCAAAGGCCAGGTCCTGGCGCGCATCGACCCGCGCGAAGCGGCCGAGGGCGTCGCGATAAGCCAGGCGCAGGTCGCCCGCACCCAGGCCGACCTCGCGAACGCCGCGGCGAACCTCGAACGTACCCGCAAGCTGGTCGCGCAGAACTTCATCAGCAAGGCGGCGCTCGACAAGGCGCAGGCCGACTACGACGCCGCGAGGGCGCAGCTCTCGGCCTCACGCGCATCGACCTCCCAGGCGATCACGGTACAGGGGCACACCCTGATCACGGCACCGTTCTCGGGCGTGGTGTCCGAGCGCCTCGTGGAACTCGGCGAGATGGCGCAACCCGGCCGCCCGCTGCTGACGCTGTTCGACCCCAAGGACCTGCGCGCGGTCGCCTACGTTCCGCAGGATCGCATCTCCGCCATCCGCAGCGACACCCGCGTGACGGTGGAAGTCCTCGCGCCCGGCCAGCACCTCCAGGCCGCGCGCGTCACGGTCCTGCCCTCGGCCGACCCGAGAACGCATACAACGCAGGTACGCGTCGACCTGCCCGACGGCCTGGCGGGCGTGTTTCCAGGACAGTTCGCGCGCGTGCACTTCACCATCGGCAGCGCGAGGAAGCTCATGATCCCGGCGCAGGCGGTTGTCCATCGCAGTGAAGTCACCGGGGCCTATGTCGTCGCCGCCGACGGCACGATCAACCTGCGCCAGCTGCGGCTGGGCGAGGCGGCAGGCGATTCGGGCATCGAGGTGCTCGCGGGCATCAGACCCGGCGAGAAAGTGGCGCTCGACCCGGTGGCGGCACTTGCGGCGCTGAAGAACACAAGAGCGAAGTAGGCACTACACAAAGGAGACTCAGATGGCACACGTCGTCGTGATTGGAGCAGGCATCGGCGGAATGCCGATGGCGTACGAACTGAAGGAAATGCTGCGCGCAGAGGACAGCATGACGGTGGTCGGCAACGGGCCGAATTTCCACTTCGTCCCGTCCAACCCGTGGGCCGCGGTCAATTGGCGCAAGCGCGAGGACATCGAATTCCCGGTCGCCGGCTACCTCGAAAAAAAGGGCATCGCCTTCAACCCCTCGGGCGCCAAACGCGCCCACCCGGAAAAGAATCGAGTAGAGCTCGGCGACGGCTCGGCCCTGGCCTACGACTACCTCGTGATCGCCACGGGCCCTAAGCTCGCGTTCGACGAGATCGAGGGCTTCGGCCCGGATGCGCACACCCACTCGGTGTGCAATGTCGACCATGCGTCCAGTGCAGGCAAGGCATGGAACGCTTTCGTGCAGGACCCCGGCCCGATCGTCGTCGGCGCGGCCCAGGGCGCCTCGTGCTTCGGCCCGGCCTACGAGTTCGCGTTCATCATGGAAACCGACCTGCGCAGGCGGAAGATCCGCGACCGCGTGCCGATCACTTTCGTCACCTCGGAACCCTATATCGGCCATTTGGGCCTCGGCGGCGTCGGCGACTCGAAGACGCTGCTCGAATCGGCGATGCGCGACAAGCACATCAAGTGGATCACCAATGCGAAGGTCACCAAGGTCGAAGCCGGCAAGATGTTCGTCACCGAGCACGACGAAGAGGGCAAGGAGAAGAAAAAGCACGAGCTCCCGTTCAAGTACTCGATGGTGCTGCCCGCGTTCAAGGGGATCGACGCCGTGTTCGGCATCGAGGGGCTGACCAATCCCCGCGGTTTCATCGCGATCGACGCCCACCAGCGCAACCCGAAGTTCCCCAACGTGTACGCGGTCGGCGTGTGCGTTGCGATCCCGCCGGTGGAAGTCACGCCGATCCCCACCGGGGCGCCGAAGACCGGCTACATGATCGAATCGATGGTGACCGCAGCCGCGCTCAACATCCGCGATGCGATCGACGGCAAGGAGCCGACCCACAAGGCCACCTGGAACGCGGTGTGCCTGGCCGACCTGGGCGACACCGGCATCGCGTTCGTCGCGCTGCCGCAGATCCCGCCGCGCAACGTCAACTGGTTCGCCGAGGGTAAGTGGGTGCACCTGGCCAAAGTGGCGTTCGAGAAGTACTTCCTGCGCAAGATGAAAAAGGGCACCACCGAGCCGCTGTACGAGAAATACATCCTGAAGGCCCTGGGCATCGTCAAGCTGAAGGACAAGGTCTCCTAGCGCATGGGCATTTCTGGCGCCATCAGCCGTTTCTTCGTCGGCTCGCAGCTGACACCGCTGGTGGCGCTGGTGGCCGCGCTGCTCGGCATCTTTGCCGTGCTCGTCACGCCGCGCGAAGAGGAGCCGCAGATCAACGTGGTGATGGCCAACGTGCTGATCCCCTTCCCGGGCGCCTCGGCGAAAGACGTCGAGTCGCTGGTGGCGACCCCGGCCGAGCAGGTGCTGTCGCAGATCACGGGCATCGACCATGTGTACTCGGTGTCCAAGCCAGGCATGGCCGTGCTGACGGTGCAATACAAGGTGGGCGAGGACCGCACCCCGGCGCTGGTTCGCCTGTACGACACGCTGTACTCCAACAAGGACTGGGTTTCGCCCAACCTCGGTGTCGGCGAGCCGATCATCAAGCCGATGGGCATCGACGACGTGCCGATCGTCGTGGCGACGTTGTGGACCGCTGACCAGGCGCGCGGGGCCTACGACCTCGAGCGCGTGGCGCACGCCGCCGAAGTCGAACTCAAGCGCGTGCCTGGCACGCGCGTGGTGCAGACGATCGGCGGGCCGCAGAGGAGCGTACGCATCCTGCTGGATCCGGAGCGCATGCAGTCATTCGCCGTCACTACGCAGGACATCCGCGCGGCGCTGCTCGGCGCGAACCTCAATGTTTCCGCCGGCAGCCTGGTGCAGGGCGGCCGGGAGACGGTCGTGGAAGCCGGCGGATTCCTCGGCTCGGCCGGCGCGGTCGCGGGCCTCGTGGTGGGAAGGCAGGCCGCACGCCCGGTATACATCAGCGACGTCGCGCGCGTGAGCGACGGGCCCGACCTGCCAAAACGCTACGTCTGGCACGGCACGCGCAACGGCGAATTCCCCGCGGTGAGCATTGCAATCTCGAAAAAGGCCGGCGAAAACGCGGTCGACGTGGCCGAAAAACTGATCCAACGCCTGGACCAGCTCAAAGGCAGCGTGGTGCCCGAGGGCGTCAACGTCACCGTGACCCGGAACTACGGCGCGACCGCCAACGACAAGGCAATGAAGCTGATCCAGAAGCTGATCTTCGCCACCCTCTCGGTGATCGTGCTGGTCTGGGTTTCCCTCGGGCGGCGCGAGGCGGTTATCGTCGGGCTGGCTGTCCTTCTGACGCTGGCCGCGACCCTGTTCGCCTCCTGGGCGTGGGGCTTCACGCTCAACCGCGTGTCGCTCTTCGCGCTGATCTTTTCGATCGGCATCCTTGTTGACGACGCCATCGTGGTGGTGGAGAACATCCACCGGCACCGGGCGCTGTCGGACGAACCGCTCATGGCGCTGATCCCCGGCGCGGTGGACGAGGTCGGCGGACCGACCATCCTCGCCACCTTCACCGTGATCGCGGCGCTGCTGCCGATGGCCTTTGTGTCCGGTCTCATGGGCCCCTACATGAGCCCGATCCCGATCAATGCCTCGATGGGAATGCTCATATCGCTGGCCATCGCTTTCATCGTCACGCCCTGGCTGGCCGCGCGCATGCTGCCCGCTGACGCCCCTCCGGCGCACTCGCACGGCGCGAGCCCGTGGATCTCGCGGATCGCGCGGCGCGCCATCGGCCCGTTCCTGCGCGGTGCGGCGGGTCGAGGCACGCGCAGGAAGCTGCTCGCCGCGATCCTGCTGCTGATCGCATTCGCGGTGTCGCTCGCCGGCTTCAAGCTGGTAGTGCTGAAGATGCTGCCGTTCGACAATAAATCCGAATTCCAGGTCGTCCTCGACATGCCGGTGGGCACGCCCCTGGAGCAGACCTCCAGCGCGCTCCACGAGATCGGTGCCTATCTCGCCACCGTGCCCGAAGTCACCGACTACCAGGCTTATGCCGGGACCAGTGCGCCGATCAACTTCAACGGCCTGGTGCGCCAGTACTACCTGCGCGCACTGCCCGAACTGGGCGACCTGCAGGTGAACCTCGTCGACAAGCACCACCGCAGCCGCCAGAGCCACGAAATCGCCGCCGCGGCGCGCCCGGCGATCGAGGCCATCGCGCGCCGCCACGGCGCGAGCGTCAAGGTGGTCGAGGTCCCGCCGGGCCCGCCGGTGCTTGCGCCGATCGTCGCCGAGGTCTACGGGCCGGACTATGCCGGCCAGCAAAAGGCCGCCGGGGAATTGCGCAAGGTGTTCGGCGCGACGAAGGACATCGTGGACATCGACTCGAGCGTCGAGGAAACCGCGCCGCGGCTGCTGCTGCGCGTGGATCGGCACAAGGCCGCCGCGATGGGCGTCGCGCAGGGGGATGTGGTGCAGACTATCCGCGCGGCCCTTGCGGGAGAGGATGTGACGCCCCTGCACACCGGGACCGCGAAATATGAGATCCCGGTGCGCATCACCCTGCCGCCGGAAAAGCAGGGCGGCCTGGACGCGATCCTGAAGCTGCGCGTGCGCGCCGCCGACGGCACGCTGGTGCCGCTCTCGGAGGTCGTGCTGGCCACGCCCGCCGAGCGCGAGCAGACGATCTACCACAAGGACCTGCTGCCGGTGGTGTACGTGGTCGGTGACATGGCCGGCGGCCTGGACAGCCCGCTGTACGGCATGTTCGACATGCGTTCGGCCATTGCGAAGATTGCGGCCCCGCAGGGCGGGCACCTTGGCGAATACTTCATCCGCCAGCCCGCCGACCCGTATTCCCAGTACGCGATCAAATGGGACGGCGAATGGCAGATCACCTACGAAACATTCCGCGACATTGGCCTTGCCTACGCGGTTGGCCTGGTCCTGATCTACCTGCTGGTGGTGGCGCAGTTCCGCTCGTACCTCGTGCCGCTGGTGATCATGGCGCCGATCCCGCTGACGATCATCGGGGTGATGCCGGGACACGCACTGCTCGACGCCCAGTTCACCGCGACTTCGATGATCGGCATGATCGCCCTCGCCGGCATCATCGTGCGCAACTCGATCCTGCTGGTCGATTTCATCAACCTGCAGTTGGCCGGGGGCATGGACCTGCAGGATGCGGTCATCAGTTCGGCCGCCACACGCGCCAAGCCCATCGTGCTCACCGGTCTGGCAGCAATGATCGGCGCCCTGTTCATCCTCGACGACCCGATCTTCAACGGCCTGGCGATTTCGCTGATCTTCGGGATCATGGTCTCCACCCTGCTGACCCTGGTCGTGATCCCGGTCCTGTACTACGCGCTCATGTGGCGCAGGCCCGCGCCGGCCGAACCTGCGCCCGAATCGAATCCAGACCCGCAACCCGCCCATTAAAAGGAACCACCATGACCACCGAAAACGTCATCCGCATCTTCGCAGGCGCCATGATCCTCGTCTCGCTCGCGCTCGGCGCGGACGCCAGCCCGCTGTTCGTCAGCCGCCACTGGCTGTGGCTGACGACCTTCGTCGGCGCCAACCTGTTCCAATTCGGCTTCAGCGGCGCGTGTCCGCTGGAATTCGTGCTGAAGAAGCTCGGCGTGCAGACCTGCGCCCAGACGACCGAAGCCCGGTTGCGCGCGCAGCACTGAGCATCGTCCCCGACGTGCAGCCGGAGGATGGCCGCGCCTACTCCGGCTGGATGCCGATGCTTTTGACGATCTTGTCCCAGCGCTCGAATTCGCCGTTGACGAAAGTGCCGATCGCCTGGGGACTGCCGGTCCCCTCGGCGATCGCGCTCGGCGAGCGCCACGTCGGGCACGCCGATTTCAACGCTGCGCAGGGCATTGACCAGCGCTAGGGACATGGCATCGACTCAGGGAGGCATGCGGGCACCGGCATTGCCCGCGTGCGCAAATTCTACCGAAAGTCTGCCGCCAGCGGCGGCGGCGCCGCTGAAGCCGGATCAGTCGATGGCGGCCAGCAGCAAGAGCGCGACCCCGCCGCCGATCCCGGCAGGAATGCCGTACTGCTCAAGGCGCGAGACCGCATCGCCCGCAATGACCTGGACCGGGACCTTGGTGAGTTCGAGCACGCGGTTGGTGACCGACGCTTCGATCATGCGCGTGAGCGAATTCTTGCGAGCGGTGCTCATCACGATCCGGTCGCAGTCCAGGCGCTCGGCGGTCGCGGTGATCGCCTCGGCCTTGCGGCCGACCTCGAGGTGGACCGTGTAGGGCACGGCCGCGGCGTCGAGCATGTCGCGCACGCCGGCCAGCGCCTTGCGGGCCTGGTCTTCATGGAAAGACTCGCGCGACTTGCGGCTGGCGAACTGGGCGATATGGCGCGAGAAGGGCGCCTGCACGTTGAGCAGATGCACTGCCATGCCGGGCTGGCGGGCGAATTCCTTCACCACGTGCCGCACCGCGTGCAGCGAGTTGGGTGAACCATCTACGGGAATGAGTACGTTGCGCATGGCGGTCCCTCCTTTGGTTAAGTTCGACGCCGGGGTTCCAGCGGCGTATTGCAATGCAAATCTTGCAAGGTGCGAGTTGATCCGCGATTCGAGCCTGCGGTGGTTGCGGGCAAAGCCCAGCCAAAGCACCCCGAAAACCGTGACCGCATACAGCAGCGGTACCATGAACCAATACGCACTGAAAGCGTCCTTGAGCAGCGGCTCGGCGGTCATCATCTTCACCGCGGTCCAGGCGAGGACCCCGGAGCCGACGTACACGATGGACGGGAAGCGCTCGACGAACCCGAGCAGCAAAGTGCTGCCCCAGACCACGATCGGGATGCTGATCAACAGGCCGAGCACCACCAGCAGGAAACTGCCGTGCGCCGCACCCGCGACCGCCAGCACGTTGTCCAGCCCCATCACCATGTCGGCCACAATGATGGTCTGCAGAGCACCCCAGAACGTCGCGGCGCCGGCTACCGACTCGTCGCCGCCGGACTCATCGGGGATGAGCAGTTTGTAAGCGATCCAGATCAGCAACGCGCCGCCGGCAAAGAGCAGCCCGGGGATGTTCAGCAGCCAGACCACCACCAGGGTCATCGATGTTCGCACCACGATCGCCCCGACGGTGCCCCAGATGATCGCCTTCTTCTGCAGGTGCTTGGGCACATTGCGCGCCGCCAGCGCGATCACGATGGCGTTGTCGCCGGCGAGCACGAGGTCGATCACGATGATCGCCAGCAGGGCGGAAAAGAATTGTGCTGACAGGATGTCCATGGGGTTCTCCCAAAAAATTGGCGGGGCCTGCCGCTCACGGTCCGCGTGCTGCGTACTGCGTGCTGCGCACTGCGTTCGGACCGCGCTTGCCGCCCGGATGCGATTGGGTGCGCATGGCGGGCGATACGGCGTGGCGCTTCGATGTTGTGACCACCTTATCGTATGCACGGCCTCAGTACTATTCGAATATACTATGCAAATACATCGCCTTTCTCGAACAGTCCAATACCCACCAATGAGCCGGCTGAACTACAACCATTTGCGCTATTTCCGCGAAGTCGCCAGGGCGGGCGGCATCGCCCCCGCGAGCGAGTCGCTCCACCTCACGCCGCAGACGATCAGCGGGCAGATCAGCGCTTTCGAGGCGGTGCTCGGCTACCAGCTGTTCGCGCGCGTGGGTCGGCGCCTCGAGCTGAACGATGCGGGCCGCACGGTCCTGGGCTACGCCGACGAGATCTTCTCGCTCGGCGACGAACTCGAGGGCGTGCTGCGCGACCCGAGCCTGGGCCGTCCGCGCCAGCTGCGCGTGGGCATCGCCGATGCCGTGCCCAAGGTGGTGGCCTACCGGATGCTCGAGCCCGCGATGCAATCGGCGCAAAGTCTGCGCATCGAATGCCGCGAGGGCAAGCTGCGCGACCTGCTTGCCGAACTCGCCGTGCACCGGATCGATATCGTCATCGCCGACAGCCCGATCCCGCCCTCGGTCAACGTGAAAGGGTTCAGCCACTCGCTGGGCGAAAGCGACGTCACGTTCTTCGCCTCGCGCGGGCTCGCTCGCTGCCTCAAGGGCGAGTTCCCGCAGTCGCTCGACGGCGCCCCCTTGCTGCTGCCGGGCGAAGACGCGGCGGTGCGCCCGCGCCTGATTCGCTGGCTCGAAGAGCGGGATATCCACCCGCGCATCGTCGGCGAGTTCGACGACGGTGCGCTGCTGAAAGCTTTCGGACGCGCGGGAGCCGGCGTATTCCCGGCCGCCACGGCCATCGCCGGGCAGGTGCAGGAGCAATACGAAGTAATCGCGCTCGGCCGGGCGGCGGAGGTGACCGAATCGTTCTTCGCGATTTCCGTGGAGCGGCGACTGTCGCATCCGGCCGTGGTGGCGCTCACCTCGGCGGCGCGCAATGTGCTGTTCCGCAAGTCGCGCCGAAAAGGCGGCAAGCCGGTTTAGCCCGAAGTTCCTGCGGCAGCCCGCCTCAGCGCCTTCCGATCGGGCAGGCAGCGACGGTCAGTCGTTGCTGGTTGTGTAGCCGAGCAAGTGAAGCAGGCATGGCGATGCAAGCGTCGAGCGGCGGCGGATTCATCTCGTCTGCGAGTGCGTGGGACTGGAACGCATCAGCACGACAATCAGCGTGACGATGGTGATCGGGATGACGAAACCCATCATCGCCTGCGAGAACGCCGGCAGCGCGTCGTGCTGCTGCGCGGCCAGGATCAGGTAGGCGGCGTATACCGCGTAGTAGCCGAGAAACAGCGCGCCTTCCCAGCGGGCGATCTTGCCGCCGGTGATGAACACCGGCAAGCACGCGACGGCGACGGCGATCATCACCCAGACGTCGAAGTTGAGCAGCGCCGGCGCCACCGCCAGGCCATCGCCGGTGACCAGGCCCGACACGCCGAGGGCGCCAAGGATGTTGAAGGTGCTGCTGCCGACCACGTTGCCGACCGCAATGTCGCGCTCGCCGCGGATCGCGGCCATCACGGAAGTCGCGACCTCGGGCATCGAAGTGCCGGCGGCGACGATGGTCAGGCCGATCACCAGGTCGCTCACGCCGAGCGCCGTGGCGAACACGACGGCGGCGGCCACCAGCCAGTTCGAGCCGAAGACCAGCAGCGCCAGGCCGCCGATCACGAGCAGAAGCTGTACGCCCCAGTGCGCGTCCCAGGTACTTTTCGGCGCGACGTTTTCCTGATACTCGTCGCGCGTGGCCTGCGTCTCGGCGCGCGACTGCCGGACGAGAAAGACGGTGTAGCCCACCAGCAATCCGGACAGGATCGCCGCATCGATGCGGCTCAAGCTGCCGTCGGCCCCGAGCGCCAACAGCAGGAGCGACGCGCCGATCATGATTGGTACCTCCTGGCGGATCAGTTGAACATGGACGATCAGCGG
>JBBQCV010000108.1:0-11685 GCA_038319115.1 Burkholderiales bacterium | reverse complement strand
GTTGGGGATGCGGATGCGGCTGACGTGGTTGGTCACCCCCGCGGCGCGCATGGCGTCGAACTCGGGCTGCACGCTGGTGTTGGTGGACGGGATGAGGACCGCGAATTTCTTGCGCCAGCCAAGGGAGTCGGTTGTCATGGGAGGGGTGGGGTTCAGTGGAAAAGCAGGGCGGCGGCGACCTTGCGCTCCTCCGCCATGAGGATGTTGTAGGTGCGGCACGCCGCCTGCAGGTCCATGACCTCCAGGCCGATGCGGGCCGCGGCGAGCGCGCAGGTGATACGCGGGTGGGGAAAGCGCAGCGTGTCGCCGGTGCCGAGCAGGACGACCTCGAGCTGCATGCCGGCGAGCGCGGCGAAATGCTCCGGCGCGAGCGCTCCGAAGCCCGCCGGCTCCCACTGCAGGAGCTGCTCGGGCAACACGATGAGGCTCGACTCGTGGCGCACCCCGTTGATGGCCACGAACCCCGGGCCGTAGCCGGTGAAGGTATTGAGGCTGGTGAGGCCAGAGGCGTGCAGTTTCACGGGGCGGGGGAATCGCTCGGGCGCTGGTCGAGGGTACGGGCAGAGGGTACGGGAAGAATTGAGGCAGGCAACGCAGTCGCGTAGAATTCTATCTTTTTTGTCAGTGATTTAAGCACTGGATCGCCATGCGAGAGTTCAGCCGGATCAAACGCCTTCCGCCGTACGTGTTCAACATCACCGCCGAGCTCAAGATGGCAGCGCGGCGGCGCGGCGAGGACATCATCGACCTGTCGATGGGCAACCCCGACGGCCCCACGCCGCAGCACATCGTCGACAAGCTGGTCGAGGCTGCGCAGCGCCAGGACACCCACGGCTATTCCGTCTCCAAGGGCATCCCGCGCCTGCGCCGTGCGATCTGCGACTGGTACCAGCGGCGTTATGGGGTGGAATTCGACCCCGAGTCCGAGGCCATCGTGACGATAGGCTCGAAGGAGGGCCTCGCGCACCTCATGCTCGCCACGCTCGAGCGCGGCGACACGGTGCTGGTGCCCAATCCGTCGTACCCGATCCACATCTACGGCGCGATCATTGCGGGTGCCGACATCCGCTCGGTGCGCATGACACCGGGCGTCGATTTCTTCGCCGAGGCCGAGCGCGCGATCCGTGAGCTGATCCCCAAGCCGAAGATGCTGGTCCTCGGGTTCCCGTCCAATCCCACGGCGATGTGCGTCGAGCTCGATTTCTTCGAGCGCATCGTGGCCCTCGCCAAGCGCCACGACATCCTGGTGGTGCACGACCTTGCCTACGCCGACATCATGTTCGACGACTACAAGGCGCCCTCGATCATGCAGGTGCCGGGGGCGCGCGACGTGGCGGTCGAGTTCTTCACCATGTCGAAAAGCTACAACATGGCCGGCTGGCGCGTCGGGTTCATGGTCGGCAACAAGGAGCTCGTGCACGCGCTGGCGCGCATCAAGAGCTACCACGACTACGGCACGTTCGCGCCGATCCAGATCGCCTCCATCGTGGCCCTCGACGGGCCGCAGGAATGCGTGGAGGAGATCCGCCTCAAGTACCAGAAGCGCCGCGACGTCATGGTGCGCGGCCTGCACGACATCGGCTGGATGGTCGAGAACCCCAAGGCGTCGATGTACGTCTGGGCGAAGATCCCCGAGCCCTACGCCGCCATGGGGTCGCTCGAGTTCGCCAAGAAGCTGCTGCAGGACGCGCGCATCGCGGTGTCGCCGGGCATCGGCTTTGGCGATTACGGCGACGACCACGTGCGCATCGCACTCATCGAGAACGAGCATCGCCTGCGCCAGGCCGTTCGCGGCGTGCGCGACATGTTCAAGAAGGACGGATTCATCAAATGAAGGCAGCCGCAGTGAAAAAAGCATCCAGGGTAAAACCGGCAGCGCCGGCGCTCAGGCTGGTCAGCGCCAATCCGCGCCTCGCGCCGATCCGCGTCGGCCTGCTCGGCATCGGCACGGTCGGGCGCGGCGTGTGGGAAGTCCTTCGTCGCAACGCCGACGAGATCCAGCGGCGCGCCGGGCGCACCATCGACATCACGGTGGTCGCCGACAAGGCGATGGCGCACGCCCGCTCGGTGGTCAAGGGCAAGGCGAAGGTGGTGGGCGATGCCTTCGAGGTGGTGCGCTCGCCCGATGTCGACATCGTGATCGAGCTGATCGGCGGCTACACCGCCGCGCGCGACCTCGCGCTGGAGGCGATCCGCAACGGCAAGCACGTGGTGACCGCCAACAAGGCGCTGCTCGCCACGCATGGCAACCAGATCTTCGCCGCGGCGCAAAAACAGGGCGTCATGGTGGCCTTCGAGGCGGCGGTGGCCGGCGGCATCCCGATCATCAAGGCGCTGCGCGAGGGCCTGGCGGCCAACCGCATCGAGTGGATCGCGGGCATCATCAACGGCACTTCCAACTTCATCCTGTCGGAGATGCGCGACAAGGGCCTGCCGTTCGAGGCGGTGCTGGCCGAGGCGCAGAAGCGCGGCTATGCCGAAGCCGACCCGACATTCGACATCGAGGGCGTGGACGCCGCGCACAAGCTCACCATCATGTCGGCGCTCGCGTTCGGCATCCCAATGCAGTTTTCCAAGGCCTATACCGAGGGCATCTCCAAGCTGACCCAAGTTGACATCCGCTACGCCGAGGAACTGGGCTATCGCATCAAGCTGCTGGGCATCACCAAGCGCGTCAATGCCGGCATCGAGCTGCGCGTGCACCCGACCCTCGTGCCCACGCGGCGGCTGATCGCCAACGTGGAAGGCGTGATGAACGGCATCCTGGTCAAGGGCGATGCGGTCGGGCCGACGCTATACTACGGCGCGGGCGCAGGCAGCCTGCCCACCGCGAGCGCGGTGGTGGCCGATCTGGTCGACGTCACGCGCCTCATCACGGCCGACCCGGGTCATCGCGTGCCGCACCTCGCGTTCCAGCCCGACCGCATGTCGGACATCCCGGTGCTTCCCATGGGCGAGGTGGAAACCGCCTACTACCTGCGCATGCGCGTCATGGACAAGCCCGGCGTGCTCGCCGACCTCACGCGCATCCTCGCCAATGCCTCGATCTCGATCGGGGCGATGGTGCAGAAGGAGCCGGCCGAGGGCGAAAGCAGCGTCGACATCGTGCTGCTGACCCATCGCGCCATCGAGAAGAACGTCAACACCGCGATTGCCAGGATCGAGAAACTGCGCTCGGTGGTGGGCAAGGTCACGCGCATCAGGCTCGAGGAACTGCTCTAGTGCGCTATGTGAGCACGCGCGGAGGGGATGCGCCCAAGGGATTCTCGGCCATCCTGCTCGAAGGGCTGGCCGCAGACGGCGGGCTGTTCGTGCCCGAGCGATACCCACACGTGCTCATCCCCGAACTGAAGGCGATGCGCGCGATGACCTACCCGCAGCTCGCCTTCGCCATCCTGTCGAAGTTCGCCGACGACATTCCCGCGGACGACCTCGAGGCGATGATCAATCGCACCTACACCAAGGACATCTTCCGCAGCGAGGACATCGCCCCGCTGCGCACGCTCGAACCCGGACTGCACATCCTCGGCTTGTCCAACGGGCCGACGCTCGCGTTCAAGGACCTGGCAATGCAACTGCTTGGCAACCTGTTCGAGTACGTGCTGGCGAAGGAGGGGCGCGAACTCAACATCCTCGGCGCCACCTCCGGCGACACCGGTTCGGCGGCCGAGCACGCAATGCGTGGCAAGAAGGGTATTCGGGTATTCATGCTCTCCCCGCATGGCCGCATGAGCCCGTTCCAGGCTGCGCAGATGTTTTCGCTGCAGGACCCGAACATCTTCAACCTCGCCGTGCACGGCGTGTTCGACGACTGCCAGGACATCGTCAAGGCGGTTTCCAACGACGCCGCGTTCAAGGCACGCCACCGCATCGGCACGGTCAACTCGATCAACTGGGCGCGCGTCGCCGCGCAGGTGGTCTATTACTTCAAGGGTTACTTCGCCGCCACCCGCACGAACGATGAGGTGGTGACGTTCGCCGTGCCCTCGGGCAACTTCGGCAACATCTACGCCGGGCACATCGCACGCAGCATGGGTCTGCCGATCAAGCGGCTGGTCCTCGCCACCAACGAGAACAACGTGCTGGATGAGTTCTTTCGCACCGGCAAATACCGGGTGCGTAAGTCGGCCGAGGTCCACGCTACCTCCAGCCCGTCGATGGACATCTCCAAGGCGTCGAACTTCGAGCGCTACGTGGCCGACATCACCCGGCGCGACCCTGCGCGCCTGAAAGGGCTCTGGGAACAGCTCGAGGGCACGGGGGTCTTCGACCTCTCCGGGGAGAAATTCCGTGACACGATCGCCGCGACCGGCTTCGCTTCGGGCTCGAGCACTCACGCCGACCGGATCGCCACCATCCGCGGTCTGCACGAGGACTACGGCGTGATCGTGGACACCCACACCGCCGACGGCATCAAGGTCGGCCTCGCGCATCGCGAGGAGGGCGTGCCGCTCATCTGCCTGGAAACCGCGCAGCCGGCCAAGTTCGCCGAGACCATCCACGAAGCGCTCGGGCGCGAGCCCGGCCGGCCGGCCGGCTACGAAAACCTCGAAGCCCTGCCGCAGCGCTTCGAGGTGCTCGACGCCAACGCGCAGCAGGTCAAGGAATTCATCGCCGCGCGCACCTGAATAAGTCGACTCTGACCCGACTTATTCTTCAACTTTCTATTTTCAAGAACCGCGCGTTGCTTGGCTTTCCTGTCAGTTTGTGTATCGGCACCGGTACATTTCAGAGCGCCGCCACCTCCACCCGCGCGTCGTTGTAGCATGCGCCCTCGGACAGGTCGGCCTTGTGCGAGGGAGCGAGGGCCGACACCGTCTGGCCGTTGCGGCTGGTCCTGAACCAGGCGCCCTTTTCCGAGCACACCACGCCGGGCCGGATCGCTTCGGTCACCGCCAGCGGCAGGTGCACTTCGCCGAGGTCGTTCCACACCTTGACCCACGTTCCGTCCGCCAGGCCGCGAGCCTTGGCGTCGGCTGGGTGCATTTCGAGCGAGGGCGTCGCGTCGTTGGCCGCGTGGCCGCCGAAGGTCGAGGTGGTGCGCTTGTCCGAGGCCGGCGTGATGAGCGCGAGCGGGAAGGACGAGACCACCGGCCGGTAGGTGGGCAGAGGCGCACCGTAGCGCGCCCCCAGTACCGACGATTCCAGCTCCACCTTGCCGCTCGGCGTGCGTGGCAGCACATTGCCGAACAGGACCGGCTCGGCGCCGTCGTACTCCATGCGCAGCGCACGGTCGGTGGGAAGCGCGCTGCCCGTGTAGCCCTGCATGCGCGGGTCGGCCGCATCCAGTGCGGCATCCATGAGCTCGACATCGGTTGCGCGAAACGCCGGATCGTCGAACCCGAAGGCTTGCGCGAGGCGGCGAAAGATCTCGGTGTTGGGCAGGCTCTCGCCGACCGGGGGAATGACCGCCTCGGCGCGCTGGAGGTACTGCTGACCGTACGCGGTGTACACGTCCGCGTGCTCGAAGTGGCTGCAGGCGGGCAGCACCACGTCGGCGTAGGCCATGCTGTCGGTCATCGCCACCTCGATGCCGGCGATGAACACGTCTTCGCGCGCCAGCGCCCGCTTCATGCGGTTCTGGTCCGGATGCACCACCACCGGGTTGTGGTTGTAGATGAACAGCGCGCGCACCGGCGGGTCGAGGGCGTCGTCGAGAATCGCGCCGCCTACGTCGATGATGTTGAGCGTGCGCGTGCCGGGCGGCACGAGGTCGGGGCGAGCGAGCCGGTCGAGGGTCTTGGGAAAGGCGTTGCCCGCCCCGCCGATGAGCCCGCCGCCGGCCACGCCGAACTTGCCCGCGATGGCGGGCAGCGCCGCGATCGCGCGCAGCCCCGAGCCTCCGTTCTGGTTGCGCTCCAAGCCGTTGCCCCATGCGATTACGGCCGGCGTGGCTTCGCGGTACCAGCGCGCAAAGGTGCGGATGTCCTCCACCGCGATCCCGCACACCTCCGCGGCGACTTCTGGCGGGTACTTGCGCGCGCTCGCCATGAAGGCGTCGAAGCCGTGCACATGCTCGGCAATGAAGGCTTGGTCGAGGCCGCCGGTCTTTTCGAGCTCGACCGCGATCGCCCAGGCGAGCACCACGTCGGTGCCGGGACGGACGGCCAGGTGCAGGTGCGCCTGATCGGCGACCTTGACCCGCTTCGGGTCGATGACCACCAGTTTCGCGCCATTGTGCTTGGCTGCGTTGATGTGGCGCATGAGGTGCAGGTTGCACGCGGTGGCGTTGTTGCCCCACACCACGATGAGCTTGGCGAGGCTCACCTGCTGTAGCGGGGTGCCGGGGGCCGCCCCGAAAGTGCCGGCATAGGCTTCGCCGCGCACGCCGCCGCACAGCGGCCGCCGGCTGAGTTGCGAGGCGCCCAGACGATTGAAGAAGCGCAGCGACATCGAGTCGCCGGCCAGCATGCCATGCGGGCCGGCGTAATTGAGCGGCAGCACCGATTGCGGCCCGTGCCGCGCGATGGTTTCGCCCACCCGTGCATGAATGGTGTCGAGAGCCTCGCCCCACGAGATACGCGCAAAGCGCCCCTCGCCTTTGGCGCCGACGCGCTTGAGCGGGTGGCGCAGGCGGTTCTCGCCATGCACGAAGTCGGGGTAGTAGTTGGCCACCTTGGCGCAGACCGCGCCATGGGTGAGCGGGTTGGCATGCGAGCCGCGCACGGCGATGACCTTGTCGTCGGCGACGGTGACCGACAGGCTGCAGGTATCGGGGCAATCGAGCGGGCAGACGCTGGCTTTCTGGACGGACATGCGATTCTCCCTCTGGCGCGGTGTGGGCGCGGGTGGATTTGCAGTTTACACTTGCTCCCACCATGCGCCTCTCCGTCCTCGACCAGTCCACCGCCTCCAACGACCGGCCGCAAAGCGCGGCAATAGGCGAGAGCATCGCCCTGGCAAAACACTGCGACCGCCTGGGCTACCACCGCTACTGGGTGTCCGAGCACCACAACTCGGACAGCATCGTGGGCACCGCGCCCGAAGTGCTCATCGCGGCGATAGGCGCGACGACCGAGCGCATCCGCATCGGCAGCGCGGGGGTGATGCTGCCGCACTATTCCGCGCTCAAGGTGGCCGAGCAGTTCCGTGTGCTCGAAGGCATCGCCCCGGGGCGCATCGACCTGGGCGTGGGGCGTGCGCCGGGGTCCGACCGCCTGACCGCCATGGCGCTCAACCCGTACGCCAACGCGGCCGACGAATTCCCGCAGCAAGTGCTCGACCTGCAGGCGTGGCTCGCCGGGGCGCCGCTGCAGGAGGGCCATCCGTTCCGCGCGATCAAGGCGCACCCCACCGGGCCGACGCGTCCCGAGCTGTGGATCCTCGGCAGCTCGGACTACGGCGCCCAGCTCGCGGCCCACTTCGGCCTGCCGTATGCCTTCGCGTATTTCTTCACCGACGGCCGTGGCGTGGAGCAGGCGCTCGAGCTGTACCGCAAGAATTACCGCCCCAGCGCGGATCATCCCCGGCCGCAGGCGACGATCTGCGTATGGGCGCTGGCCGCCGACACCGAAGCCGAGGCACGGCGCCTGCTGCAGACGCGCGAGCTGTGGCGCATCGGCTTCGAGCGCGGGCTGCGCACGCCGCTGGTGTCGCCCGAGGAAGCCGCGGCCTACCCCTACACGGAGGCCGACCGCGCGGTGGTCGAGCGCCTGCGGCAGAAGGCCTTCGTTGGCACCGCCGCGCAGGTGGCGGAAAAGATGAACGCGCTCGCCGCGCGCCTGGAACTCGACGAGCTGGTGGTCGTCACGTGGACATTCGACACCGCCTCGCGCCACCGTTCCTACGAGTTGCTCGCGCGCGAGTACGGCCTAACGTAAGGGGCACGCGCTACTGCGCTTCCTCCTCCGGTGGCTTCACCTTGCGGAACATCGCCAGCAGCAGCAGGTCGTAAAGGATCTTGAGGCCGCCGGCGGCGATCAGCGGCCAGCCCAGCGTCGACACGCTGAGCAGGTAGCCCGCGAGGAATGGGCTTGCCGCCGAAGCGAGGCTGCGCGGCACCGAAGTCAGGCTCGCCGCGGCCGGGCGTTCCTCAGGCGTGACAATCGCCATCACGTACGAACTGCGCGTCGGCACGTCCATCTGCGACAGCGCACTGCGCACGAACAGCAGCGCGACCGCCCACCCGAGTCCCGGCACGAACGGGATCGCGATCAGGCACAGGTTGGCCGGGATGTGCGTGAATACCATCGTGTTCACCAGCCCGAAGCGGTCGGCGATGCGCACCGCGGCGAGGTACGACAGCGCCGAGAGCAGCCCGGTCCAGAAGAAGATCACCCCGGTGGCCGCGAGCGACAGGTCAAAGCGCTGGTAAAGCCACAGGGCGACCATCGACTGCACCACCAGCCCCCCGCCGAACGCATCGAGGCTGAACAGGGCGGCCAGCGTGTAAACGACTTTCTTCGATTTGCCAAGCGGTGCGGCTGGCTTCTGCGTTTCGCCCGATAGCGCGGACGGCAGGCCGCGATACACCAGCGCCGAGGAGCCGGCCAGCAGCGCATACAGCACGAACAT
This sequence comes from Burkholderiales bacterium, assembly GCA_038319115.1. GTDB lineage: Bacteria > Pseudomonadota > Gammaproteobacteria > Burkholderiales > SG8-39 > SZAS-79. The sequence continues at coordinate 3,171 of JBBQCV010000108.1, read as the reverse complement.
CGCCTGCATGGCCCCAAGGGGCGAAAACAGGCCCCACCCGGCGAGGACCCCCGGCAGCCCGACCGCGAGCGAACCGAAAGCCGCCACCAGCGAACCGACCAGGGCATAGCGCGCAAAGGTCGCGGTGCGATCTTTGGGCGCCACGACACGCGAAAGCACCGCGTGCTCCAGCGGCAGGAACACGCTCACGTCACCATTCGAAGGATTGAGCGTGCCGGCCAGCGCCACCACCAGCAGTGGCCAGAATCCGGTCAGCGTGGCGAACCCTAGCCCCGTGGCCGCCATCAGCGCGGTGGCGCTTAGCAGCAGCGTGCGATAGTGGAAGCGATAGGCCTGCAGGCCCACCACCAGCGTGAGCAGGCCCGAGCCGAACAGCGTGACCGTAGCCACGAGGCCGACCTCGAGCGGGGTGAAGCCGAGCTCGAGCAGGTACAGCGGCAGGAGCAGGCTCACGAAGCCGTCGCCGAACGCGCGCAGCCCGCGCGCGGTGAGCAGCCGGTGGATGTCGGACCGGCTGCTCAAGCCAGGGCCCGCGCGGGTGCAATGATGCACTGGGGCCATGCACCCTTCGTTGCCTGCGCCAACGCATTCCTGTTCACATCGTCTCCGTCACGAATCGCGGTGCGGCGCTCACGGCCGCAGCCCTGGAGGGCATTATGCGGTCACGTCGCGAGGGTTCCGCAGGAATCCCGCCGCCAGCGGCAGGGAAACTTTGCTACCGTACCGGCTGCCCCACCTCACCCCACCGCCTTTCCCCTATCGCGTCTGCAGCGCAGGATGAACAGCATTCTTGATGCCGTGTCGCCGCGACCAATGAATCCCGCTGGGCCAAACCGGGTCGCAGGGGTACGTCCGCACTCTTGGCGCAACGCCTGATGGCACGCGCCGAGGCGCCCGCGCCGCTGCTGCACCGCTGGCTCTCACGCGTGGTCGATGTGCGCCCGGGCGAGGCGCGCGCGCTTGTGTGGTCATTCGCGTACTTCTTCTGCCTGCTGGCGGGGTACTACGTCCTGCGGCCGTTGCGCGACGAGATGGGCATCGCCGGCGGGGTGCGCAACCTGCAGTGGCTGTTCACCGCGACTTTCGTGGTCATGCTCGCTGCGGTGCCGGTGTTCGGCGCGCTGGTGGCGCGCTTGCCGCGCAAGCGCTTCGTGCCGCTCGTGTATCACTTCTTCGCGGCCAACATCGCGCTGTTCTGGCTGCTGCTCACGCTCGACATCGAAAGGGTGCATGTGGCGCGCGTGTTCTTCGTCTGGATCAGCGTGTTCAACCTGTTCGCGGTATCGGTGTTCTGGTCGTTCATGGCCGACCTGTGGGGCAGCAGCCAGGATGCCGCGGCGGGCGGCGCGGAACGCAACGCGGGCAAGCGCCTGTTCGGCTTCATCGCCGCGGGCGGCTCGGCGGGCGCGCTGCTGGGGCCCGCGGTCACGGTTGTGCTTGCCGGGCCCCTCGGCCCGGTGAACCTGCTGGTGATCGCGGCGGTGCTGCTCGAACTGGCCGTGGTGTGCGCGCGCGGGCTGGAGAAATCCGCCCCGGCCAGCAGCGGCGCGGGGCGCGCGGCCGATGCGCCGGTGATCGGCGGCGGGTGGCTTGCGGGCATCGCGATGGTGCTGCGCTCGCCTTACCTCGCCGGTATCGCGTTGTGGGTCACGCTGCTATCCCTTGCCGGCACATTCCTGTATTTCCAGCAGGCGAACATCGTCGCCGCCGCCTCCGACGACCCGGCGGTGCGCACCCGCATCTTCGCCACGGTCGACCTCGCCATCGGCGTGCTCACCATCGCCGTGCAGTTCTTCGCCACCGGGCGCCTGCTGAAACGCTTCGGCGTGGGTGTGGCCGCCGCGGCCCTGCCGCTGGTGTTTGTGCTGGGATTCCTGTGGCTCGCACTGGCCCCCGCGCTGGTGGTGGTCATTGCATTCCAGGCCCTGCAACGGGCGACCAACTTCGCCTTGTCGAACCCGGCGCGCGAGGTGCTCTTCACCGTGCTCGGGCGCGAGGAGAAGTACAAGGCCAAGAACGTGATCGACATCGTCGTGTTCCGCGGCGCGGACGCAGGCAGCGGCTGGCTGTTTTCGGCGTTGCGCGGGCTGGGACTGGAACTGTCCGCGATTTCGCTCGCGAGCGTTCCGATCGCAGGCCTCTGGCTGTTCCTTGCGCTGGGGCTTGGGAAAGGCCACGAGAGGCGCGCGGCGGTGCCTTGAAAGCCGGCCGCCCCGCCCCGATTTGCTCCCCTTCAGGGGAAAAACGATGACCAGACTTCCGACCTATTTCATTTCGCACGGCGGCGGACCGTGGCCGTACATGGAGGACAGGCGCAAAGCGCTGCACCTCCTTGAACACTCGCTCAAGGACATTCCGCGCCAGTTGGGGACGACTCCCAAGGCCGTCCTCATGATCTCGGGGCACTGGGAGGATGCGCAGTTCAGCGTCATGTCGAACCCGAACCCGCCCATGGTCTACGACTATCACGGCTTTCCCGAGCATACCTACCACGTGAAGTACGCAGCGCCCGGCGCACCGCACCTGGCCACACAAGTGCGAGACCTGATTGTCGCGGCGGGTTTGCCCGCGCGGCTGGATCCGCAGCAAGGCTTCGACCACGGTGCGTTCACGCCGCTGGTGGTGATGTATCCCGAAGCGGACGTTCCCGTGGTGCAGGTCTCGCTGCGCTCGGGCTACGATCCGGCCGAGCATCTTGCGCTCGGGCGCGCCCTTGCACCGCTCAGGGACGAAGGCGTGCTCATCATCGGCAGCGGCCTGAGCTATCACAACCTGCGCCAGTTCGGCCCGGGCGCGAAACATCCCTCGAAGGCTTTCGACGACTGGCTGCAGGCGACGCTGGTCGGTGCCTCGCCGGCCGAACGTACCGAGCGCTTGCTCAACTGGAGTGCGGCGCCTTCGGCGCGCGAGTCGCACCCGCAGGAGGATCACCTGATTCCGCTCATGGTGGCGGTCGGCGCGGCAGAAGGCGAACCCGCCGCAGTGGTCTATCACGAGGAGAACCTGTTCGGCGGCGTGACCGCGTCGAGTTTCAGGTTCGGCGCGGCCAACGGAGCCGTCGGAACGGCCCCCAAGTAAATCGCGGCGCGATCCGCGCCGCCGACATCGGCGAAAAATGTCCTACGGCCGCGAGGCGGGACTGCCGGGCCTAACGGCGCTCGAACTTCGGCT
>JBBQCV010000107.1:0-11758 GCA_038319115.1 Burkholderiales bacterium | reverse complement strand
GCGATCATGGGCAACTGCGGCTTCGGCATCGCGCCCTGCCCGGCGGAGCGCCGCGACACGATGGTGAAAAACCTGTCGGTCGTCGAGGGCATGGACCTCGATGCGCTGCAGGCCGGCACGCGCTGGGAGTTCCAGTCGTTCGCCGAGTACATGGACCTGCTGCGCCGCTCGCATCCCTATGCCAACGTGGGCGTATTCGCGCAGCATTCCACCATCCGCACCGCGGTCATGGGCGAGGCGGCCTCGACCGAGCAATCGCCCAGCGCGGAGCAGCTCGCGCAGATGCGGGGCGAAGTCCGCGCCGCACTCGAGGCCGGAGCGATCGGCCTGGCGTCATCGTTTTCGCCCAACCACAGCGGCCACGGCGGATTGCCCATGCCCTCCACGATCGCGGGGGACGAGGAGATCCGCGCCCTTGCGGGCGTGCTGGGCGAGGCGCAACGCGGCGTGTTCATGATGGCCACCGGCCCGCGCGCCACGCCCGAATTCATGGAAGGCATTGCGGCGGCCAACAAGCGGCCGGTGTTCATCTCGACCGTGCTCACGATGTACAACGAGGCCGAACCCGCGCGCGGCCTCACCTATTACGAGCGGTGCGCGGCGGCAATTGCGCGCGGCAACGAGGTCTACATCCAGACCAGCTGCCAGCCGCTGTCGTTTGACTTCACGCTCGAGGATCCGTACCTGCTGCTGACGCATTCGGCGTTCGACCGCGTCTCGAAGCGCGCGGGCGCCGCCGCCGAGCCGCTCGATGCGATCTACCGCGATCCGGATTTTCGCCGCCAGTTCCGCGCCGACCTTGCCAACCCGCGCCCCGGCATCCTGTTCTACGGCAACTGGGCGATGGTCGAAGTCGACGGGCGGCCAGTGTCGGCGATCGCCGCCGAGCGCGGCGTGGACCCGCTCGAGTGCTTCTTCGACATTGCGCTGGAGGAAGACCTGGCGACCCGCTTCGTCGCCAAGCTGTTCCAGAACAACGATGCCGGTGTGGCCCCGCTGCTGAAGCACCCGGCCGGCGTAGTCGCGCTGTCGGACGCCGGTGCGCACCTCATCTTCATGTGCGACGCGGGATTCGGGCTGCACTTCCTGCGGCACTGGGTGCGCGAGACCGGCGTATTCACGCTTGCCGAGGGCATTCGCAAGCTCACGAGCGACCCCGCGGCCAAGTACCGCATCCCGGGTCGCGGCCGCATCGAGCCCGGGGCGTTCGCCGATTTCCTGCTGTTCGACCCGGCGAAGGTGGGCCTCTCGGGCCTCGTGCGCCTGCACGACCTGCCCGGCGGCGGCTCACGCATGATCCGCAAGCCCGAAGGCGTCGCGGGCGTGTGGGTCAACGGCGTGCGTGTGTTCGATGGCACCGACTACGTCAAGCTGGCGCAGGGGCCCGGGCGCGTGCTCGACCGCTTCGACGCCTGAGCGCTCACGGCGGCGCATTTTACGGCGCGTAGAATCGACGCGCCCATGCCTCGCTTGTCCTCCCTGATCGCCGCGCTTGCCGCGATGCGCGCGCGCTTTGCACACCAGCGTGGCCGCGCGCTGCTCTCGGCGGCGGGTATCGCGCTCGGTGTGGCGCTCGGCTTTGGCGTGCACCTTATCAATGCCGCGGCGCTCGACGAGTTCTCGCTCGCGGTGCGCTCGATGGCGGGCGATGCCGATCTCGAAGTTCGTGGCGCGCGTGCGGGGTTCGACGAAGCGCTTTACCCGGTCCTTGCCGGCCTGCCCGGGATCGCCGTGGCAAGCCCGGTGCTCGAACTCGACGCGGGGCTCGCGAGACAGGCCGGCGCCGCCCGCAGCGGGTCCGCGCCTGGCGCGCTCAAGCTGCTGGGCATCGACGCGCTGCGCGCGGTGCAGGTCCAGCCGGCGCTGTTCGCGGACGATCCGCAGCGGATGTTCGACCTCCTGCGGCCCGACACGGTACTGCTCTCCCCGGCAGCGGCGGCGTCGCTTGAGCTTTCGCGGGGGTCGAAGCTTGCGCTGCTGGCTGGCGCGGGCGAGGTCGAGCTAGAAGTTGCCGGCATCGTCCCGGGCTTGCGCGGGCAGGCCGCCCTGACCGACATCGCCACCGCGCAGTGGCGTTTCGGACGCGTCGGCCTGATCAATCGCATCGACCTGCGTTTCGTGCCCGGCGCCAACTCGGCCAACGTGCGGCAGCGCATCGAAGCGCTGCTGCCCGCCGGCGCCCATGTCGCGCAGACCGAGCAACTCGAGGCACAGGGCGCCAACCTGTCGCGCTCGTATCGCGTCAACCTCAACGTCCTGGCGCTGGTGGCGTTGTTCACCGGCGGCTTCCTCGTGTTCTCCGCCCAGGCGCTCGAAGTGACGCGCAGGCGCGCCGAGCACGGGCTGCTGCGCGTGCTCGGCCTCACACGCGGCGGCCTCGTGCGCAGGGTCCTCGGCGAGGCCGCAGTCATCGGCGCCGCGGGCAGCGCCGCGGGCCTCGCGCTGGGGTACGGCCTCGCGCGCGTGGCGGTGCTTGCGGCCGGCGGGGACCTGGGCGCGGGAATGTTCCGCGGCATCACACCGCAGGTGGGCTTCGACCCGTGGGCCGCTTGCGCATTCTTTGCCGCGGGACTGGGCATCGCGCTGGCCGCGGCATGGCTGCCCGCACTCGATGCGGCGCGCGCGGCGCCGGCCCGCGCCCTCAAGAGCGGCGACGAGCAGCAGATGTTCGAGCGGCTGCTGCCGGTGTGGCCCGGGCTCGCCCTGCTGGCTGCGGGCGCGGGCTTCGCGCAACTGGGCCCTGTCGGTGGTATCCCGGTGTTCGGTTACGGGGCGATCGCCCTGATCCTCGTTGGCGCAATCCTGCTGATGCCGCGCGCGCTGGCGGCGTTCCTCGCGGTGGCGGGCATGCCGCGCGCCGTTCCGCTGGGCCTCGCATTCGCGCAATTGCGCGGCGCGCCGGGGCAGGCAATGGTGAGCCTGGCGGCGATCGTGGCGAGCTTCGCGCTCATGGTGGCCATGGCGATCATGGTGGCTTCGTTCCGAGAGTCGGTCGACGACTGGCTCAACGCGGTGCTGCCCGCCGACTTCTACCTGCGCACCTCGCACCTGGGCGAAACCACTTTCCTTGCGCCGCAATTTGCAGCAGGCCTGCGTGCGTTGCCCGAAGTCGAGCGCGTCGAGTTCCTGCGCAACGCGCGGCTGACGCTCGATCCGGCGCGTCCGGTGGTGGCGCTGGTGGCGCGCGACCTGCCCGGCGGGATCGGCAAAACCGTGCCGCTCATCGGCCCGGCGCGCATGCGCGCGCCATCGGATCCGCCGTCCGCGTGGGTGAGCGAAGCCGTGGCCACCGTGTACGGCTACGCGCCGGGAGCGCGCATTACGTTAGCGCTCGGCGGCGCGCAAGTGCCCTTCATCGTCGACGGGGTGTGGCGTGACTACGCGCGCCAGCACGGCGCCATCGTGATCGATCGCGCCGATTACGCGCGCCTGACCGGCGACGACCGCGTCAATGACGCCGCGCTGTGGCTGCGAGCAGGCGTCAGCGAAGCGCGCATCGAAGCGGCGGTGCGCAACCTTCCCGGCGGCGGCATTCCCGACATGGCCGGGCCGGGCGAGATTCGCAGGATTTCGCTGCAGGTGTTCGACCGCAGCTTCGCGGTGACCTACGCGCTCGAAGCCGTGGCGGTGCTGGTGGGCCTGTTCGGCCTGTCCTCCAGCCTGGGCGCGATCGTGCTCGCGCGCAAACGCGAGTTCGGCATGCTTCGGCACCTGGGCATGACGCGCGCGCAGGTCGGTGCGATGCTGGCGTTCGAGGGTGGGCTGCTCGCGGCGTTCGGGGCGGCCGCCGGACTCGCCGTCGGCGGGGTCATCGGCTTCATCCTGATCCGCGTGGTCAACCGCCAGTCGTTCAACTGGGGCATGGAAGTTCATCCGCCGTACGCGCTGCTCGCAGCCCTCACGCTGGTGATGATCGCGCTTGCCGCGTTGACGGCGTTCTGGTCGGGGCGCGAGGCCATGGGCATGGGGCCGGTGCGCGCGGTCAAGGAAGACTGGTGAGGCGTCGCGCGTTCCTCGCCACGCTCGGCGCACTTGCCACGCGTCCCGCTTGGCCGGCGGAAGTGGTTTATCCCCAGGTGGTGCCGGGTCTCGCGCTTGTGTTCCCGCGGGACCACGGTGCGCATCCGGAATTCCGCACCGAATGGTGGTACGCGACCGGTTGGCTCAAAACCGCGCGCGGCGAAGAACTCGGCTTCCAGGTGACGTTCTTTCGCTCGCGCACGCCCTACGCAAGCGACAACCCGAGCGCGTTCGCGCCGCGCCAGGTGATGCTCGCGCATGCTGCCTTGGCCGACCCGAAGCTCGGCCGGCTGCGCCATGACCAGCGCGCCGCGCGCACGGCCCTCGGTGTCGCGGGCGCGGCCGAGGGCACGACCCGTGTGTGGATCGACGCCTGGCGCATGGAGCTCGAAGGCAATGCCTACCGCGCCGTGATCCCGGCCCGCGACTTCGGCCTCGACCTGCGCTTCACCACCGACCGGCCGCCCCTGCTGCAGGGGGCAGGGGGCGTAAGCCGCAAAGGGCGGGGGCAGGGCGAGGCCAGTTACTACTACAGCCGCCCGCACCTTGCGGTGACTGGGTCGATGGAGCGCGGTGCAGGACGCGAAGCGGTCACCGGCCTGGCATGGCTCGACCACGAATGGTCCAGCCAGTACATGGCCGCAGGCGCATCGGGCTGGGACTGGATCGGCATCAACCTGGCCGACGGCGGCGCGCTGATGGTTTTTCGCATGCGCGGCAAGGACGGCGGCGTGCTCTACGCCGGCGGCACGCTCCAGCGGGTCGATGGGCGTGCGCAGGTTTTTACGCCCGAAGAGATCGAATTCGAACCGCTGCGCGAGTGGCGCTCGGCCCGCACCGGCACCGCCTACCCGGTCGCGATGCGGGTGAGGACGGGGGACACCCGCTGGCGGATCGAGCCGCTGTTCGACGACCAGGAGCTCGATGCCCGAGGCAGCACCGCGACCATTTACTGGGAGGGCGCAGTACGTATCTTCCGCGATGGCGCAGCGGACCCCGCCGGCCGCGGATATCTCGAACTGACCGGTTACTGGCGCCCGATGCGCCTGTGAGCTCTGCTATCTTCGGGTGCAGGAAAAAATTTCCTTCCAGGTTTCGGAGAGATTGAATGCACCACATCCTCATCATTGGCGCCGGTGCGATCGGCGCGTATCTCGTGCGCGAACTGCACCGCATGTACCCGACGGCAAAGCTGTCGTGCCTCGAGCGCAGCGAACTGGTGCCGGGCGCGGGCAAACGCCTGGGTGAAATCGCTGGCAACGCGGTCGCGGTTTACGACCGCGTCGCAGCCGTGCCGGGCGGCATCGAGCTGGCGGTCGAATGCGGCGGCCACGCCGCGGTCACCCAACACGGCGAAGCCTGCCTCGATGCCGGGGTCGACCTGCTCGTGGCCTCGGTGGGCGCCCTGGCCGACCAGGCGCTGTACGACCGGCTGGTGGCCGCGGCCACGCGTAACGCGCGCAAGTTGCTGATCCCCGCCGGCGCAGTCGCCGGCATGGATGGCTTGGCGGCGGCACGCCTGGCCGGCATCGACAGCGTGCGCTACACCTCGCGCAAGCTCCCGCTGGCGTGGAAGGGCACCCATGCCGAGAAGCTGTGCAACCTGCAGGAAGTGACCACGGCGACCGAGTTCCTGCGCACCGATGCGCGCCAGGCGGCGACGCTGTTCCCGCAGAACGCCAATGTGGCCGCGACCATCGCGCTGGCGGGCGTGGGGTTCGAGCGGACCGAGGTTTCGCTCAATGCCGATCCCGCCGCGCGCGGCAACACCCACCTGGTGGAAGTCGAGGGTCCCTGCGGCAGCATGCGCATCGAGCTGTCCAACAAACCCTTCCCCGACAATCCCAAGACCTCCATGCTGGCCGGGCTGTCGCTGCTGCGCGTGATCCGCAACCGCGCCGAGGCGGTGGTCGTCTGACCGGGGCGGGCCGCGCTACATGCCCGCCAGCGCGCGGGCGTGGTGGGTGAGGTCGAGGAATCCCTGCGGTGCTGGCGGCACGCCACCCCACTGCCCCTCGACCTCGGCGCGGATGCGCAAAACGTTCTCGAGACCGGCCAGGTCCAGCGCCGCGTCGAGCGCGAATGCGGTGCCCGGTGCGGTGGCAATCTCGAAGGCCCGCGTCGCGATGTCCGGCGCGATGCGCAGGTGGCGCGCCAGCAGGCCGATGGCATCGGCGCGGTTTTGCGGGTCGAGCGCCCACCGCAGTCCCGCGACATAGGCCTGGATGTAGCGTGCCAGCAGGTCCGAATTGTTCCGGCCCCATTCACGCATGACGAATCCGGCGGTCGACAAGTAAGGCCCGACGAGGCTGACCGCCTCGCCCAGGTCCTTGAGGCCTGCGCGCTCGGCCTGGATGCGAAACGGCAGGTTGAGGATCGCCGCGGAGGCCGTCTTGTCCTTGAGCATCTCGGCCAGGCGCAACGGCGTCGCGCCGACCGATTTTGCGCTGTAGTCGTTCCTGGCAAGGCCGTGATTGGCGAGGATGCGGTACAGCACGAGCGCAAACGCGGTATTGGGCGCATCCACCAGCACGGTCTTGCCGCGCAGGTCGGCGGGTGTGGTGATGCCGGGCTGCACGAACAGGTTGTTGAACCCGTTGTCGCCGCCCATGACGATGGCGACGTCCTTGCCGGCGGTGGTGATCATGGCGATGGCGTTGTCCACCGCGGTGTGGGCGACATGGAAGCGCCCGTCCGCAAGCCCGTCGCGCAACGTCCACGAATTGGGCGTGAACTGCAGGTTCACCTTGACCTTGCGCTGGGCAAAGAATCCCTGCGACTGGGCGGCGAACAACGGCAGGTTCTGCACGCCCTCGAACACGATGACTTCAAGCATGCGCCGCTCCTGCGGTGGCCGCCGTGGCGGTGTTGATGGATTGCACCGACGCGCCGCCGAGGGCGCGCAAGAGGTCGGTATGGATGTCACGCGCGACCGTCCAGCCCTCATAGATGAAGGCGGAGTACAGGTCCACGCAGCAGGCGCCGGCGCGCAGCATGGCGAGCACGTCGGCGGCGGTGCGGATACCGCCGTTGCCCTTGATCGAAATGCGGCCGCGCGCAATGCGCGCCGCGGCTGCCACGTTGGCCAGCGCCGCCTCGCGGATTGCCCCGCCGTGCAGCGTGCCTTGGCGCGTGCCCAGGCGAGGTTCGGGCACGCGCCGGCCGCCGCCGATCTTGATCCCTGCCACACCGCCGGCGATGGATCGCTCGATGAGTTCGGCCAGCCGGTCGCCCGACTGGGTCGTATCGTTGGGCACGCGCACGATCGCCGGCTTGCGGCGCGCCTCGATGCGCTCGAGGAGGTCGGCGAGCACGGCCAGTTCGTCGAAGTGTTCGCCGGGTGCGAGCACGTTGGGGCACATGAGGCTGATCTCGACCGCATCGACATGCGGCTCGACATCGAAGAAGCCATTTGCGAGCTCAGTAGCGCTGAAGCCGCCGATGTTGGCGATGAGGGGCACGCTGCGCTGGCGCAGGCGGCCCAACTGTTCCACCGCATACGCGCGCCCCTTGCTGGGCACGCCCATCGAATCGGCGAGCGACCCCGTCTCCGGGTAACGCACGAGGCGGGGGAAGGGATTGCCGAAGCGCGGTTCGGGCATCACCGACCCCACGGTCAGGAAACCGAACCCCAGGCACGACAGGGCTTCGATCAGGACGCAGTTCTTGTCGAAACCCGCCGCGAGCCCGACCGGTCCGGGCAGCTCGAGCCCGGCGAAACGGGTGCGCAGGCGTGGATCGTCCACGCGCAGGCCCTGAAGTACCCCGAGCAGCCGCCACGGCGGCGCCCAGCGCAGCGCTGCCTGGGCGAGCGTGTGGCTCGCATCGGGCGAAAGGCCGAACAGCAACGGCCGCAGCGCGGCGCTATAGGCCGACATGGCTGGCGCCCCTTCTACGCCGATTCGCCGGTGCCGGGATTGCGCACCGAGTTGTGCCACGGGATCGCGAATCGCTCGGCCACCTCGAGCGCGAGGAACAGCACGATACCGATGAAGGTGAGCCCCACGAGCCCCGCGAACAGCAGCGGCGTGTCCATGCTGCCGTTGGCCGACATGAGCAAATAGCCCAGCCCCGCGTCACCGCCGACGAATTCGCCCACCACGGCACCAACCACGGCAAGGGTAATGGCGATCTTGAGCCCGCCGAAGATCGAGGGCAGGGCGTTGGGCAGGCGGATCTTGAAGAAAGTCGCCATGCCGCTCAGGCCCATCGAGCGCGCGAGGTAGATTTTTTCCGGCTCGATGGCCGCCAGGCCGACGACGGTGTTGATCACGATCGGGAAGAACGCGATCAGGAAAGCGATGAACACCTTGGGCATGAGGCCGAACCCGAACCAGACGATGAACAGCGGCGCCACCGCCATTTTGGGCACGGCCTGCGAAGACACCAGCAAGGGATACACCGAGCGCGCGAACGCCGGCCAAAGGAAGGTTGCCAGCGCGAGTGGGATTCCCACGATCACGCTGAGGAGGAATCCGAGCACGATCTCGGTGGTCGAGACCCAGCCATGGCGCAGGAGCAGCGGCATCTTCTCGACCATCACGGCAGCGATCTGGCTCGGCGGGGGCAGGATATACACCGGGATCCCGGCCAGGCGCGCGGTGCCTTCCCACAGCACCAGCGTGGCCACCACGACCAGGGCCGGATAGGTAAACGCCGCGATGCGTGCGCGGCGCTCGCGCGTGGCCTGCGCGAGTTGCACACGGGCTTCGACTTCCTCGATGGCGATTTTCGGCGGGGCGCCGGCATGCGGTGCGTCGCGGGTGTCGGGGGTCATGGGCTCAGGTCTCGTGCAGGACGCCGCTGGCGAGGAAGTAGTCGCGGATCTGCCGGTTATAGGCGGCGAATTGCGGTGTGTCGCGCATGGCGAGCGTGCGCGGCCGTGGCAGGTCGATGTCGATGACCGCATCCACCCGGCCGGGCCGCGGCGTCATGACCACCACGCGGTCGGACAGGAACACCGCTTCGGCGATGCTGTGGGTGACGAACAACACGGTCATCTGCCGCTCGCCCCACAGTTTCTGCAGGTCGAGGCCGATCTGGTCGCGCGTAAGCGCATCGAGGGCGCCAAACGGCTCGTCCATCATGAGGTGGTGCGGCTCGTGCACCAGCGCGCGGCAGATGGATACGCGCTGGCGCATGCCGCCGGAAAGTTCGTGCGGGTACTTGTTCTCGAAGCCGGCGAGGCCGACCTGGGTCAGCAAGGCGCGCGCTCGTTTCTCCGAGGCGGCGCGTTCGAGCCCCCTCGATTCGGTTTGCAGCAGGACGTTCTCGAGCGCGGTGCGCCAGTCGAGCAGCACCGGGCTCTGGAACACGATGCCGATGTCGGTGCGCGGGGATACGACCTTTTGCCCGTCGACGTAGACCGCGCCGCTGGAGGCGCTCGCCAGGCCGGCGGCGATCATCATGAGCGTGCTCTTGCCGCAGCCGCTGGGGCCGAGAATGGACAGGAACTCGCCACGCCGCGCGTCGATGGAAACATGGTCGAGCGCGCGCACGGGCCCCTCGCGCGCGGCATACACCTTCGACAGGCCTTCGATGCGCAGCAGCGCGTCTTCCTGGGTGGCCGCCATCACCGGGCTCCGGCGCCGGTGGCCGGCGCGGGCGCGCCGATGCGTGCCCACGCATCGATGACTTCATTCGAAGTGAAGATCGCGCCGTAGTCGCGGTCGAAGCGCTTGAGCGCGCCGGCGTGGTCGGCTTCGTTGAACGCCGCGCAGCAGTCGGCCACGATGCTCACGTAATAGTCGATGAAGTAGGCGTCGCGCCCGGTGGACTCGACGCAGGTGTCGGTCGCCACGCCGGCCAGCAGCAGGCTGCGGATCCCGCGTTCCTTGAGGATCCCGTCGAGCGTGGTATTGAGCATCGCGCTGTAGCGATGCTTGGTCACCACCGGTTCGCCCGCGGCCGGGCGCACCAGGTAGAAATCCGCCCCCCATGACCCGGTCAGGCAGCGAGGGATCTGCACGGCGCGGCGCTGGTTGCGCTCGCGCATGGGGGCGGAAACGAACTCGGGATCGTAGATCGCCTGCACGAAGATCACCGGCACGCCCGCGGCGCGGGCTTTCTCGATCAGCCGCACCGTGTTGGGCACCGCTTTCTGGGCGGTCTTCACGTCAGCGCCGATTTGGTCGAAGAACCCGCCGTCGGCGACGAAATCGTTTTGCACGTCGATCACCACCAGCGCCGCGTGCTCGGGTGCCGCCTTCTGCTCCAGCGTGCGCAGCAGCCTATCATCGTCGCCTGCTTGCGCGCGCTCCGCTGTGCCGGGCGCACTCATCGCTGCGCGCCCAACTTCTGCAGCAGCCAATCGGCGGCGGCGGGCTTGGAGCGGTGGTTGACGTTGTGACAACAATGGTCGCCATCCTCGTACAGCAGCAGTTCGGACGGACCGCTCGCGCCGGCCACCGCCTTTTCGGCGTCGGTCCAGGGGAAGATGCCGTCGCGCTTGCCGTGCACGGCGAGGAAGGGGCAACGCAGCGAGTCGAGCACTGGCGCGAGGCTCAGCCGGCGGGCGTGCCCCGCGGCCTCCTCCCAGGTCGATACGCCGAACACGTAGGCAAAGTCTTCCTTGAGTAGCGGCGGCATGGTGTCCCAGTACGAAAAGTCATAACACCCGCCGAGGATGACGCATGCGCCGATCTCCGGGTGCGCGGCAGCCACACGTGGGGCGAGGTAGCCGCCGAAGCTGAAGCCCGCGAGGCCGAGGCGCCCGGCGTCGATTTCGGGCAGGCCCGCGACATGACGGATCAGCGGCGTGATGTGGCGCTCGTAGTCCTCGGCAAACGCCAGGCCCTGGCGGGTTTCGCCCTGGCCGGGCCCGTCGAAGGCCACCGCGGCCATGCCGCGGTCGACGAGCAGGGTGGTGAACGCGAGGTTCTCCTCCTTGACCGAGTCGGCGCCCGGCACCACCAGCACACACGGCACCTTGCCAGTCACGTTGCGCGGCAGGCGCAGGTAAGCGTGCAACGGGGCGCCCGAAGGCGAGGGCACGCTGAATACGCGCGCCGGTGGCTGGAAATAGCCGGCGCCGGCGCGAAAGGCCGCTTCCCTGCGCCGCGACAGGCGGTCCTTGGTGGCCGGGTCGTGGAACAGGATCAGCTGGCCGAAATGAAACAGCAGCGCGGCGAGCGCATACGCCTCGCCCGCGCTCACAAGGAGCCCGCTGGCTGCGAGCGCCTTTGCGCGCTCCTCCTCCTGTACGGCTTCGGCTTCCCAGTTGCGCGCCCAGGCCTCCCAGGTGTCGGAGGCGGCCAGCAGCCGCTCGAGCACGCCGAGGGGCACGCCGACCGCCGCCAGGCGGGCACGCCAGTGGGTCCGGACCTGTGCGAGTGCGTCGTTGCCAAGCATCCTGCTGCGGTCCTTATGCCTGTGGCGGGATGTACTCGGCGCCGGTGGGAACGAAATCGTTCGTGTACAGCTTGGCAGCTTCGAGCGGAGCGGTGACCCCGCCGTACTGCTTGAGCACGTCGACCGTCGCCGCCCAGTCCTTGTCCGACATCCATCCCAGCGGCTTGCCCGCGGTGTTCGGCGTGACCCAGTTGTTCCACGACAGCTCGGCCTCGCGGCGCGTGATGCGCGGGTCGGTGGCGTCGGAGTATTTCTTCACGATAGCGGCCATTTCTTCGGGTTGCCTGCGCCCGTACAGGAAGCCCTTGATGCTCGCCGCCACGAAGGCACGGATCAGCGCCGGGTCTTCCTTGAGCAGGTCGTTGTGCACGATGATGCCGTTGCTCAC
>JBBQCV010000106.1:0-12039 GCA_038319115.1 Burkholderiales bacterium | reverse complement strand
TGGGACGCGCGCGTCATCGGCTGGCTCAACGCGGTGCGCGAGAAAGTGCGCCTCGGCATCGCTGCGCCGGCCAGCATCAGCGACCTGCGCGTGCCGCTCGACGAAATGCGCCTGCTGAAGGACAGCGCCGAACTCGCCACCATGCGGCGCGCCGCGTCGATCTCGGCCGATGCGCACGAGCGCGCCATGCGCGCCACGCGGCCCGGCCGGTTCGAGTACGAGGTCGAGGCCGAGCTGCTGTACGCGTTTCGCCGCCGCGGCGCGCAGTTTCCCGCCTATTCGCCCATCGTGGCCTCGGGGGCCAATGCGTGCGTGCTGCACTATGTAGGCAACGATGCGCAGATGGCCGACGGCGACCTGCTGCTCATCGACGCGGGCTGCGAGCTCGATGGCTACGCTTCCGACATCACACGCACGTTTCCGGTCAACGGCCGCTTCTCGGGCGCGCAGCGCGCCGCCTACGAGCTGGTCCTCGCCGCGCAGCAGTCAGCGATGCGCGAGACCCTCGCCGGCAAGGGCTGGAACGAGCCGCACGACGCGGCGGTCAGGACGCTTGCGCAGGGCATGCTCGACCTCGGGCTGCTCACCGGCACGCTCGACGAAGTGTTGGAAAAGGAAACCTACCGGCGTTTCTACATGCACCGCACGGGCCACTGGCTGGGCCTGGACGTGCACGACGCGGGCGACTACAAGATCGGCGGTGAGTGGCGCTCCCTGGTGCCGGGAATGGTGCTCACCGTTGAGCCGGGGCTGTATGTGCGGCCCGGCGAAGGCGTGCCCGAAGCGTTCTGGAACATCGGCATCCGCATCGAGGACGACGTGCTGGTGACCGACGCAGCGTGCGAAGTCATCACGCACGAGACACCCCGGCAGATCGACGCCATCGAAGCGCTGATGCGCGATGCCTGAAGCGGATGTAGACATTGCGATCATCGGCGCCGGCCCCGTGGGCTGCGCGCTCGCGCTTGCCCTGCAGGATTCGGGCCTGCGCATCGTGCTGGTCGGCAACCGGCCCGCGGCCGGCGACGCCGTGGCGGCCGCGCTGCGGCCGCTGGCGCTGTCCTATGCGAGCCGCCTGATCCTCGAGCGCGTTGGCGCCTGGGATCGCCTGCCGGTGTCGCCGATCGAACACATCCACGTTTCGCAGGCGGGTGGCTTCGGCCGCACGCGCTTGTCCAGCGCCGAGCTCGGCCTGCCGGCGCTGGGCTATGTCAGCGATTACGCCGAAGTCGCGCTGCATCTCGCGCAGGCCGTGGCGCCGGATCGCTTCGTTCCGCGCGACGCGGCGCCGCCGCGCGCCCGCCTGGTGGTCCACGCCGAGGGTGCGCCCTCGGGCGAGGCCCCGGTGAAGGACTACGGCCACAGCGCGGTGGTGGCCGCGGTGGATTGCGAACCAGCCGCCCATACCACCGCATGGGAGCGGTTCACGCCCGAAGGGCCGCTCGCGCTGCTGCCCTGCAGTGGCCGCTACGGGCTGGTGTGGAGCCGCCACAATGCCGCCGCCCCGGCGCTGGCGGACATGGGCGATGACGAGTTCCTTGCCGGGCTGCAACGCGCCTTCGGTCATCGCGCCGGACGCTTCGTCAAGGTCGGCGCACGCGCCGCGATGCCGCTGGCACTGCGCTATCGGACTGCGCCGGCCAGGGCCGGCGAGATCCACATCGGCAATGCTGCGCAGGCGCTGCACCCGGTGGCCGGGCAGGGCCTCAACCTGGGACTGCGCGATGCCTGGGAACTCGCCGCGATGGTGCGCGACGCCGCGCCCGCAGCACTCGGTGAATTCGCGCTGGCGAGCCGGTTCTCACGGGCGCGCCGGCTCGATGCGCGCGCAACCATATATATGACCGACCTGCTCGCCACGTTGTACGTGCGGCGCGATCCGCTGTCCGCTGCGCTGCGCGGCGCTGCGCTTGCCGCGCTCGACATTTTTCCGCCCGCACGCAGGCAGTTCGCACGGCGCATGGTGTACGGCGCGTCGGCCTGGTAGCACGCCGCGCCGGCGCGAAACGCCGCAAACGGCCGCGAAATGTCAAGCCTGCCGTGGCAGGTGTGTTGCAAAATTGCGCACGATTGCGCACTCGCTTCAGGCACTCACTTGTTTGGTGCGTTGCGATTGCGCGCGATGTTGCGGCAACGAGACAAAACATCGCGGCACGATTTTTCTTTTGATCAGGAGCGTATAGAATTCGTTTCCCTTCGCTTTCCAAACTCCTGATCCCATCCCGATGCAGCTCGGCGCGCACGCATTGCGCAACGCATTGTTCGTCGCTCCGATGGCCGGGGTCACCGATCGCCCGTTTCGCCAGTTGTGCAAACTCTTCGGCGCGGGACTTGCCGTTTCGGAAATGGTCTCCTCCAAGCCCGAGCTGCGCGACACGCGCAAGTCGCGCCTGCGCACCGACCATGCGGGCGAAGTCGATCCCATCTCGGTGCAGATCGCGGGGGCCGATCCGGCCGCCATGGCCGAGGCGGCGCGCTACAACGTCGGTCTCGGCGCGCAGATTATCGACATCAACATGGGATGCCCAGCCAGGAAAGTCTGCAACGTCGCGGCCGGTTCGGCGCTGCTTGGCAATGAATCGCTCGTGCGCGCCATCGTCGAGGCGGTGGTCAGGGCGGTCGACGTCCCGGTCACGCTGAAAATCCGCACCGGCCCGGACCGCAGTCGCCGCAATGCGCTCGGCATTGCACGCATCGCCGAGGCCGCCGGCATCCGCCTGCTCACGGTCCACGGAAGGACGCGGGCATGCGGGTTCTCGGGCGTCGCGGAGTACGCCACGATCGCCGAGGTGAAGTCCTGCGTGGGCATTCCGGTCATCGCCAACGGCGACATCCGCACGCCGGAGGAGGCGGTCGCGGTGCTCGCCGCCACCGGCGCCGACGGCATCATGATCGGCCGCGCCGCGCAGGGCCGGCCGTGGATCATTCGCGAGATCGCGCATTACCTGGCCACCGGCCGCCACCTGGCGGCGCCCGAAGTCGCCGAGATCGGCGCGGTGCTGGTGGCGCACGTCGAGGCCCTGCACCAGTTCTACGGCGACGCGCAGGGACCGCGCGTCGCGCGCAAGCACATCGGCTGGTACGTGCGGGACCTCGCCGGCGGGGAGGCTTTCCGCCGCGAGATGAACGGAATCGAAAACGCCGCGGCGCAGGCGGCCGCAGTGCGTGCCTTTTTCGCGCGACTCGCCGGCACAGGCGAGCGGCTGTGCTATGTCCAGCCAGGCCATGGGGCAAACGAACATACGGAGAGACTCGCAGCATGAGCCGCAACAACGAACTCCACGACGCCGTGAAGCGTTCGCTCGAGCGCTATTTCAAGGACATGGACGGCGAAAAGCCGACCTCGATCTACGACATGGTGCTCAAGAACGTCGAAAAGCCGATGATCGAGCTGGTCCTCGGCCAGGCCGAGGGCAACCTGACCCAGGCCGCCACCATGCTCGGCATCGACCGCAACACCCTGCGCAAGAAAATGCAGCTCCACCGCATCAAGGGCTGAGCGGCCCGCAGCCCCGCCCATGCGGCCGTTGCCGCCGACACCATGCACAAGATCCGCCAGGCGCTGATCAGCGTTTCCGACAAGACCGGGCTGGTCGAATTCGCCCAGTCGCTGGCGGACATGGGGGTCAAGATCCTGTCCACCGGCGGCACCGCCAAGCTGCTGGAAAAGGCCGGCATCCCCACCACCGAGGTGTCCGCCCATACCGGCTTTCCCGAGATGCTCGACGGGCGCGTGAAGACCCTGCACCCGATGATTCACGGCGGCATCCTCGCGCGGCGCGACTCGCGCGAGCACATGGCCGCGATCCGCTCGGCCGGGATCGAGCCGATCGACCTCATCGTGGTCAACCTCTACCCGTTCCAGACGACCGTGGCGGACCCGGACTGCCTGCTCGATGACGCGATCGAGAACATCGACATCGGCGGGCCGGCAATGATCCGGGCAGCGGCAAAAAACTATGGCAGCG
Organism: Burkholderiales bacterium; assembly: GCA_038319115.1. Classification (GTDB taxonomy): domain Bacteria; phylum Pseudomonadota; class Gammaproteobacteria; order Burkholderiales; family SG8-39; genus SZAS-79. Next base: position 8,071 of record JBBQCV010000106.1, on the reverse strand, counting down.
TCGCGGTGGTGGTCGACCCCGCGGACTACGGCCCGGTCCTCGCCGAGATGCGCGAGGCGGGCGTCGTGACGGACGCGACGCGGTTTGCGCTTGCGCGCAAAGTGTTCGCGCACGCCGCGGCTTATGACGGCGCCATTGCCAACTACCTGTTCTCACTCGACCCCCGCGACCCCTCCGGCGCGCGCACGGCTTACCCCGAGGTCCTCAACCTCCAGTTCGCCAAGCTGCAGGACCTGCGCTATGGCGAAAACCCGCACCAGGCGGCGGCCTTCTACCGCGACCAGCGGCCGATCGAGGGCGGGCTCGCGCGCTACCGGCAGGTGCAGGGCAAGGAGCTTTCGTACAACAACATCGCCGACGCCGACGCGGCATGGGAATGCGTCAAGAGCTTCACCGACCCGGCCTGCGTGATCGTGAAGCACGCCAACCCGTGCGGCGTGGCGATCGGCGACAACCTCCTTTCGGCCTACGCGAAGGCGTTTTCCACCGACCCGACTTCGGCCTTCGGCGGCATCATCGCTTTCAACCGCGCCATCGACCGCGCCACGGCCGAGGAGGTCGGCAAGCAGTTCGCCGAAGTGATCATCGCGCCACGCGTCGAGCCCGAGGCCAAGCAAGTCTTCGCGGCCAAGGCCAACCTGCGCGTTCTCGAGGTGCCGGTGGCGCACGCCGCCATGCAGTTCGACCTCAAGCGCGTCGGCGGCGGGCTGCTGGTGCAGGGCCCCGACGCGAAGAACGTCGCCGCGGCCGACCTCAAGGTGGTCACCAAAAAGGCGCCTACGGAGGCGCAGATGCGCGACTTGCTGTTCGCATGGCGGGTGGCCAAGTTCGTCAAGTCGAACGCCATCGTGTTCTGCGCCGGCCAACGCACCCTCGGCGTGGGCGCCGGCCAGATGAGCCGCGTCGACAGCGCGCGCATGGCCGCGATCAAGGCCGCCAACGCCGGACTCTCGCTCGAGGCAAGCTGCGTCGCGTCGGATGCGTTCTTTCCTTTCCGCGATGGGCTGGACGTGGTGATCGATGCGGGCGCGGCGGCGGTGATCCAGCCCGGCGGCAGCATGCGCGATGGCGAAGTCATCGGCGCCGCCGACGAGCGCGGCATCGCCATGGTGTTCACTGCCGTACGCCACTTCAGGCACTGAAATGAAACTGCTCGTCGTCGGCGCCGGCGGGCGCGAACATGCGCTGGCGTGGAAGCTGGCGCAAAGCCCGCGCGTGCAGAAAGTGTTCGTCGCGCCCGGCAATGCCGGCACGGCCGCCGAGCCGGGCCTGGAAAACGTGCCGCTGACCGAGATCGCTTCGCTTGCCGCCTTTGCAGCGCGAGAGCAGGTCCACCTCACCGTGGTCGGGCCCGAAGCCCCGCTTGCGGCCGGGATCGTCGACCAGTTCCGCGCCAAGGGCCTGCGGATCTTCGGGCCGACGCGCGCCGCAGCGCAGCTCGAATCCTCCAAGGACTTCGCCAAGCAGTTCATGGTGCGCCACTCGATCCCCACGGCGCGGTACGCCACTTTCGGCGATGCCGCCGCGGCCATCCGCTATATCGACGCCGAGGGTGCGCCGATCGTGGTCAAGGCCGACGGGCTCGCTGCCGGCAAGGGCGTAGTGGTGGCGGCCACCGTGGACGAGGCGCGCGACGCGGTGCGCATGATGCTGGGCGATCGCAGCCTGGGCGAGGCCGGTGCGCGCGTGGTGATCGAGGAATGCCTCGTGGGCGAGGAAGCCAGCTTCATCGTGCTGTGCGACGGCGCCCATGTGCTGGCGCTCGCCACCAGCCAGGATCACAAGCGGCTGGGCGACGGCGACCTTGGGCCCAATACCGGCGGCATGGGGGCCTACTCGCCCGCGCCGGTGGTGACTCCCAAAGTCCACGCACGCGTCATGCGCGAGATCATCCTGCCCACGGTCGCCGGCATGGCCAAGGACGGCCTGCCCTACACCGGATTCCTTTATGCCGGACTCATGATCGACCCGGCCGGCAACGCCAAAACGCTCGAATTCAACTGCCGCCTGGGCGACCCGGAAACCCAGCCGATCATCCTGCGCCTCAAGTCGGACCTGCTCGAGTTGCTCGACCACGCCGTCGGCGGCAGCCTCGAGCGTGCCGAGGCCCAGTGGGACCGCCGCAGCGCGCTCGGGGTGGTGATGGCCGCGCAAGGGTACCCCGCCGCCCCGAAGAGCGGCGACGCGATCGAAGGCCTGGGCAAACCCGGCGACGACCACCACGTGTTCCATGCCGGCACGCGCCTGGCCGATGGCAAGGTGCTCACCGCAGGCGGCCGAGTGTTGTGCGTGACCGCGCTGGGCGACAGCGTGAAGATGGCGCATCGGCGCGCTTACGAGGTGCTCGAGCCGATCCGCTTCGCCGGCATGCAGTTCCGGCGCGATATCGGCCACCATGCCATGCCTGACGCGGTTACGCGCGCCGCATCTGCTGCGGCCGGCGGCGCCAGGCGGCGGAAATAACCTCCTTGGACACCGAGGCCGTCCGGGCCTACCTCGCCGGATTGCAGACGCGCATCGTGACCACGCTTGAGGTCATCGACGGCGGGACATTTCGCAGCGACGAATGGGTGCGCGCCGAAGGCGGCGGCGGCTCGACCCGCATCCTCGAGGATGGACGCGTGTTCGAGCGCGCCGGGGTGGGCTTTTCGCGCGTGCAGGGTGCAGCACTGCCGCCGTCGGCGTCGGCGAGTCGGCCCGAACTCGCGGGCCGCGGGTTCGAAGCGATGGGGGTCTCCCTCGTCCTGCATCCGCGCAACCCCTTTTGCCCGACCGTCCATATGAATGTGCGCTGCTTTGTCGCCCTCAAAGCAGGCGCCGACCCGGTGTGGTGGTTCGGCGGCGGGATGGACCTCACCCCGTACTACGGGTTCGAAGAGGACGCGCGCCACTTCCACGCGGCGTGCAAGGCGGCGCTCGAGCCGTTCGGCGGGCAGCACCACCCGAAGTTCAAGCAATGGTGCGACGAGTATTTCTTCCTGCGCCACCGCAATGAGCCGCGCGGCGTGGGCGGGATCTTCTTCGACGATTTCGCCGAGCGCGAGTTCGATACTTCGTTTGCGCTGGTGCGCAGCGTGGGCGACGCTTTCCTCGGCGCTTATTGCCCGATCCTCGAGCGCCGCAAGGACACGCCGTACGCCGAGCGCGAGCGCCGCTTCCAGGCCTATCGCCGCGGGCGGTACGTGGAGTTCAACCTCGTGTGGGACCGCGGCACGCTGTTCGGGCTGCAGTCCGGGGGGCGGACCGAATCAATCCTCATGTCGATGCCGCCGCGAGCGCGCTGGGACTACGACTGGGCGCCGGAGCCGGGCTCGCCCGAGGCGCGGCTGTACACCGATTTCCTCGTCGCGCGCGACTGGGTCTGACCACGCCGCTCGCCTTGGATGTACCGGCACCGGTACACGCGTTGGCAGGAGAGCCAAGCGGGGAGCCAGTCTCCAAAACTCAATCTGGCAGAATTGGAAAATCTGTCACGTCGCGGCAATCCGGCGGGATCCAGTTGCGCCCGGGGACGGCCGCGAGGAGCTCCCGTGTGTAAGGGTGCTGCGGATCGGTGAATACGTCCATGGTCGCGCCGCGTTCGACGATTTCGCCGTAGCGCATCACCGCGATCTCGTCACAGACCTGCGCGGCGACGCGAAGGTCATGGGTGATGAACAGCATCGTGAGCTGCAGCCGGTCGCGGATGTCGGCGCTGTGCCGGGTGGGACGCGCGTCACCGCGCCTACCGGATTCCAATGGCGCATCTACGCGTCGCGCAAAGCCGCATCCACTACCGTCCTTGCGGAGAATGCGCGCGACATGTCAACGCTGAATTGCATGTGCTTGTAGTCCCCGTTGGGTTGAAGAACATACAACCGTTCGAACTCGGCGCGACGCGCGACGATCGACTTCAGGGCGACAATCAGCGAATCAACATCCTTTTCGGTGTTGTAGATGCCAAAGCTCGCCCGAACCATCCCCCGCTGAGCGTCGGCCATCCGCTCAAGCTCCGCGTTGGACAGCGTGTCCGCGATGCCAGAAAGCGCGATCATGATCATCTCCCGAACATAGGGATGAGCACAGAAGCATTCGTTGCGGACCGCGATATTGAAATAGTCGTTCAGCACAGCCGCCGTCAGGGCGTGGTCAAACTGCTCAAGATTGAAGGAAATTGCTCCGGCCCGCTGGCAGATATCCGGATTGGTCTCGCCGTAAATCATGAGACCTGGAACCTCCCTCAAGCGGCGTAGCGCGTATCGAAGTACGCGGTCTTCCTCGGCCCAGACGTTCTCCATGCCGATTTCCTTCAGCGCATACAGTGCCGCGGCCAGTCCGATCGCGCCGGAAACGTTTGGCGTCCCGGCCTCTTCCCGAGTCGGAAAATCGTCAGCCACGGCATATCGATCCAGCGAGACCTCCTTTACCATACCGCCGCCGACTTCCGCCGGCTCGACACCGGCAAAGAGCGCGCGGCGCGCGACCACCACGCCCGGCGACCCGGGCGCATAGACCTTATGGCCTGAAAACACGACCACATCCAGGTCCATTGACGGTTCCGCGTTGTCGCTCATGCGCATCGGCACGTGCGCTGCCATCTGCGCCGCGTCAACGACGACCAATGCGCCGTAGCGATGCGCAAGCTGGGCGATCTTGTGAATCGGGTTCACGATTCCCGTGACGTTCGATACCCCGGTGACCGCGACATAATTTACCCGGCTTGGCCGCGCCTTCAGTTCATTCTCCAGTTGCAGCAGATCGATTCCGCCCAGAGCGCCCGATGATGTCACCTCGGCAGGCACATGCACGACTTCCGTGAAATGCTTTCTGTGCGGAAGATCATTCGAGTGATGCTCCATGACAGAGGTCAGGACCACGTCCCGGCCAGGCCGCGCAGCGCGCAACGTCTGGGCAACGCGATTCAGCGCCGCCGTCGCGCCGCTGCCTACAAAGAAGCACATCCATTGTTCGGGGTTCGCACCCACAAAATCCAGAACGACATCGTGCGCCCAGGAATACTCCGCAGTGGAGAGCCGCGCCGCATAGTGCAGCGTACTGTGCGTGTTGGCATAGTGCGGCTGAAATGCGTCCAGAACATCCTGAACTATTTTCAGGCGCAACGTGCTTGCCGTGCTGTCCAGGTATACGCGGCGGCACGCGCCGCCAGAGGCCACCGGATACTTGACATCCAGGCCCACCGCCTGGCCGCCGATCCTTGCCAGTTTTCGGCCCGTCGCCGTGCGTTCGCTGCGCTCTGCGTCCATCAATGTTGCTTCAGCTTTGTCCATCGTTTAAACACGCCCCCGGCTTACGTCTCAATCGATTCGATCTGCGGATACGCCATGAATCCAATCCGGAATCAGGACGGGTCAATCGTAGAATTTTCCTGCTCCATTGTTCGCGCGGCTACTGGCTCGAGCCCGCGGCGACACGCGAATTGGGCAGGTGTGGCCCATTCTAATGCACGGTAGGGACGGGGCTCGTCACAGACCCGGCACAGGTGCATCTTCGAGCGGTAGATGACGCTTCCGGTGGTGAGCGCCAGTCATCTTCGCAAGCGACATCGGGGCGCGCAGCATGTACCCGGCGAGCTTCTTTCTGCCCTCGGCATCCTCGGCCGCGATGCGCACCTGGTTGTGCACCGAGAACCCGCCAAAGACGGGGGAGGGGCCCTGTCTTCCCTCCTAGCGCCAGCCGAGCATGCGGCTGCGCAGATCTTCGGACAGCGCGTGCTCGCGCACGAGAAACGCCAGCACCGCGCGCCGAAAGTTCTTGAGGAGCAGCGCCTCGGGCCGGCGGCAGGGCGACAAACGTGCCATCGGGCAGGCACGCCCCGTCGGCGGCGAGCACATGCACGTGCGGGTTGAAGTTGGCGAGGTCGCCGAAGGTCTAGGCGCTTCGTTTGCGTCGTAATCCCTTCTTCATCAGGGTGTCCTGCTCAGCCCATGAACCGTACTCACTACATCGCGATCGCGGAGGTCGTAATCCCTTCTTCATCAGGGTGTCCTGCTCAGCTCCATCATAAAAATTTGCCTCTCGAATCCAACGGTTGAAGCCAGCCTTGAAGAATTTCTCACACGATCCTCCAGTGAACTACAGAATCGGACGCGACATACTTCACAACGATTACATTTTACGCTCTGCCCTCGGCTGCGTCAGGCCCGATAGGCCGGTCGTTCGGTCGGAGAACAGCAACCCGCTGAGTGGCAGGCTGCCGCGGCCGAATGTGTCGTACTTGAGATCGTGCGGCAACGGGTATGCGCGAATGTCGTCCTGTTTTACGTTGATATAGGTTTCGATCTCTCCGAGAAACCGGCTCACCTGGTTGCTGCTGCCTTCGAAGTAGAAGACCGAGTACTGCACTGGCACGGCCCGCTTTTTGATGAATCGGTGCACGCGCGAAAGGCGCCGCTTGTCGGCGATGTCGTACGCGATCAGCCAGGCTTTCGGCTGGGTCAGCGCCACGTCTCGTTCTCCCGTGCGACGAAGCGGTTCAGCTCGGCAAGGTGCTCCGCGGTCCGCGCAAGATGCAGCCGGGTCCAGTTCTCGAAGAACATCAATCCCTCGCGCGTGCCGCTTGCCCCTTTGACGCAGGCGCCGCCGGCCAGGTTGATTTCGGCCCAATGCAGGCCGGCGATGTCGTCGGCAAGATCGAGTGCGCTGGCGTCGCGGCCCCAGTAGCGCGCAGCCAGGCCCGCCGCGCGAAGTCGCGCGAATGTCCATGCGTGGCACCAGCCCTTGGCCTCGGCGCCGAAAACCTCGGCAACGACGCCGTGGTAAACGTATTCGCGTTTGCGTTCTTCCCACGCGGCGGCACTTGGGGCGATATTCTCTCCTGAACAGGCGGCAGCCCATTCCACCAGGACGCTCATGCGCCGGTTACGCAGCCAGTCGCGGTAGCGCGAGGCCCAATCGGGGTGTTCGAGAAAGGCTTCGAGCCGGGTTTCCCGGTCAACGGCGGCACACCGGGAGGGTGCGCATTGTCCGAGCACGTCGCCCCGGCCGGACACCCAGGTGACCGTGACGCTGTTCGCCATGCACAAAGCGAGCGCTTCTCCGCTCCAGTCGGTGTGGCTGCCGCACACGATGCGGTCGATGCGTGCCAGCGGAAAACGCCGATCGCTCTTTGCCGCCTGCTGGACGACCAGGCTTTCGGCTTGCGCGAGGATGCGCAAGCGCATGCCCGTGGCGAGGTACAGGGGTTTGCGTGCGGGCGTGCCGGCAGGCACTGCGCAGCGCATCCCGGCCGCGGCGAGCGCGCTCAAAATGGCGCGTCCTCGTCATGTTCGAGCCACGCGCCGCCTTCCTCGCGCAGCGTGCGCGCCAGGCGGGCCGAGCGCGTCCGCAACCAGCGCCGCGGCAGCCGGGCAAATCGCTCCCATTCGGCATAGAAGCATTCGCGCGCCGCTTTGCCCATGCTGCACGCGCCCTTGTCAGTGGTGAAGTGATCCTCGCGCAAGGTTCGGCCCTGAAACAGCCGCCAGATCCACTCGTCGGCAAGCGGGCGCAGCGGCTCGATCAGGTCGCTCGCGAGCGATTCGCGCCCGAACGCCGGCCGGTGGTAGAAGCCGAGCAGCGGATCGAGCCCCGCGCGATGCGCGGCGCCGACCGCGTCGAAATGCAGCAGCGTGTAGGCGAGTGACAGGCACGCGTTGACCGGGTCGCGCGGCGGGCGGCGGTTGCGGCCGGTGAAAGCCAGCGCCGGCGGGAAGAGGGCGCCCAGCCCTTGGAAGTAGGCGCGGGCCGCGCTGCCCTCCAGGCCGCGCAGGCTGGCGCAATCGAGATCGCCTCGGGTTGCGAGCGATTCGCCGATCCCCGCAAGGCTTGCGTCCGCGTCGAACAGGGACTTGCGCGCATCGGGACGTTCGGCAAGCGCTTTCTTGAGCAGGCGTCGTTGGCGGGCCAGTTTCGCGCTGACCAGTTCGCGCGCGGTATGCGCGCAGTACTCGGGGTCCATCACGCGTTTCGCCTGCGCCAGGCGCACCGCGGCATCGTTATGCATCGGGCCGAGCACGATCGCGACGCGCCGGCTCATCCGCGAACTCATCAGCAGCGTCGCGACGCCGGCTTCGGCCAGGCGCGTGAGCACGCT
>JBBQCV010000105.1:0-12061 GCA_038319115.1 Burkholderiales bacterium | reverse complement strand
GCGGCGACTGCGCCTGCGCCGGCCGTGACGCCCGAGCGCTTGAGGAACGTGCGCCGGTCGATGGTCTTGCCGAGGACGCCCGACAGGCTGCGCGACAGGCGCGAGGACGAGGACGCGTCGGCGCCCCCAGAGGATTTTCTGGTGAGCAGCATGGCGTGACCCCTCAGACCTTGGTTGTGCGGTAGTAGTTGTTGATGTGCTCGGAGACCGTGTAACCCTTGGTCGAGCGTTTTCCGGCGCTGGTTTTTACAGGCGTCGGGATGGTTTGGGTTTTCGCGGCGAGCGCGGCGACCGTTGCGGCCCCGCCCGCTCCCATTGCCAGCAGGAAATTACGCCTGCCCGCGGAGGTTCCTGCTGCCTTGGATTCCGATCGAGCCATGTTCGTCTCCTTCAAGACACTTTTATAGTTTTGGCACTTCTTCGGCGCTACTGTGACACGACTTTAGCACTATGACTTTAGCACTACGCCGCATGATTCTAGTGCATTTCAAAAGCAGTGTGCTCCAGCATGAGGAAACTCTTGGCGAACCGCGCCACGCTCTTGTAGAAATTCGCCTCGGCACACTCGGTTATTGCATCGCACAACTTTACGCCGCCGACGTAGAGGAACCGATGGAAACACTCGCGCTGCTCGTCTATTCCCGCCTGCTGCACCGAAATCATGTGGCGCATGACTTCGCATAGCGCGGAGATATGGTCCTCGGGCTCGCTCACCGAGGAACGCCGGCCGAGGCCGCGCTCGGCGAGGAACGCCTTGAGGTCGACCAACAGGCTTTCGGCGCCCGTGCTTCCCGCATGGGCGCCTACGTACAGCGGCACGACCGCCTTGCCCACGCCCACCAAAACGGCGTCGTATTCCTCCTGCACCGCCTCCTCATCGGCCGCGGCGCAGGCGGCCTGCAGTCCGCGCCATGCGTCGGCGAGCGGCACCGAATCGCCCTCGCCGAGGATCTCGTCGGCCTCGGCCAGCGAAGCGAGCAGCTCGGTGTCCGGCGGCGCGTAGAACAGTGTCGCGACCAGCGCATAGAGGTCGGCGCGCGCGTTGTCCTCGGGCGCCTCGGGCGGCAGGAAGCGGATCGGCTCGGCGGTGCTCATCGGATTTTCGGAATGTCGTGGATGGAGGGCTCGTTGGTGGATTCCATCATGTCCACGACCCGGCAGTCGGCGCACATCTGCAGGCGCCGCAGCGCGTTGCCGCCCGCTCCGCCGCTGGCGAACATCGAGTGCCCGGTCAGGCGGCCCATCATGCTGTCGATCATCTGCCGCGTGCCGAAGGGCTTGGCGCATCGCACGCAGTTGAAAGGCTCGGCTTCGTTGAGGGTGACCGATTCGCGCGCCTGCGGCGTGAGCAGCAAGCGCGGCACCAGGGTGATGGCGTCCTCAGGGCAGGTGTTGGCGCACAGGCCGCACTGCACGCAGTTGCGCTCGATGAAGCGCAGCATTGGTGCATCGGGGGAGTCGAGCAGCGCCGCCTCGGGGCAGGCGCCGATGCACGCCTTGCACAGCGTGCAGGTGTCGCGGTTCACCTGCAGGCGGCCGAAGGGTGCGCCCGCCATGAGGGCGATCTCATCCTTGGGCGTGGGTGCGTGGCGCGCGAGGTGGTCGATGGCGAAATCGAGCGTGGTGCGCTTCTCGGCCGCAAGGTTGAACGTGGCGGCCTTGGCCGGCGTGCCGGCGGGCGCGAGGCCCCACAGCACTTTCTCGAGCGCAGGCGCGTCGTGTGCGACGACCAGCTCCAAATGGCGGCCGGCGTACCCGAGCGCGGTGAGGATCGTCTGCGCGATGGCCATCTGCGCGCGGATCGCTTCGACGTAGCCGTCGGGCTCGGTGCCGGCCGACACGACCACCACCTGGCTCGCGCCATACGCAATGGCGCCCAGCCACACGTCCATGCCGATCGAAGCAACGTGGAAAACCTCGACCGGGATCACGCGCGCGGGCAGGCCCTTGCCGCCGCGCACCGTGCCTCCGCCCGCCCCTGGGGCCGTCCCGATGGCGGCCCTGCGGCCCACCGAATGCACGAGCAAGCGCCCGTCCTCGGGATTGTGGAACAGCAGGCAGGCATCCCTGCCGCCGGCCTCGCGGTAGGTGGTGAGCAGCGTCTTCAGCCGCGCGCCCGTGTCGGGCACCCGCGGATAGGCATAGGTCATGGCGCCGGAGGGGCACACCGTGGAGCATCCGCCGCAGCCGGCGCACAAGTGCGGCTCGACCTTGACGCGGTCGCCGTCGCTGGTGATCGCCCCGGTGGAGCATACGTCGATGCATTGGGTGCAACCCGGCTGGCCCGACCGGCTATGGGCGCAGATGCGCTCCTTGTAGGCGAAGAATTTCGGCTTCTCGAACTCGCCCACCAGTTGGGTGAGCTGCTGCGCCGCCAACGCCTGCGCAAGCGGATCGGCGCCCGGCGCGAGATATCCCTGCGGCAGGTCCGGGGTCTTCAGTACCGGCGCGCGCGACAAGTCGAGCACGAGGTCGAAACGCTCTGCACGTTCGCGTTCGGCGCGGCTGAAGTCGATCGCGCCGATCGCGCCGCAGGCCTTCACGCAGTCGCGATGGCCCTTGCACTTGTCCATGTCGACCTGGTAGGTGAGGTCGATCGCCCCTTCCGGGCAGACGCGCACGCACGCGTTGCAGCGTGTGCACACGTCGAGGTCGATGGGGTTGTCCTGCGACCACTCGACCTCGAACGCGCCGAGGTAGCCGGCAATGCGTGGCGTGCTGCCCGACCAGACCGGGTATTTGCGCTCGGCGGGCAGCTCGGCATGCGCCGCATTTTTCCCGGGTGTCACGAGGACCGCGACTTCCAATCCATCCGCGAGCCGCTCGGCCCAGCCCAGCGCCGCGGCCGCCGGGCCGATGACCAGCATGCTGCCCTTGGACGAATAGCCCACCGTGGGCACCGGCTCGGGATCCGGCAGCGCGGCCATGGCGATAAGGGCCGCGATCTTGGGCGTGGCCGCAGGCGCCTCCACCGACCACCCGGCCGCTTCGCGGATATTGACGAACCCCAGCACGCCTTTGGCACCCGCCGCCTCGGCCAGTTCGGAGAACAACGGCGCCTCCTGCGTGCAGGCCACCAGCACCTCGGGATCGCGCAGCGCCGCGTGAAATGCGCCGGCCTCCTTGCGGCAAAGCTCGGTGTGGATGGTCACGCCGCCCTTCGACTTCAATGCCGCCGCCAGCGCCTTGGCGTCCAGCGGCATGGTGCGGTTGCAGTTGCACAGCTTGATGGTCTTGTCCTGGAGCGCCATGGTCATGTGTCCTTTGCGCCGGGATCGGAGGCGGGCGCGGGCGATTGCGCCGGATCGGCCTGGGCCGCGGCATCGGCCTTGCCGGCCGCGGCATTGGCTTGCGCGGTTGCGTCGGCGGCATCTGCCGCTGCCTTTTCTTCGGGGCTGAACAGGAGCTCGCGCGCCTGGTAGAGCTTTTTCATCATTTCTTCCGGGATCGGGTCGGCGATGGAATAGTCGTCGATGTAGGTGTCGAGCCCGTCCATCACGTTGAAGTGCGGGTCCTTGAACATCTGCTTGAGGGCCGCGTTCTTGATCGACGGATCGACATCGGCGCGCATGAACGGCTTGAAATCCGATCCCGGCGTGAGGCTCTCGACCGGCGGCAGCGGCTCGGGTACCTCGCCCGCAACGGCGTCCGTTCCCGCGTCCGCGCCGGCGGTTTCACCGGCGGCCGGTGCAGGCGTGTCCGCCGGGATCGCTGGCTGAACGTCGGGGGCGTCGGGGGCGTCGGGGGCGTCGGCCGGCTTGTCCTTGTCGAGCTTCCGGCGCGACCAGCGCGACAGGAAAGTCCCGACGTCATCCGCGTTCAGGCAACCCTCCCTTGCGCGGCCTGCGCCCGGAACCGGCGCGGTCCTTCGGGTTCACGAACGACTGCGGCCGCACGCGCCGCTTGGGTTCGGGCCGGTAGTTCGCCTCCACATACCCGCCCACCCACGCCATGAGTTCGGGCGGCATTGCCACGTTGTCGACCTGCTCGCCGCCATCCATGAGCCGGCCGGCCTCGTTGTAGCTCACGGTGACGAACTTGGGCACCGCGAGGTCGTCCTCCATGCGCCACATCACGAACACGCGGGGCTCGTTGGAGGACACGTTGAGGTAATAGCCTTCGCATTCGTCGCGAAACAACTTCACGTCGAAGCCCGGATGCAGCCATTGCGCGAGGCCTTCCTGCTCCACCAGCAGGCTCGGGGCATCGCCGCCCGAATGGTGCACCACCAGGCCGAAAGGTTCCCACACGATGCTCTGCCAGCGGTTCTGCAACGCGCGGCGCTGCATGATGACGGCGATAGGGATTGACGATTCGTGCATGCGCCGCAATATAACCCCATCGGGGCACGATTCCCCCTCTGTTATCATCAAAAACACCCAGCAACCCGCAGTAACACCATGCCTGAAAAGGTTATTCCAATCCACCCGGCGAGCACCTTGCGCGCGGGCGAAATCCATTCGAAGCCGGCGCGCTTCGAGGGGGGCGCGTTCGTCGACACGCTCGGGAGGCGCCTGCGTGACCTGCGCATCTCGGTCACCGACCGCTGCAATTTCCGCTGCGTGTATTGCATGCCGCGCGACGTGTTCGACGACGACTACCAGTTCCTGCCGCAGTCCTCGCTCCTCTCGTTCGAGGAGATCGCGCGCCTTGCGCAGGTGTTCGTGGGACTGGGCGTGGAAAAGATCCGCCTCACCGGCGGCGAGCCGCTGGTGCGGCGCAACCTCGAGGGCCTGATCGCGCTGCTCGCCCCGCTGGGCGTGGATCTCACGCTGACCACCAACGGCTCGATGCTGGCTAAAAAAGCACAGGCGCTCAAGGATGCCGGCCTCGATCGCATCACGGTGAGCCTGGATTCGCTCGACGACGCGACCTTCAAGGCCATGAACGACGCCGATTTCCCGGTCGCCAAGGTGCTCGAAGGCATCGACGCCGCCGCCGCGGCCGGCCTTGCGCCCGTCAAGATCAACATGGTGGTCAAGCGCGGCGTCAACGACCACCAGGTGCTCGACATGGCTCGCCATTTTCGCGGCACCGGTCACATCGTGCGCTTCATCGAATTCATGGACGTGGGCAGCACCAACGGCTGGCGCATGGACGACGTGATTCCTTCGGCCGAAATCGTGCGCCTCATTTCCGCCGAATTCCCGCTGGCGCAGGCCGACCCCGGCTATCGCGGCGAAGTCGCCGATCGCTGGAAATATGCCGACGGCGCGGGCGAGATCGGCGTGATCTCCTCCGTGACACAGGCTTTCTGCGCCGACTGCAACCGCCTGCGCCTGTCGACCGAAGGCTCGATGTACACCTGCCTCTTCGGCCAGAAGGGACACGACCTGCGCACGCTCATGCGCGCAGGCGCGAGCGATGAAGACCTCCGCGACGAGATCGTCGCCGTCTGGCGCGCGCGCGGCGACCGCTACTCGGAGATCCGCACCGCCGATACCGCCCGGCCGGCCACAGGCGGATCGAAGGTCGAGATGTCCTACATCGGCGGATGAGTCGCATGGCGACCACGGCAACCGCGACGGCCTGCGCATGACCCGGCCCAAGCTCACCGATGCGGGCCGCCCCGCCACGTACGAGGTGGAGGCCTACAACGAGCGCGGCGAGATGGTGCCCACCGCAATAGCGGGCGAGCATCCGCTCACCCTGTACCTCGACAAGCGCGAACTGGTCACGCTCATGACGCTCGGCCAGGCACCCGAAGCCCTCGCGATCGGGTACCTGCGCAACCAGCGCCTGGTCGGCTCGGTCGAGGACATCGCCGAGGTGCAGGTCGACTGGGAAAGCGACTCGGTCGCGGTGGTCACGCGCAAGGGCACGGGGCTGCGGGCGGCCGACCTCGAGGCACGCCTGGGCAAGCGCACTGTTACCACCGGCTGCGGACAGGGGACGGTGTTCGGCGGGCTCATGGACGAGATCGACACCATCAAGCTGCGCGACGACGTGAAGCTCGAGGACTTCCAGTTGTTTTCGCTGGTCGAGCAGGTGCGCAAATACGAGACCATCTACAAGCAGTCGGGCGCGGTGCATGGCTGCGCGCTCGCCAGGGCCACGCCCGAAGGCGCGGAGATCCTCCGGTTCGTCGAGGACGTGGGCCGCCACAATGCGGTGGATGCGATAGCGGGCTTCATGTGGCTCGACGGCATCGACGGCTCGGACAAGATCTTCTACACCACCGGCCGGCTCACCAGCGAAATGGTGATCAAGTGCGCCCAGATGGGCATCCCTTTCCTCGTCTCGCGCTCAGGGCTCACCAAGATGGGCCATGACATCGCGGACAAGATCGGCATTACCATGCTCGGCCGCGCCTCGGGCCGGCATTACCTCCTGTTCACCGGCGCGCAACGCATCCTGCGCACTGCCCCCCAACCCACCGCTTTCGCCTGATCGCCTCAGCCGACCCTCGGAGGAACGCCATGCCCAATACCGTCGAGCTTTATTTCGCCCCCGGCGCCTGCTCTTTCGTGCCGCACGTCGGCCTCGAGATCGTCAAGGCCGCCACTGGCCGGGCGTTCGAGCCCAAACTGGTCAAGCTGCACAAGGGCGAACACCTCACCCCCGAATACAAGGCCATGAACCCGGACGGCCAGGTGCCCGTGCTGGTGGTGGACGGCAAGCCGCTGACCCAGATCGTGGCGATCTGCGACTGGATCGACCGCACCAACCCGGAGGCCAAGCTCCTGCCCACGGATGGCTGGGCGCGCGCGGACGCGCTGTCGCGCCTTGCGTGGATGAACAACACCGCCCACCCGACTTTCACCCACACCTTCATGCCGCAGAAGTTCGCCGAGAGCGAAGCGGCGCAGGCCGAGGTCAAGGCGCATGCGGTGAAGCAATACCGGCAGCGCCTTGCGCGCCTCGAAGAGTGGGCCGGCGCGGCCTCGCCCTGGCTGCTGGGCGCGCAGGTTTCGTTCCATGACGCATATGCCTTCACCCTGCTTCGCTGGGCGGGCTATGCCGGAATCGACCCGGCCGCCTACCCGGTGCTGAAGAAGCACGTCGAGAAGGTGATGGCCGCGCCCGCGGTGGCCGCGGCGCTGGAGCGCGAGCGCATCAAGCTCGATACCTACAAGGCAGCTACGACTTAGTTCCCACTAGCGATCCAGTCAACGACCGTCAAACCTTTGATGCGCGAAAACTCTCGGCAGTTATTGGTGGCAAGCGTTACACCCAAGCTCAGCGCATGCGCCCCGATCATCATGTCGAATGAGCCAATGGGCGTGCCTTTGTTCTCCAGCGCCGCCCGCATCCGCCCATAATCCCTGGCTGCCTCGCGATTGAAGTTTGCGATCTCCAAAGGCAGGACGAATTCGTCGAGGGCTGCCTGATTTTTCTCCTGGTGCTGGCTCTTGGCGACGCCGAATTCCAATTCAGCGAGCGTTACCCAGGAAATGCCGATTTCGCCCACCTTGTAATCGTTGAAGCGCTTTATCGTATGCGGCAGCTTTTGCTTGATGATGGCAATACAGATATCGGTATCGAGCATGACCTTCATTCAAATGCTGCCGCGCGCTTTTTCTGCCTGGGTTGATTTCGGTCGTCCATGTAGTCCTTGGTGAACTTGTCCAGGCTGCCAGTCAGGGAATCCCAGGAATTGACGAGAGGAATCAGAACCACGGCGCTGCCGGATTTCTTGATGAATACTTCATCGCCCTCGAAGCGAAACTCTTTGGGCAACCGTACCGCCTGACTTTGTCCGTTCTGAAACAGTTTGGCCGTTTTCATTCCAGCACCTCATAGAGTATATGTGTTAAGTATATACTTAAACTTGGCCGCCCCGAACGCCTGACCTGCACACCTGCTGGCCGGCTGAATAGACGTTCGTAATACTTTGTTTTACAATCCGGCATGATCAAGACCATCCGCAAAATGGGCAATTCGCAGGGCCTGATCTTCGACCAGGCGCTGTGCGAACTCACGGGCCTCAAGGTGGGCGATGAGGTCAACGTCGTCGTGCACGAGGGCGGGACGGTGACGCTGACGCCGATGCGGCGCCAGGCAGATCCGGCAACGGTCAGCACCACGATCAGGCAGACGGTGGCGGACTACGCCAGGACGCTCAAGAAGCTTGCGTGAAGCCGACGCCGGATGACTGCGTTCACCTCACCATCGATCAGGTCCTGGAGATACACGCAGCAGCCATCGATGCATTCGGGGGCTTGCGGGGAATCCGGGACCGGGGCTTGCTCGAATCCGCGATCGGCGCGACCCAGGCCACCGCGTTCGGGCAGTCGGTGTTTGCCGACTTGCCTGAGATCGCGGCAGCGTATCTTTTCTATCTTTGCCGCAACCACCCGTTCATCGACGGGAACAAGCGCGTGGGAATGACTTCGGCCATCGTTTACCTGAGGCTCAATGGAATCGAGCCTGCACCCGACGGCCCCGATTGGGAAAGACTCGTGCTGGATGTGGCGAGTTCTTCGCTCGACCGTGATTCGACGACTGCGCGACTGCGTAGGCTCCTTCCCGGTCGCAAGCCCGCAGGCAAACCAAGGAAGCCAAAATGAAACTCGCATTCTTCGACGATTACCGCCTCGGCGTGATCCGTGACTCCCTCGTGGTGGATGTGTCGGCCGAGGTGCGCGACATTCCCCACCTCGGGCCACACGACCTCATCAGCGGCCTGATCGCGCGATTCGACGAGTACCGCGGCCGTCTGGAGGACGCATCGAACACCGGCACGGCGATGCCGCTGGACCGGATGCGGCTGCGCGCGCCCCTGCCCAAGCCGTACAACATCGACTGCATGGCGGTGAACTACATGGAGGACGGCACGCTCCCCGAGCGTCCGGCGATCAACGGGTTCCTCAAGTCGCCCAACGCGGTCATCGGCGACGGCGACACGATGGTGCTGCCCGACATCCCCGCCACGATCTTCGAGGGTGAGGCCGAGGTCGCGGTGGTGATCGGCAAGCGCGCCTCCAACGTGTCCGAGGCCGATGCGATGAAGCACGTGTTCGGCTACACCAATTTCATCGACGGCTCGGCGCGCGGCCTGCAAAAGCCCGGCAACGTGTTCTACCAGATGAAGTCGCGCGAAACTTTCGCGCCCATGGGCCCGTGGCTGGTCACTGCCGACGAGATCCGCGACCCGCAGAACCTGCAGGTCAGGCTGTGGGTCAACGGCGCGCTCAAGCAGGACTTCAACACCAGCGACATGGCGCACAACATCGCCAAGTGCGTCGCGTGGGTGAGCTCGATCCACACGCTCGAGCCCGGCGACGTTATCGCTTCCGGCACCAACCACCGCGGCCTGAATGCCTTCCAGGACGGCGACAAGGTCGAGCTGGAAACCGAAGGGCTGGGCCGCCTGCACATCACCATCCGCGACGACCTCAAGCGTACCTGGGCGCGCGACACGCGCCTGGAGCACGCGCAGAAGAAGCTCGAGGGCGTGAGCACCCCGCAACTCACCGGAAAGCACTCGAAAAAGTAGCTGCCGGAACGCGAGGTCAGGCCGCAGGCGCGTCTCCCGTCCCCGGCAAGGCCAGGAATTTAGCCTCGAATTCCGCTGCCGGCACCGGTTTGCTGAACAGGTATCCCTGCATCTCGTCGCAATTGAGCAGGCGCAGGAGGCGCGATTGCTCTTCCGTCTCCACGCCCTCGGCCACGACCTTGAGCTTGAGCGAGTGCGCGAGGTTGATGATGGTCGAAACAAGCGACAGCCCATCGGGCCCGCCGGTCATGTCGACGACGAACGAGCGGTCGATCTTCAGCGTGTCCACTGGGAGCTTGGCGAGGTAACTCAGCGAGGAGAAGCCGGTGCCGAAGTCGTCGATGGCGATCGTCACGCCCTGCTCGTGCGGCTGCGCGGCAGGCCGCCACCGGTGATCGCGTCGAACCCCGCGATGCCAGTGGGGGCTTTTGCGGTGGATTTCGACTTCGCTCGGACGGCGGATTTCACGGGTACCTCATACATTGCTGTTAGTGGGGCCAGCGAGGCAGGTCATGCGGTGCTATCGCGAAAATGAGCGGGGGGAACCCGGCTCACTCAGCCGCGTCGATGGCGACAAAGTGGAAAATGTTGCGCTTTTCGGCAACCCCCCATCTGTTCGGTAGCAGGCAGACGTTGCCGAACTTCGGATCGTACCTTTGCACGATGCTGCACGAATTCATTGCCTCGAATCGCGACGAACTGATTGCACGGTGCCACGGCAAGGCCGCCCAACGGCGCAATACCGGCTCGTTCATCGACACTGCCGCGAACGGCGCGCCGCTATTTCTCGCCCAGCTCGTCGAGACCTTGCGGCGCGAATCCACCGATGCGCCGATCGAAACTCCCGCACCTAAAGCCTCATCCGTCCCGACCGACATCGGCACGGCCGCTGCCTTGCACGGCGCCGAGTTGCTGCGCCGGGGCTATACGGTCGACCTGGTTGTCCACGACTACGGCGACATCTGCCAGTCGGTGACCGAGCTTGCGATGGAGCGCTCGGCGCCGATCACCACCAACGAATTTCGCATCCTCAACCGCAGCCTGGACGATGCCATTGCCGACGCGGTCACCGCCTATGGCCGCGACCGCCAGGAATCCGTGGTTACGCAGGCGAATGCGATCGGTGACCACATCGATTACTTTTCCCACGCGCAGAAGGGATTGCTCGATACGGCGATCCAGACATTCGCCGCGCTCCAGACCGGCGCGGTCGGTCTGGGCGGCGCGACCGCCAGGGCACACCTCGACAGCCTGCAAGCGCTCAAGGCGCTGACCGACCAGTCGGTCTCGGCAGTCCGGCTCGCCTCCGCGCTCTCCACCCTCGAGCCGCCGACGCGCCATTGATCGGCGATCAGGCGCCGCCGTTCACCACCAGCGTCTGGCCGCTCACGTAGTCGCTGTCCGGGCTGCAAAAGAGGTACACCGAGCCCGCCGCCTCCTCCGGTAACCCACCCCGGCCGAGCGGGATCATCTGGTTCATCGCCGCGATGCGGCCGGCCTGGATGCCGACCTTGACCTGGCGCCCCTGCACGTCGATCGTGCCGCCGTCGCCCTCAGTGAGCGGCGTCGTCAGGCGCGTCTGGATGTAGCCGAAAGCCACCGCGTTGACCGTCGTGTGGTACCTGCCCCATTCCTTGGCCAGCGTGCGCGTGAGCCCGAGGATGCCGGCCTTGCCGGCCGAGTAGTTCGATTGCCCCGCGTTGCCGTTGACCCCCGAGGTGGAGGAGATGTTGACGATCTTCCTCACGATGCGCTGGCCAGCCTTGCCTTCGGCCTCGACAGCCGTGCGCAGGTGCGTGGCGAACGCGCGCAGGATGCGGAACGGCGCGGTGAGGTGCACGTCGAGGATCGCGTACCACTGCTCGTCGGTCATCTTCTGGATCACGCTGTCCCAGGTGTAGCCCGCGTTGTTGACCACGATGTGGCAGCCGCCGAGCTTGTCCACCGCGGTGGCGACGATGCGCTCGCCGAAATCGGCCGCCGCGACGTCGCCGTTGCAGGCCACCGCCTCGCCGCCCATTTGTTTGATGAGCGCGATCGTTTCCGCCGCCGGCGCCTCGTCGAGGTCGTTGACCACGACACGTGCGCCGTCCCGCGCCAGACGCAGCGCAATCTGCTGGCCGATGCCGCGACCCGATCCCGTCACGACCGCCACGCGGCCTTCGAGCTGTCCCATTCCTGTCCTCCTTCAATGTCAGTATTTCGCCTGCAAAGCCAAGCCAGGCGCGGGGGTAACAACAAAACTGGCAGTATTTACCCGATTGGAGCAAAGCCCCGTCAGGGCCGCTGGTTCGCCATCACGATGGTGCCGCTGGCGGCGAACATGCCGCCCACGCCGTGGCACACGCCGACTTCCACGCCGCTCACCTGCGCCGGCGCGGTGCCGCGCACCTGGCGCACGCTTTCCTGCAGCGCGAACATGCCGTACATGCCGGTGTGGGTGTACGAGAGCCCGCCGCCGTTGGTGTTCATCGGCAGCCGCCCGCCGGGCGCGGTGTTCCGCTCGGCCACGAAGGCGCCCGACTCGCCGCGCTTCACGAAGCCGAGGTCCTCCAGCCCGTACAGCGGCAGGTGAGCGAAGGCGTCGTAGATCATCAGGTGGTCGACGTCGGCGTGGGTGAT
>JBBQCV010000104.1:0-12152 GCA_038319115.1 Burkholderiales bacterium | reverse complement strand
AATCTTCAGTTCTGTGTCTGGTGCCGAGGAAGGGACTCGAACCCCCACAGTGTCGCCACCGCATGGACCTGAACCATGTGCGTCTACCAATTCCGCCACCTCGGCAGGGGAGCGAATTCTAGAGGCTGAACCTGCGCGTGTCAAAAAACAAACCCGGCAATCCAAGACCCAAGAAAACTGCGCAAAGCGCAGATGTCGCCGTCAAGCGCCCCGTGGCAAAAGCCGAGGCTGCCGGCGGCTATGCCAGCGAAATACTTGCCGAACTCACGCGCGCGGCTACACCGCTGACGCCTGACGAGCTCGCCGATCGCCTCGAACTCAAGAAGCGCGAACGCACCGCATTCGATGCGGCGCTGACGGTCCTCGAGGCCACCGGGCGCATCGTGA
This sequence comes from Burkholderiales bacterium, assembly GCA_038319115.1. Classification (GTDB taxonomy): domain Bacteria; phylum Pseudomonadota; class Gammaproteobacteria; order Burkholderiales; family SG8-39; genus SZAS-79. Next base: position 11,765 of record JBBQCV010000104.1, on the reverse strand, counting down.
CCAATCGCGCCGGGGCGCTGTTGGTGGCGAAGAAGCTGTCGCTCCTGTCGGGTCGCATCGAAGGCCATCGCGATGGGCACGGCTTCGTGGTGCCCGACGAGCCGGGCGAGAGCATCTTCATCTCGCCGGCTGAAATGCGCCAGGTGCTGCACGGCGACCGCGTGACCGTGAAGGTGACCGGTCGCGACCACCGCGGCCGCCCGGCCGGCGAGATCGTCGACGTCATCGAGCGCGGCAACCGGCGCGTGGTGGGCCGCCTGCACGCCGAGCATGGCGTGCTGTTCCTCGTGCCGGAAGACCGCCGCATCGCGCAGGACATCCTTGTGCCGCCGGCCGAAGCGGGCAAGGCGAAGGCCGGGCAGGTGGTTACGGTGGAACTCATCGCGCAGCCCTCCAAGCATGCGCAGCCCATCGGCAAGGTCGCCGAGGTCCTCGGCAACAGCGAGGACCCGGGCATGGAAATCGAGATTGCGTTGCGTAAATTCGACCTGCCGTACGAATTTTCGCGCAAGGCACTCAACCAGACCAAGGCGCTGCCCGACGCGGTGCGCGAAGAGGACCACGCGGGCCGCAAGGACCTGCGCGGCCTGCCGCTGGTCACGATCGACGGCGAAACCGCCAAGGATTTCGACGACGCGGTGCACGCGGTGCGCGAGGGCAAGGGGTATCGCCTGTGGGTGGCGATCGCCGATGTCAGCAACTACGTCCGCCATGGCGACGCGCTCGACGTGGATGCGAAAGAGCGCGGCACTTCGGTGTATTTCCCACGCCGGGTGATCCCGATGCTGCCCGAGAAGCTCTCCAACGGGCTGTGCTCGCTCAATCCTGAGGTCGAGCGGCTCGCGATGGTGTGCGAGATGGCGATCAGCCCCAAGGGTGCAGTTGCGCGCTACGAGTTCTACCCGGCGGTAATCCGCTCGCAGGCGCGCCTCACCTACGCCGCGGTGTGGGAGATGCTTTCGGCCGACAAGGCCAAGCCCGGGCGCGAAGACCTGCTGCCGCACCTGAAGACGCTGCACGGCGTGTTCGGCGTGCTCCTCAAGGCGCGCGAGTTGCGCGGCGCAATCGATTTCGATTCGATCGAGACGCGCATGGAGTTCGACGCGCGCGGCAAGATCTCGCGCATCGTGCCCGAGCAGCGCAACGAGGCGCACCGCATCATCGAGGAGTGCATGCTGGCGGCCAACGTATGCGCCGGCAACTACCTCGTCGAGAACAGGCAGCCGGTGCTGTTCCGCGTGCACGACGTGCCGGCGCCGGAAAAGATCGCCATGCTGCGCGCTTTCCTTGCCGAGCTTGGCCTTAACCTGGCCGGCGGCGACAAGCCGCGCCCCAAGGACTATGCCGAGTTGCTGCTCAAGATCCGCCAGCGCCCGGACTTCAACCTGCTGCAGACGATCCTGTTGCGCTCGCTCAAGCAGGCCGTCTACAGTCCCGACAACGCCGGCCATTTCGGCCTCGCGTTCGAGGCGTATGTGCACTTCACTTCGCCGATCCGGCGTTACCCCGACCTTCTCGTACATCGCGCGATCAAGGCCGTCATCGCCGGCCGCCGCTATGACGACGTCGACTGGGAAGCGCTCGGGCGCCACTGCTCGGAAACCGAGCGGCGTGCCGACGACGCCAGCCGCGACGTCGAGAACTGGCTCAAGTGCTTCTACATGCAGGACCACGTCGGCGAAACCTTCGGCGGCCGCGTCACGGGGGTCACCGGGTTCGGCATCTTCGTCACCCTGGACGAATACTTCGTCGACGGGCTGGTGCATATTTCCGAGCTCGGGCGCGACTACTTCACCTTCGATGCGACCCGCCACGTGCTGCTCGGCGAGCGCACCGGCAAGCGTTACCGGCTGGCCGACCGGCTCAAGGTGAAGCTGGTCCGCGTCGACCTCGAGACGCGCAAGATGGACCTCGTGCCCGTGGAGAAATGAGCCCCACGCGCGTGGTGTTCGGTTTTCACGCGGTCACCGTGCTGCTGCGCCAGCGGCCCGAATCGGTGCTCGAGCTGCATACTGCGGCGGGCCGGGCGGACGCTCGCATGCGCGACCTGCTCAAGCTGGCCGGGCAGAAGGGCGTGCGCGTCATGGTCGCGCACGGCGAGCGGCTCGATGGCCTGGCCGGCCACGGCCGGCACCAGGGCGTGGTCGCCATGGTCGAGCAGGCCAAGCGCAGCAGCAGCCTGGACGACACGCTCGACCTGCTCACCGGGCCGCCCTTGCTGCTGGTGCTCGACGGCATCCAGGATCCGCATAACCTCGGCGCCTGCCTGAGGGTCGCCGACGCGGCCGGCGTGAGCGCGGTGGTGGCGCCCAAGGACCGCGCAGTGGGGCTCAACGCCACGGTTGCCAAGGTGGCCAGCGGTGCGGCCGAGACGGTGCCGTATTTCCAGGTCACCAACCTCGCGCGCACCCTGCGAGAATTGAAGGAGCGCGGCATCTGGATCGTCGGAACCGACGAGGATGCCAAGGACGACCTGTTCACGGCCGACTTCCCCGAGTCGGTGGCGTGGGTACTGGGCGCGGAAGGCGAGGGCATGCGCCGGCTCACGCGCGAGCATTGCGATTTCCTCGTGCGCATCCCCATGCAGGGCGAGGTCGAGAGCCTGAACGCCTCTGTGGCCGCCGGGATCGTGCTGTTCGAGTCGGTGCGGCGACGGCTGGCAGGCGGCGCGCGGTCCAAGGCGGGCAAGGCCTCGCCGGCCTGAATCGCGCGGCCGGACGGGGCTTGGGCAGGGAGCCCAATTAAGGATATAATTCAAAGCTTTCCGCGATTCCCTTGGCTTTTTGGCCCGGGCGTAGCGCGGAAACCCCGGCGCCGAGCCTGACTTTTCATCCCGGCGCCGACCTTGCCGCACCGCTAACGCATGGCGGGCGGCTCAAACCCACAAGGAGATTTGCGCATGCGACATTACGAAGTGGTTTTTATCGTCCATCCGGACCAGAGCGAGCAGGTCGCCGGCATGGTCGAGCGCTACAAGGCGCTGGTGGCCTCCCGCAATGGGGTGGTCCACCGCCTCGAGGACTGGGGCCGCCGCCAGATGACCTACCCGATCGCCAAGATGCACAAGGCGCACTACGTGCTCATGAACATCGAGTGCGACGCCGAGACGCTCACCGAGCTCGAGCACTCGTTCAAGTTCAACGACGCGGTGCTGCGCAACCTCGTAGTCAAGATGGACAAGGCCCATACCACGCCCTCCCCGATGATGAAGGAAGAGAAGTCGCGCTCCTTGATGGGAGAACAGCGGGGAGAACAGCGGGGAGAACAGCGGGGCGAGTCGCGCGGCGACAAGCCTGCAGGCGATACGCCCGCGCCGGCCGCCACGGCCGCGCCGGCCGAAGCCCCCCGGGCCGAAGCCTGAGCCCCTTTGGGCGAGGCTGACGCCAACCAGGTCACCCTGAGCGGGACACTCGTGGAACTCGGCGCACTGCGTTACACGCCTGCCGGCCTGCCGGCGGTGGAGTTTCGCATCCTGCACGAGTCGGCCCAGCGCGAAGCGGGGTCGGAGCGCAAGGTGCGGGCCGAAATGCCCGCCGTCGCCTTCGACATCCTCGCGCGGCAGGTGGCCGCGGCGGGTGTCGGCAGCGCGCTCAGGGCACAGGGGTTCCTGGCGGCAAAGAGCCAGCGCAGCGCAAAAGTGGTGTTGCACGTAACCAATATCGAATTCATGGAAGGAGCAATTTAAATGGCTTTCGGACGTGGCAAGGGCAAGGGCAAGGGCAAGGGGAAAGACAAGAAAGACCGCGGGCAGAAGGCGCTGTTCCGGCGCCGCAAGTTCTGCCGCTTCACCGCAGATAAGGTGGAGTGGGTCGACTACAAGGAAGTCGACGTGCTGAAGGACTTCGTCAACGAGAACGGCAAGATCATCCCGGCGCGCATCACCGGCACGACCTCGGGCTTCCAGCGTCAGCTCTCGGTGGCGATCAAGCGCGCGCGTTTCCTCGCGCTGCTTCCCTACACCGACCTGCACTAAGGAGCCCGGCATGCAAATCATACTCATGGAAAAAGTGACCAACCTCGGCGCCCTCGGCGAAGTGGTCAAGGTCAAGGATGGCTACGCGCGCAACTTCCTGATCCCGCAGGGCAAGGCGAAGCGGGCGACGGAATCCAACCTCAAGGTGTTCGAGGAAAAGCGCGCCGAGCTCGAGAAGGCGCAGGCCGACCAGCTTTCGCAGGCGCAGGAGCGTGGCGCCAAGCTCGAGGGCCTGATGGTGCAGATCGCGCAGAAGGCGGGCGTGGACGGGCGGCTGTTCGGCTCGGTCACCAACTACGACATCGTCGAGGCGCTGCAAAAGCAGGGCTTCGAGGTGGAGCGCTCGCAGGTGCGCATGCCGGCCGGCCCGATCAAGCAGATCGGCGACACCCCGATCGCCGTCGCCCTGCATTCGGACGTGGTGGTCAACATCACCGTCTCGGTGCTCGGCGAAGTCTGACCCGCGCGGGCCCGCCCGCCAGGAAAGTCACCTAAAGGCCTGGCAACAGGCCTTTTTGTTTTGGTGGCCCGACGGCGGACCTTTTTTTCGCGGCTGGCAAAAGACTTTTTATTTTTCGTGCCTGCGACGAGCCTTTTGTTTTCTGCAGCTTGGCGACAGGCCATTTCGTTTTGTGTAGCATGATCTCCCCCCATGGCCCGCGCACCCCAGATCGCAGCATTCAACGCCGAACCGGCTGACCCGCAGCTGCTCGCGCTGCGCGTCCCGCCGCATTCGGTGGAGGCCGAGCAGTCGCTGCTCGGCGGGCTGCTGCTCGACAACAAGGCGTGGGAAAAGGTCGGCGATGTGCTGTCGGTGGACGACTTTTATCGCGACGACCATCGCCGCATCTACCGCCACATCGCCAAGCTGATCGAGTCGAACCGCCCGGCCGACGTGGTGACCGTGCTCGAGTCGATCGAGGCGAGCGAGGACAAGGACAAGACCGGCGGGGTGGCCTACCTGGGGTCGCTGTCGCAGAACACGCCGAGCGCGCTCAACGTGCGCCGCTACGCCGAGCTCGTGCGCGAGCGCGCCGTGCAGCGCAAGCTTGCCCAGGTCGCGACCGACATCGCCGAGATCGCGCTGAGCCCTTCGGGCAGGGACGTGGGCCAGCTGCTGGACGAGGCCGAAACGCGCATCCTGCAGATCGGCGAGGAAGGCACGCGCAACCGCACCGGATTCGAGGAGATCCAGCCGGTGCTCGCCCGCGTCATGGAGAGGATCGACTACCTCTACCACCGCGACAACCCTTCCGACGTCACCGGCGTGGCGACGGGCTTCGTCGACCTCGACGAGAAGACCGCCGGCCTGCAGGAGGGCGACCTCATCATCGTGGCCGGGCGCCCGTCTATGGGCAAGACCGCGTTTGCGCTCAACATCGCCGAGAACGTGGCGGTCGACAACGGCCTGCCGGTCGCGGTGTTCAGCATGGAGATGGGCGGCACCCAGCTCGCCATGCGCATGCTGGGCTCGATCTCGCGCGTCGACCAGCACCGCATGCGCACCGGCCGGCTCACCGACGAGGAGTGGGGCAAGCTCTCGAGCGCCATGGGCAAGCTGCACGACGCGCCGATCTTCATCGACGAAACCGCGGCGCTCAACGCGCTCGAGCTGCGCTCGCGCGCGCGCCGCCTGCAGCGCCAGTGCGGCAAGCTAGGTCTGATCGTGATCGACTACCTGCAACTCATGTCGGGCTCCAACCAGAGCAGCGGCGAGAATCGCGCCACCGAGATCTCCGAGATCTCGCGCGGTCTCAAGGCGCTCGCCAAGGAGCTCAAAGTGCCGGTCGTGGCGCTCTCGCAGCTCAACCGCGCGCTCGAGCAGAGGAACGACAAGCGCCCGATGAGGTCGGACCTGCGCGCGTCGGGCGCGATCGAACAGGACGCTGACGTGATCCTGTTCATCTACCGCGACGAGGTGTATTTCCCCGACAAGCCCGAATCGCGCGGGGTGGCCGAGGTGATCATCGGCAAGCAGCGTAACGGCCCCATCGGCAAGATCGACCTCACGTTCCTGGGCCAGTACACGCGTTTCGAAAACCGCGCCGCCGCGAGCGGCTATTGAATATGGCCGAACCGAGCATCCCGCAGAAGGCGCCATACGCAGTCGAGCTCGCGCCGGGCGATTACTGGTGGTGTGCGTGCGGATTGTCCAAACGCCAGCCGTTTTGCGACGGCTCACACAAGGGCACCGGCATCGAGCCGCTCAAGTTCACCGTCGCCGAGGCGCAGAAAGTGTGGCTGTGCGGCTGCAAGCACAGCGCGGGCAAGCCGTTCTGCGACGGCTCGCACTCGCGCCTCTAGCGCACCGCCTGCCCGTCAGCGCTTGGTCGCCGTCCAGCGGCCTTCGGTGCCGTTGTCGGCCCGCAGCGTGCCTTCCATCGCATTGCCGTTCACGCGGCCAATGAAAGTCCGCCGCACGCTGGCGCTGTCGACGAAGGCGAAGGTGATATTGGGGCCGGACAGGCGCGCCTCGCGCAGGCCGCCGTGCACGATCCCAAGCGCAACGTGGCCCTCGATCTTCTGGTAGCGCTGGTCGAAGGTGATCTCGGGCGGCTCGCCACCGGGAAAGTTGAGGCGCCAGGTGCCCTGTACGTTGGCCGGCACCACCCAGAAATACGCGCGCCGGCCGTCCATGCTCGAGATCTCGTCGGCTTCCCAGTCATCCATCGTGAACGAGTGCGACACCACGCGCGTCCCGGGCCGCATGCTGAGGATGGTCGGGCGCAGCTTGAGGTTGAGCGCCGGCAGCAGGTACATGGTGAGCACCGTTGCGGCCTTGAAATCGGTGGCGAAGATGTCGCCCTGCTGGATGCGCGCCTTGTCCGCCACGCCGGCTTTTTCGGCATTGGACTGCGCGTGCCTGGCCATCTCCGGGTTGAACTCGATGCCCAGGCTCTTCGCGCCGAACTTCTGCGCTGCCATGATGGCGATCTTGCCGTCGCCCGCGCCGAGGTCGATCACATAGTCGTTGGGCGTGGTCTGCGCCATGCGCAGCATGCGCTCGACGATGTCGTCGGGCGTGGGCACCCAGATCACGTCCTTGCCCTGTTGGCCGACGTGCGGCTCGTACGGCTTGCCCGACTGGGCGGCGGCGGTGTTGGACAACAGGGCGGCGGCCGCCGTAATGGCGAACAGGCGAAGCAGGTTCATTTCTTGTTTCTCTGTGAAGGGAGGGTGGGGGTACTGCGGATGGCTAAAGCACCTCGGCGGCGTGGTCGGCCAGGCGGGAACGTTCGCCCCGCGCAAGCGTCACGTGACCCGAGTGTTCCCAGCCCTTGAAGCGGTCGACCACGTAGGTCAGTCCCGAGGAGCCTTCGGTCAGGTAGGGCGTGTCGATCTGGGCGATGTTGCCAAGGCATACGACCTTGGTGCCGGGGCCTGCGCGCGTCACCAGCGTCTTCATCTGCTTGGGCGTGAGGTTCTGCGCCTCGTCGATGATGAGCAACTTGTTGATGAAGGTGCGGCCGCGCATGAAATTGAGCGACTTGATCTTGATGCGCGAGCGCACGAGGTCGCGCGTCGCCGCGCGCCCCCATTCGCCACCGGACTCGTCGGTGGCGTTGAGGACATCGAGGTTGTCCTCGAACGCGCCCATCCACGGCGTCATCTTCTCCTCCTCGGTGCCGGGCAGGAAGCCGATGTCCTCGCCGATCGGCACCGTTACGCGCGTTACGATGATCTCGGTGTAGCGCTTCGCGTCGAGCACCTGGGTCAGGCCGGCGGCGAGCGCAAGCAGCGTCTTGCCCGTGCCGGCCTGGCCGAGCAGGGTGACGAAGTCGACCTCCGGATCCATGAGCAGGTTGAGGGCGAAATTCTGCTCGCGGTTGCGCGAGGTGATGCCCCAAACTGAATTCTTGACGTGCGAATAGTCGCGCAGCGTCTCGAGCACCGCCATGCGGCCGCTTTTCTCGCGCACCGCGGCGTACAGCGGGCGCTCGCCGGACTCGTCGTAGACGAACTGGTTGACCTGCATCTGCGGCACGAGCGGCCCGCGCACGCGGTAGAAGGTGTGGCCGTCCTTCTTCCACGACTCCATGTCTTTGCCGTGGGTGTCCCAGAACTCGGGCGGCAGGCGCAGCACCCCGGTGTAGAGGAGGTCGCTGTCCTCCAGCACCTTGTCGTTGGAGTAGTCCTCCGCGGCGAGGGCGAGTGCCCGCGCCTTGATGCGCATGTTGATGTCCTTGGTGACAAGGACCACTTCGCGCTGCGGGTTGACGGTGTGCAGGTGGCTCACGACGGCCAAAATCTGGTTGTCGGTCTTGCCCATCGGCAGCGTGACCGGCAGGTCGCTCGAGATCGCCTCGGTCTGCAGGAACAGGCGCCCGGTGGGCGCCTCGCCCGCCTTGGCCGTGAGCGGGATGCCCTGGCTGATGTCGCCCGCGGTGCCGCCCGCGGCGGTGGACACGATCTCGTCGAGGAAGCGGCTCGCCTGGCGGGCGTTGCGCGACACGTCGGACAGGCCCTTCTTGTGGTTGTCGAGCTCCTCGAGCGTGCCGATCGGGAGGTAGACGTCGTGCTCCTCGAAGCGGAACAGGCTGGTCGGGTCGTGCATCAGCACGTTCGTGTCGAGCACGAACAGCTTGGTGACGCGCTTCTTGAGGGGACTGCGGGATTTTTTCTTGTTCAAGGCTGGGGGAGGGACGGTGGCTTTGGTGAACTCGCTGCGGACTTCGTCGGGAGCTGCGGGACTTGTGTCTGCGCTGACCTGTCGGTCATAGGGTTTTAACAAAGCTCAGTACCTCCTCTACGTGGCCGGGGACCTTCACACCGCGCCATTCGCGCGCGAGCACGCCCTTTGCGTCGATAACGAACGTGCTGCGCTCGATGCCGCGGACCTTCTTTCCGTACATGTTCTTCATTTTGATGACGCCGAACTGCGTGCACGCGGTTTCGTCCGCGTCCGACAGCAGCTCGAACGGGAATCCCAGCTTGGCCTTGAAGTTCTCGTGCGTGCGCACCGAGTCGCGCGAGATGCCGAAAACTTCGCAGCCGGCCTTGCTGAAATCGCGGTGGTGGTCCCTGAAGGCGGCCCCCTGCGTGGTGCAGCCGGGCGTGTTGTCCTTGGGATAGAAGTAGACCACCAGCCTGTGGCCCTTGTGCTCGGAAAGCTTGAATGTCGCGCCGCCGGTCGACGGGAGGGAGAAGTCCTTGACTGGTTCACCTAGCATGCCTGGTTTCTTGGAAAACCTTTTTAGCAATGCATTGCAACATCTTCATTGAACACAAATTCATTTGCGCCCGCAAGCCTCCGGCCGAAAAATATATTTTTCCCGGCGCAGGGCCATGAAAGCTAACGGATTTCGCCGCAATGGCTATTTTCGCTTTTTGGGAACCGATGGCTGGCCAGCCGCTTGCGGGGTCTGCAGCGCCTTGGACAAACGCAGGTAATCGCGCCTGAACGCCGGCACTGCCTTTTTCACGCGGTCGTAGTTCTCGAACACCTTCGATGTGTCGAGACGCTGGGCATAGTTGTGATGAACGACGTGACGGAACTTTCGAAGCTCATGCAGCAGGGCCCGGGTCCCATCGCTGAGCAGCGGGCCACGGATGCTGTCGATTCTCACGGAAAGCTGGTCGATCAGCTTCTCGTGCCAATTGTCCGAGTGGGGCGGGTCGTATTGATCGACTTCGTTCGCGATGGCCTCCATGATCTTCTCGAGTCCGCTGTAGACGGATCGGATTCCCTCGGCTGTAGCCGAGCGGTGGGTCCACTCGTCATACAGCGCTTTGTGGGAGGTTTTCAATTCCCTGGACTTGGCATCGGAGGTGCGCAGATTCTCCAACTCCCGCTCGACCAGGCGAAGTTGATCATCAAGCCGCGCAAAGATGGGATGCGTCATTGCGCGAAGTGCTTCTTCATCTCAGGCGAAAGCTTGTGCGCGTAGATCAGGTCGAACGGAAAATCCCGCATTTCCCGCCGCACTATCCGCTCGATCTCGTCCTCCTTCAGTGCTCCGGGATCCTCGACGAGGATATCGACATCCGACGTCTGGCGAAATGATCCTCGCGCCATCGATCCGACGATCCGCACCTGTGCGCCCTGTTCCAAGAGCTTTGCCACACAGGCTTGCGCGCGGGGGTGCGCAATCTGCAGCCTCTTCAAGGCGCGCTCACGCAGCACCCGTGACAAAGGCGAGCTCTCATCCACGCCGCGAACCTCGGCGACATTTGCCTCTTTTGCAGGCAGCGCGGGGGCCTGGGGGAAACCCGCGGGCAGCAAACGGGCCACCGGGCGGCCGTGCCGCTCGATAACGATCTCTTCGCCGGCGATCGCGCGCTCCAACAGGGCGGCGAAGTTCTGGCGGGCGTAGCTGGCGGTTGCTTTCATCCTGGGCCAGTATTGTACGTTTTGTACAAAACTGCAAGGGCGAGATTCGTCCAGCCGGGAGTCGGTCTGGCTATCTGGTCTCCGGCAGCGGCGAAGCCCCTTCGGGCAGCGGGTGGCGTTCCACATTGAGCACCATCGACACCAGCGTGTAGTAGCCCGACACACCGATGAGGTCGACCACGCCCTGCTCGCCGAACTGCGCCAGCGCCACGGCATAGGCCGCGTCGCCCACCGATTTCTTCTCGTGCAGCTCAGTGCAGAAGTCATACACCGCCGACTCGTCGGCCTGCATGGCTGCCGGCCTCTCGCGCCGCGCAATGGCGTCGGCGATGCGCTCGTCCAGGCCCGCTTCCAACGCCAGCCTGTGGTGCGCGTACCACTCGTACTGGGCGCTCCAGTAGCGTGCCACGACGAGGATCGCGAGCTCGTTGAGCCGCGCGGGCAGCGAACTGCCGAAGCGGACGTATTCGCCCACGCGCTGCACACGGTCGGCCAGGTCGGGGCTGCGCAGCAATGCGTTGAACGGTCCGCGTGCGCCGCCTCGCGGCCCCGTCACGATGCCCTCGTAGGCCTTGCGCTGGGCTTCGTTCATCGCCGAGGGTTCGAGTACCTTGAATCTGCGCGTCATGACGGGTTCTGGGTCGGGTGGGGTGCGTAGGGTTGAAGTAAGCCGCTGGGTCGACGTGACACCCATGGGCGGGGCAGGATTCTCTAGTGCCGCGCGAGCAGGCTGCCCCAGCCCTCGGCCCGGTCCTCGATGCCGTTCTTGCGCAGCGCGCGCCAGTAGATGGCGGTATTGATCGCCAGGATCGGCTTGGCGCGCTCGGCTTCCATCTGCGCGGCCAGCGCGGCGAAGGCGAGGTTGGTGCCGACCTGGATCACCGCGTCGACATCGTCGCCGTCGAGTTCGTCCGTCGCCGCGCGCAGTTCGTCGGGCTGGACGTGGGCGATGAGCACGGGCGAGGCGCACCGCAGCCCCTTGACGCGCACGACTGCGTAGCCGGATTCCTCGAAGAACTGCTGCACGTTGCGGTCGCCCACCGGGAAGTAGGGGGTGAGCACGGCGACGCGTTTGACCCCGAGCACGGCGAACGCCGCCGCACAGGCTTCGGCGCCGCCGGTGACGCCAAGGCCCGTATGCGCCTCGAGCTCGGCATTGAGCTTGCGGCTGGCCGCAAGGCCGCCCCAGAAGGTTTCCACCGAGATGCCGAGCACAATGTGGTCGGGCTCGCAGCTCATCGCGCTGTCGACGGCCTCCAGTTGGGCGGCGGCGATGTTGTCCACCAGCCTGCGAAAATCCTCGTCGCTGTTGAGCGGGTCGTTGGGGATGCGGATGCGGCTGACGTGGTTGGTCACCCCCGCGGCGCGCATGGCGTCGAACTCGGGCTGCACGCTGGTGTTGGTGGACGGGATGAGGACCGCGAATTTCTTGCGCCAGCCAAGGGAGTCGGTTGTCATGGG